>DATBMH010000011.1:0-41973 GCA_036554945.1 Gaiellaceae bacterium | reverse complement strand
CGCTCGATCTGCGCCTCCATCCGCTCTGTCATGTCGACGGTCGACCCGTTGGGCACGTGGCAGTAGCCCCAGAGCGTGTGCTTGCCGGCCGGCGCGCGGCTGTCGTCGAAGAGGCTCTGCTGGGCGACGATCATGTACGGCCGCTCGGGAGCCTCCCCGCGCCAGACCGCGTCCTCCGACGCGACGATCTCCTCGGCCGGTCCGCCGATGTGGACGGTGCCGGCACGGGCGCACTCGGGCGCCGTCCACGGCACCGGGCCGTCGAGGGCCCAGTCGAGCTTGAAGACGCCGGGGCCGTAGCGGTAGCGGCGGAGCGCCCGCAGGTAGCGGCTCGGCAGCCGGTGGCCCGCCACGGCGACGACGCCCTTCGGCGTGAGCTCGAGCAGCTTCGTCCGTGCGGCGAGCTCGTCGACGGACGCCACCTCCCGGCCGGCCTCGACCTCCCCGCCGAGCGACCTGAGGTACGAGACGAGCGCGTCGGCGAGCGACTGCGAGCCTCCGCGCGCCATGGGCCAGCCGTAGGTGTGTGCGAGCAGCCCGAGGACGAGCCCGAACGACGCCGTCGGGCTGCGCCGCATCGACTGGATCGAGTGCGCCGCGAGCCCCATGAAGAGCGCCTTGGCCGGCGCGCCCTCGAACCGCTTGACGAGGCCGACCCCGGAGCGCAGCCCGAGCAGCCCGAAGCGCGCGGCGGCGAGCGGGTGGCGCGGAAGCGGCCTCGGGCCGAGCAGGAACGGCACGAGCCGGCCCTTGTCGCGCACGAGCGGCCCGAACAGCTTGCGGTACGTGTCGGCGTCGGCTCCGAGCCCCGCCGCGGTGTCGTCGACCGACCGCTCGAGCACCACGGCCGAGCCGTCGTCGAACGGGTGCGCCATCGGGATGTCCGGGTGCACCAGCTCGAGCCCGTGCTCGCCGAGCGGCAGCTCGGAGAAGAACGGCGAGCCGGAGGCCAGCGGATGGATCGCCGAGCACACGTCGTGGACGAACCCGGGCTCCGTCAGCTCGGCCGACCGCATCCCGCCGCCGATCGTCTCCGCCCCCTCGACGACGTGCACGGAGCGGCCTTCCCGGGCCAGCGTGATCGCGGCCGCCAGCCCGTTGGGGCCGGAGCCGACGACGATCGCGTCGTGGTCAGGCATCTTCGAGCGACCAGATCACGACGTCCTGCCGCGCCGAGTAGTGGAGCAGCGGCTCGGCGTCGACCAGGCGGATCCCCGGCGGGGGGATCGTGTTCTCGTCGATGGACGCCTCCGCCGGCTGGAGCGGCCACGGGTCGTGGTGGATCTCGGCGCGCTTGAGGCGTCCGTCGTGCTCGGCGTAGAGGCAGTAGCGCTCGGTCAGGAAGTGCTCGAGCGACCCGGGGTCGGCGTCGACCACCTCGCCGGCGGGCCGGTAGCGGCCCCGGAACGCGGCGGGCCGGCCGTCCTTCCTCCGGCTCTCGTAGACGAGCCATCCGTCCTCCCACGCCGCGCGCAGGTCGGCCCGGAAGTACGGCAGCCGGTACGCCTGCCGCGCGGCCAGCACCGCCAGCTCGCTCGACGCGTCGAGGCTGAAGAACCAGATCCCGGGCTTTCCGCCGGCGGTGACGTACGTGCGTGCGTTCAGCTCGAGGAACTCGGAGACGACCGGCAGCGGCGGCAGGCCGCGGGCGCGGAGGCCGCTCACCCGGAACGGCGTGACCCCGAGCCACCCCTCGCGGTCGTGGAGATCGAGCTCGAGCCCGGCCGGGAGGTGCGCTCGGAGCGCGTCCGGCGGCGCGCGCCAGTGGGCGAACAGCAGCTCGTCCCAGGTCTGCCCCATGATCCACGGGCGGTCCGGCACGGCCCACGGCCGGTGGTCGGTCGTCTCCAGCGACGCGCGCTGCCGCGCCGGCGCCTGCAGCGCCTCCGTAAGGCTCCAGCCGACCATCGCGGGGAATCTACGGGAGCAGCGGATAATCCCCGTGATGCGGCACCTCGCCTACCGACTCTTCCAGCCGGTCGACGGCGCGTCGCTGGCCGTCTTCCGGATGCTGTTCGGCGCGATCATGCTCTGGGAGGTCTGGCGCTACTTCTCCCACGGCTGGATCGAGCGCTACTACGTCGACCCGACCTTCCACTTCACGTACGACGGGTTCGGCTGGGTCGAGCCGTGGGGCGAGACCGGGATGCGACTCCACTTCACGCTGCTGGGGGTGCTCGCGGCGTGCATCGCGTTCGGGTTCATGTACCGGATCACGGCGCCGCTCTTCTTCGTCGGGTTCACCTACGTCTTCCTGCTCGAGCAGGCGCGGTACCTGAACCACTTCTACTTGATCTCGCTGCTGGCGCTGCTGATGGCGATCGTGCCGGCGCACCGCGTGTGGTCGCTCGACCGCTGGATGGCGAGCAAGCCGTGGCCGCAAACGGTCCCGACGTGGTCGCTCTGGCTCCTGCGCGCCCAGATCGGGATCGTGTTCGTCTTCGCGTCGGTCGCGAAGTGGAACTGGGACTGGCTGCAGGGCCAGCCGCTCGGCATCTGGCTGGGCGAGCGAACGGACTTCGCCGTCGTCGGTCAGTTCTTCGACGAGCACTGGGTCGCGCTCCTCTTCAGCTACGGCGGGCTCTTCCTCGACCTGCTCGTCGTGCCGTTCCTGCTCATCCCGGTGACCCGGCCGTTCGCGTTCCTCGCCGCGCTCGGATTCCACCTCATGAACTCGGAGCTCTTCACGATCGGGATCTTCCCGTGGCTCGCCCTCGGCACGGCGCTCCTGTTCTTCCCGCCGGACTGGCCGCGCCGGCTCGCGACCCGGGTGCGGGAGCGCCGGTGGAGCCTCCCGCGGCCGCCGTTGATCACGAAGGTGGGGGCGCCTCCGCAGGGCTGGCGGCTCAGCCGGCCGCGGCGGGCGCTGGTCGGCGTGCTCGGCGTCTACCTGGCGCTGCAGCTCTTCCTGCCGCTGCGCCACCTGCTCTATCCCGGCAACGTCAGCTGGACGGAGGAGGGCCACCGTTTCGCCTGGCACATGAAGCTCCGCGACAAGGAGTCGGAGGCCCGCTTCTTCGCGGCCGATCCCGCCACGGGCCAGTCGGGGGAGATCGACCCGCTCGACTACGTGACCGATTGGCAGTACGACGAGATGGCCGGGCGGCCGGACATGATCGTCCAGCTCGCGAAGCACATCGAGGTGCGGGCCCGGGAGGACTTCGACCTGCCGGACCTCGTCGTGACCGCTGACGTGATGACGTCGCTCAACGGCCGCGAGCCGGCCAGGCTCATCGACGACGAGGTCGACCTCACGGAGGTCGAGCTGACGCCGTTCGAGTCGGCCGACTGGATCGAGCCGCTGACGGAGCCGCTGCCCTGACGCCGTACTCCTCGACGGGTCGACCCGCTACGGCCGCTCACGTATGAGGATCGCCCCGGTTCCCTTCGTCAGACATCGCTGCGGTCGGTTCGCGCGGCCGCCGCGACGCTGAAGGCGAGCGTCCATGCGAGGGCCACCGCAGCTCCCACTCCGGGCGTGAGGAGGCCTTCGTCTGGAAGCCCTGCGAGCGCGCTGAGCGCCTCCGCAGGGAGGAATCGGCCGAGGGACGGCATGGTTGCGAAGAGCAGGGTGTCGAACGCGACCGAGTAGCCGGCCAGCACGACGATCGCGCCGACCTGGTTGCGAATGAGCGCCCCGACTGCGACGCCCATCATGGCGCCGAGCGCGGCGGCGGCGAGGGTCCCGAAAACGATCGTCAAGGCGTGCGGGCCGGTCAGCGCAATGTCCACGTCACGTGCGGCGAGCAGCGGCAGCCCGAAGCCGAAGGACACGACCGTGCAGACGGCGGCGAACAGGACGCCCGCGAGCGCGGCGGCGGCGAGCTTCGCCGCGAGGACGACGCGCCGCCGCGGCTCGAACAGCAGCGTCGGCCGGATCGTCCCGTAGCGGAACTCATTCGTGACGACGAGAAGGCCCACGAAGGTCGCGAAGAACACGGCGTTCGTCGCGGCGGAGCCGAAGAACGTCCGCTGGTCGTCCTCGCGCGCCAGCTCCTCGACTGTGGCCGACAGCCCGACGGCGACGATGCCGAGCAGCGCGAAGGCAACGGCCGCGAGCAGCAGAAGGGGCGCCGTTCGCGTCGTCCGCACCTTGCGCAGCTCGGAGACGAACTGGCCGCTCATGACGGCGGCTCCGCGGTCAGCTCGAGGAACACGTCTTCGAGCGACGGAGACTCGGTCACGACCTGGCGGAGCGCCACGTTCGCCGCGAGGGCGATCTCGCCGATCCGGTCGGCCGTCGCGCCGTGAACCCGCAGCGCCCCATTGACGCGTTCGGCGGCGACTCCCTCGTTGCGGAGCGCGCACTCGAGGACGTCGGGCTTCGCCGCCTCAATCCGGATCGTGCCGGCGAGACGGGCGGTGAGCTCCTCCAGCGGCGACTCGACGACGAGCCGGCCGCGGTTGATGATCACCACTTGGTCGACGGTCTGCGCGACCTCGGCCAGCAGGTGGCTCGAGACGAAGACCGTCCTGCCTTCGGCCGCGAACTCGCGCAGGAAGTCCCGGAGCCAGCGCACGCCCTCGGGATCGAGCCCGTTGGCAGGCTCGTCGAGAACGAGGAGCTCGGGATCGCCGAGCAGCGCGGCGGCGAGGCCGAGTCGCTGGCGCATGCCGAGCGAGTAGCCCTTCACCCGCCGGTCGGCGGCGCCCTCGAGGTCGACCAGCCTCAGAACGTCCTCCACCCGGCTCGTCGGGACCTGCGCGACGGGAGCAAGGACGCGCAGGTGGTCTCGCCCGGTCCGCCCCGGATGCAGATCGGCGGACTCGAGCACGGCGCCGACGCGGGTGGCCGGACGGTCGAGCTCGGCGTAGGGACGGCCGAAGACGAACGCGCGGCCACGATCGGGCTCGGCGAGACCCAGGATGAGCCGCATGGTCGTCGTCTTGCCGGCCCCGTTCGGTCCGAGAAAGCCGGTGACGGTGCCCGCGTCGAGACCGAAGGAGAGATCGCTGACGGCGGTGGTGTCGCCGAAGCGCTTCGTCAGTTCGACTGCCGAGAGGACAGGTGGCATCTCGCCTCCTCACGAACCATGCTCGCGAAGGCGGGCGCCGGCCGCATCGGAAGAACTCCGAGATCCCGGCGCGGCCTTTCCGCAGCCGTCCGCCGGAGGCCAGCGCGGCCTAGAGGTTCCCGCGGAGCGCCTGCTCGCGCTCGATGCTCTCGAAGAGCGCCTTGAAGTTGCCCTCGCCGAAGGTCGTCGCGCCGTGGCGCTCGATCACCTCGAAGAAGACGGTCGGGCGGTCCTGCGCCGTTTTCGTGAAGATCTGCAGCAGGTAGCCGTCTTCGTCGCGGTCGGCGAGGATCCGCAGCCGCTTCAGGTCGTCGTAGTCCTCCGAGATCTCCCCGACGCGGCCCTCGACCTCGTCGTAGTACGTCTCGGGCGTGTCCAGGAAGAGCACGCCGCGCTCCTTGAGCGTCTCCACCGTCCGGACGATGTCCTCGCTCTGCATCGCGATGTGCTGGACGCCAGGCCCGTTGTTGAACTCGAGGTACTCCTCGATCTGGCTCTTCCGCTTGCCCTCGGCGGGCTCGTTGATCGGGAACTTGATCTTCCCGCTCCCGTCCGACATCACCTTGGACATCAGGGCGGAGTACTCGGTCTGGATCTGGTCGTCGCCGAAGTGGACGATGTTGGTCATCCCGAAGACGCGCTCGTAGAACTCGACCCAGTGGTTCATCCGGCCGAGCTCGACGTTGCCGACGACGTGGTCGAGCAGGATCAGGCCGACCCCGGTCGACGGCTGGCCGTTCTCGACGGCCGACCGGTACCCCGGGAGGTACGGGCCGGCGTAGGCGCTCCGGTTCACGAACGTGTGGACGGTGTCGCCGTAGGTCCCGATCGTCGCGAGCTCGATCCGGCCGTTCTCGTCCTCCACCAACTCGGGCTCGCGGATACCCCGTGCGCCGCGCTGCACGGCGGTCCGGTACGCCTCGTCGGCGCTCGGCACCTGCAGCGCGATGTCCTTCGCGCCGTCGCCGTGGCGCGCGACGAACTGCGTGATCTCGCTGTCCGGCCGCAGACCGCTCGTCAGCACCAGGCGGATGTCGCCCTGCTCGAGGACGTAGGAGGCGCGGTCGCGGACACCGGTCTCCGGGCCCGCGTACGCGGTGCGCGTGAAGCCGAACGCGTGCTCGTAGTAGTACGCCGCCTGCTTGGCGTTGCCGACCCAGAGCTCGACGTGGTCCCAGCCCTCGAGCGGCATGAAGTCGGTGCCCATCGATCGCATCTTAGGCGGATTCCATGGCCGGTCGACGCCGTGCGAGCAGGAGCGCCAGGCCGATCGCGATGCCGCCCGCGATCTGCAGCCAGGTCAGCTCCTCGGAGAGCAGGGCGACCGCGAAAAGCGCTGCGAGGAACGGCTGGAGGTTCGTCACGAGCGTCGCCCGCGAGGGGCCGACGCGCTCGATCGCGCTGAACCAGAGGAAGTTCGTCAGCACCAGCGGGCCGAGCACGGCGTACGTGAACGCCGCCCACACGAGCGGCTCGAGGTCCCAGTCCTGCTCGAGCAACTGGGGGATCCCGGTGAGCACGAGCGGGACGGCGCCGACGACGAGCGCGCCGGCGCTGATCCGCCAGACCGAGTACCGCCGGAGCAGCGGGACGATCGCCACCGAGTAGAACCCCCACGTCGCCGCCGCAACGAAGGCGAGGAGGTCCCCGAGCAGGTTCCCCGAGATCCCGCTCGACGACCCGGCCGCGACCAGTGCGACCCCGACGAACGAGATCACGGCGGCGACCCAGAACCGGCGGTGGAGCCTCTCGACGCCGAGGACGTAGGCGAAGATCGCGGTGACGATCGGCAGGCTCCCGAAGATCAGCGCCGTCGTCGACGCGTTCGTGAGGTCGATGGCGTACATGAAGCTGACCGAGTTGAGGTAGATCCCGACGAACGCCGCGCCGGCGAGCAGGACGCCGTGGCGCCGCTCGAAGCGGAGCGACCGCTCGAGGCCGTACGTCAGGCTCGAGACCACGATGGCCGCCGCGCTGAAGCGGAGCGCCGAGTAGGCGAGCGGCTCGAACCCGTGCGTCACGGCGTACCGCGTCACCGTGAAGTTGAAGGCCCAGATCGTGACGGTGGCGAGCAGCATCAGTTCCGCCACGCTGAGCCGCCTCACCGTACGACCCTACCGATGACTTGCCGGGCCCCCGGCGGTCTTAGGAGCACTCGACCGGAAGGAGCACCGATGGGCCGCATCATCGTCACCGAGTTCGTCTCGATGGACGGAGTCATGGAAGCCCCGGGCGGCGAGGAGGGCTACAAGCACACCGCCTGGACGTTCGAGTTCCCCGACGCGGGCCAGTACGAGGTCAAGACGAAGGAGACGTACGACGCAGAGGCGCAGCTGCTCGGCCGCCGGACCTACGAGGGCTTCGCCGCCGCCTGGCCCGAGCGGGAGGAGTCGGACGAACCAGGGCTGGCCGAGTTCGCCAAGCGCTTCAACTCGATGCCGAAGTACGTCGTCTCCACCACGCTCGACGAGGCGACGTGGCAGAACACGACGATCCTCCGGACCATCGACGACGTCGCCGCGCTCAAGAACGAGCTCGAGGGAGACCTCCTGGTCGCGGGCAGCAAGACACTCGTCGATTCGCTCCTGGAGCGCGACCTCGTGGACCTGCTCCGGCTGATGATCTTCCCCGTGATTCTCGGCTCGGGAAAGCGGATCTTCCCGGAGCTGGAGGACAAGATCGTGTTCGAGCTCACCGACCACAGGCAGTACGGCTCGATCGTCGTCCACGACTACACGCGGCCGGGGCGGTAGGTTTCGCGCGGATGGAGGGAGAGCCGACCAGGGAGGACGTCGACGCGCTCGTCGGGCCGGCGACGCCGCACTTCGCGTACCAGATCCGTGCGCGTGTCCGTGAGCTGATCGAGGGGCTGCCGGAGGACCACGCGGTGCGGCGGTACGGCGAGGAGCAGATCGAGCTCCTCGACCGACTCGGCCACGCCTCGTCCAAGGCGGACGACTCGGCGCCGGAGCCGCGGACGCGCATCGGCTGGGAGACGATCCCGAGCTCGGCGCCCGCCGACGACCCGCTGCCGCGCAGAGGATGACGCAGTTCGAGGGAGCCTCGGTGCTCGTCACCGGCGGCTCGCGGGGGATCGGGAAGGCGATCGCGCTCCGCTTCGCCGAGCTCGGCGCGAAGCGCGTCGCAATCGGCTACATGCGCAACGACACCGCGGCAGAGCAGACCGCCGACGAGCTCCGCGCGCTCGCCGCCGAGCCGCTGCTGATCCGCGGCAACGTCACGTCCGAGCGGGTGCTGTCGGAGGTCGAGGCCAACGGGCCCTGGAACGTGGTCGTCCACAACGCGGCGACCGGCGTGATCCGGCCGGCGCTCGAGACGGAGGACAAGCACTGGGACTGGACGCTCGGCGCCAACGCGCGGGCGCTCCTCTCCCTCGCCCGGGCCTCCGCGCCGACGATGCCGGAGGGCTCCTCGATCATCGGGATCTCGAGCCTCGGCTCGACGCGGGTGCTCGAGAACTACGTGCTCGTGGGGACCTCCAAGGCCGCGCTGGAGTCCCTCGTCCGCTACCTCGCGGTCGAGCTCTCGCCGCGCGGGATCCGGGTCAACGCGGTGTCGGGCGGCGTCGTCGTGACGGGCGCGCTCGAGCACTTCCCGAACAGGGAGGACATGATCCGCGCGGCCCAGAAGCGGACCCCGGCCGGCCGGATGGTCCTGCCGAGCGACATCGCAGGCGCCGTCGTCTTCCTCGCCTCGGCCGAGGCCGACATGATCCGGGGCCAGACGATCGTCGTCGACGGCGGCTACTCGCTGCTGGCGTGAGCCCGGCCTCGACGGACGAGCCGTCGATCCGCGAACCCGACCGAGCGACGCTCGCCGGCCTGCGGGAGGCCCTGCGGCGCGCCGACTTCACGGCGGGACGGATCTCGGACGCCCTCGGGCCCAGGCCGCCGCTCGCGCTGAACCGGCAGGAGGTCACGAGCCGAAGGCTTGCCGAGGCAGGCGACCTCGGCACGCTCGTCCGCCTGTTCCGGCTCCGGCAGCCCGTCGGGGAGGGCGAGGCTGCGGCCGCGCTCGCGCCGGCGGAGCCCGACGCGCTCGTCGAGTCCGGTCTCCTGCAACGGACGGATGCCGGCCTGGTCGGAGCGGTCGACATCAGCCCGTTCGAGGGCCTCCTCCTGGCGCACGACTACGCCGAGGCGGACCGACCGCCGGCGGGCTGGGAAGTGCTCTTCGGCGCGGCCTCGCGCACCCTCGCCGCGCTGACCATCCGTCAGCAGGTCCGCGTGGCCCTCGACCTGGGAACGGGCTGCGGCGTCCAGGCGCTCCTCGCGGCCCGCCACGCAGACCACGTGGTCGCCACCGACCTCGGCGAGCGCGCGCTGACGTTCACGGCGATCAATGCCGCCCTCAACGAGGTCGGCACGATCGAGACCAGGCAGGGAGACCTCTTCGAGCCCGTCGAGGGCGAGCGCTTCGGCCTGATCGTCTCCAACCCGCCGTTCGTGATCTCGCCGGCGACGGACATCCTGTTCCGCGACTCCGATCTGCCGGGCGACGAGCTGTCGCGGTTCGTCGTCGCCGAGGCGCAGGAGCACCTCGAGGAAGGCGGCCATGCGACGATCCTCTGCAGCTGGATCGCGCCGTCCGAGGGCCACTGGTCGACCCCGCTCCGGGGCTGGGTCGGTGGAGGAGCCGATGCGATCCTGCTCCAGTTCACGTCCGTCAGCCCGCTCCAGTACGCGGCGATGTGGACGGACGAGCTGGACCGCTGGCTCGAGTACTACCGCGCGGAGCAGATCGAGTGGATCTCGACCGGCGCGGTGCTGCTGCGCCGCAAGACGCCTGGAGGGAACGTCATCGCCTTCCAGGCGACGTCGGGGCCTCGCGAGGACGCGACGGCACAGCTGCTCCGCGTGCTCGACGCGCTCCCGGCCGACGAAATCACCGACGAGGAGCTCCTGGCCACCCGTTTCGGCCTCGTCGAGCACCGCCTCGACCAGGGCGTGCGCTGGCGGGACGGGGCGTACGTCGTCGAGCTGACGGGTGCGGCGATCGACGGATCACCGCTCAACGCGCGTGTCGAGACGGATGCGATCCACGTCCTCGGACGGCTGGACGGGACGCAGACGCTCTCCGAGGCGATCGACCGGGCCGCGGTCGAGAGCGGCCTCGACCGCGCGCGGATCCAGGAGGCCGCGCTGGCCACGATCCGCCGGCTCTACGAGCGGGGCTTCCTGCTCAGATCTTCTTGAAGAGCTCGTCGAGGCGGTTGTCGACGCCCCACTTCATGTAGATCGACTCGCCCTTGATCATGAAGCCGTCGACACCGAGGGCCTGGAGCGGCAGCTTGTAGCCCGCCTTCACGAGATCCGGCGGCGAGACCTTCTTCCCGGCCTCGTTGAGCTCGTCGACGTTGAACTTCCAGCCGAGGGCGCTGAGCTCCCTCGCCGTGGCGTAGCCGTCGCTGTCGCGGTCGACGCTGCGAAGCTTGTCGGTGAGCGCGATCGCACTCTCGCGGAGGCCGTCGAGGCTCTTGTCGACTCCCCACTTGATGTAGATCGACTCGCCCTTGATGGCGAAGCCCTCGCCTCCGACGGTCTCGAGCGGCAGCTTGTACCCGGCCGCGGCCAGGCCGAGTGCGCTCACTTCGGCGCCCTTCTGGTTGAGCTCGTCCACGTTGAACTTGAAGCCCTCGTGGGCGAGCTCGCTGAACGTCACGTAACCGTCGCCGTCCCGGTCCGCCCGCTTGGGATCGCCTGAGCCGCTCTCGACGAGCGCCGCGGCCGTTCGCTTGCTCGGGTCGTCGTCTGTGAGCTTGACCGCCGCGGCGGTGCCGCCGATCAACGCGGCAGCCGCGAGGCCGCCTGCGACCACGTGCTTCGTGCCGTGCCCCTCGACCTCGGGCGTCTCCTCGGGCTCTTCCGCCGTGCGCTCGTCGTCGGCCATGCCGCACTCCTTTACGTCGATTCGCCCTCAAGACGGGCGTCCGGCCCATTCTCTTCCAGGCCGTACCGGATTACGAGGCGCGCGATCTCGTCGCGGCCGCTGAAGGGCCCGACCGGGATGCCCTCGAAGACGAGCTCGGCGTGCTCCGAGAGGGCGGCGACCATCGGGCCGAAGTCGCCCGACCGAACACCTGCGTTGAACCGGTCGACGTGCTCGTCGAGCAGGCTCAGACGCGAACTCCGTACACCGCCTCGACCTTGGACTTCAGGTAGGCGAGGTACGGCTCGACGTCGAGCGGCCCGCCGACGATCTGCTCCAGCATCTCGTCCGGCGTCAGACGCCGGCCCCAGCGGTACATGTGCTCGCGGAGCCAGTCGCGCAGCGGCCCGAACTCGCCGGCCTCCATCTGCGAGTCGAGGTCCGGCAGCTCCGAGCGCACCTTCTCCCAGATCTGCACGGACGCGATCGTCCCGAGCAGGTAGGTCGGGAAGTAGCCGAAGGAGCCGCCCGACCAGTGGACGTCCTGCAGGACGCCGCGCGCGTCGTCAGGGACGTCGAGGCCGAGGTACTCCTTCATCTTCGCGTTCCAGACCTCGGGCAGCTCGCGGAGGTCGAGGGTGCCGGCGATGATGTCCTGCTCGAGCTCGTAGCGCAGGATGATGTGCATCCCATACGTCACCTCGTCGGCCTCGACGCGGATGAAGTCGGGCTCGACGCGGTTGACGTAGCGCCAGTACATCTCGTCCGTGACGCCGTTCAGCTGCTCGGGGAACACGTCCTGGAGCTTCGGGAAGAAGTAGCGCCAGAACGGACGGCTGCGGCAGACGAGGTTCTCCCACAGACGGCTCTGCGACTCGTGCAGCACCATCGAGTTCAGCTCGACGAGCGGAGTCCGCTCGAGCGCGGGGTCGATGCCGTGCTCGTAGATCCCGTGGCCGAACTCGTGCGCGGTGTGGAAGACCGACTCGGCGTCGGTCTCCGAGTAGCGCGTCGTCAGGCGGATGTCGTCGACCGAGATCGACGTCGCGAACGGATGCACGGTCGGATCGAGGCGCCACGCCTCCGAGGAGTAGCCGAGCCGCTCGAGGATCTCGCGGCCGACGAGCTCCTGCTTCTCGACCGGATAGTGGCCGTGGGCGAAGGTGTTCTCCACGGGCTGCGCGGAGGCGACCTCGCTGATCAGCGGGATCACGACCTCCTTGATCCGCTCGAAGATCTCGGTGATCTCCTCGCTCCGGGCGCCCTCCTGATAGTCGTCGAGGAGGATGTCGTAGTCCGACTTGCCGGTGTCCTTGAAGCAGTCGACGTAGCGGCGCTTGAGCTCGACGTTCTTCTCGAGGTAGGGCAGGAACGCCTCGTAGTCCGAGTTCTGGCGCGCCTCCGCCCAGGCCGGGATGCCGATGACCTCGGCCTTCGTGATCTCGGACCTGAGCTCGCCGGGAACCTTCCGCGCCTTGTCGTAGTCGCGCCGGGTGACGCGGATGAGCGCGCCGTCGATCGAGTCGGGATCGAGGCCGGCCTGCTCGAGCTCGTCGAGGAGCTCGCCGATCTCGTCGGAGACGAAGAGCTCGTGGGAGAAGCGGTCGATGGTGGAGAGCTGGTACGACCGGCCCTCGGTGCCCTTCGGGGGCATCATCGTCTGCTGGTCCCAGCCGAGCAGGGCGCTCGCCCGGTTGAGGTCGAGGATCACTCCGAGCCGCTCTCGGAGCTCGTTGAGCTTCGCTTCGTGACTCACCGCGTCGTCAACGCTCCTTCCGTGTAGACACCGGACGGGTTCCAGAGCAGGAAGCCGCCGGACTTCCAGCGCCTCGCGGCGCGAATCTGTTCCTGGACGTGCTCCAGCGTAGTCGTCCCGGTGAAGCTGAAGTCCTCGAGCCACGGGACGAGCTGCGCCTTCCCGCGCCGCATCTGCCGCCGGAAGTCGCGGAGCGACCTTCCGACGGTGCGGCCCGGCGTGGAGACGGGGCTCGCGAGCCCGTACTCGCCGGAGCCGTAGTGGGACGGATAGACCATCGGGTAGATCGCGTCGACGATCTTGGCGAGGCGCCTGGGCGACTGGCCGATCCCGAGGTCGCGCGTGGCCGAGAGGCCGAAGACGTCCACCGAGACGCGGACACCGAGCGGCTTGAGCCGGGTCGTCGCGTAGTGGACGAACTTGGCGATCGTCAGCGACATCGGCTCCGGGCGCTTGCCCGGGAAGACCGCGGACTCGATCGGGCCGTCGCTCGGGAAGCGCACGTAGTCGAACTGGATCTCGTCGAATCCGGCCTTCGCGGCCGCCTGCGCGATCCGGAGGTTGTAGTTCCAGACGCGCTTGTCATAGGGGTTCGTCCAGCCCAGACCCGCATGGTTGCGCCAGACGCCGCCGCCGGAGGTCTGGATCGCAAGGTCGGGGCGGCCCTTCGAGAGGTAGGGGTCCTCGAAGCAGACGACCCGGCCGATCAGGAACAGCCCGGCGTCGTGCACCTGCTTGGCGGCCTTGACCGGGTCGTAGTAGCGCATCGCCGCGCCGACGCGCTTCGCGAGCGTGGGAGCGCGCGTGTGGAACGCGATCTCGCCGTTCTCGTCCTTGACGTCGAGCTCGATCGTGTTGATCCCCTGCAGCGACGTGTACTCCTCGAGCTTGCCCGGGATCGACGCGAGCGCCATCGTGACGTGGACGCCGCGGATCTCCTCCGGGACGGGCCGGGCGGTGCGCTTCGGCGCGGACGCCTTCGCGACCGCCTTCACCTGGACCGCGCCCGCGGGCTTCTCGCTGCGGTCGGGGAGCGCGCCGGCGCCTACGGCGACGGCCGCCGCGGCGAGCAGCAGCGCGATCGCGCCGACCGTCCGCTGGAGCCTGCGGCGGCGTCTCGCCTCGGCGCGCCGCTGCCGGAATCGGTTGTTCGGGTCGAGGTGAGTTTCCACAGGGTCCGCAACGCTACAAGGCATCGGGCGCGAGAGACGGGATTAGTCCTGTGGCCAGTCGGGTATGAGAGCGGCGTGGGCCTTGTCGTCAGCCTGATCCTGATCGCCGTCGGCGCCATCCTCATCTGGGGCGTCAACGCCGAGAGCACCGATTTCAACGTGGACGCCGTTGGCGTGATCCTGATGATCATCGGCTTCGTCGCGTTCATCCTCAGCCTGATGATGTGGCGCTCCTGGTGGGGCCCGGGCGCCTTCACATCGCGCCGGACGTACGTGGATCACGGCGCCGCGCCGGCCGACCCGTACGCGCGCGGCGGCCGCCGGGTCGTCCACGAGGAAGAGGTCGA
Source organism: Gaiellaceae bacterium (assembly GCA_036554945.1). Taxonomy (GTDB): domain Bacteria; phylum Actinomycetota; class Thermoleophilia; order Gaiellales; family Gaiellaceae; genus JACDAN01. Next base: position 27,794 of record DATBMH010000011.1, on the reverse strand, counting down.
CGTCGGCCCGCCTCCGGGCGCGCCGCCTCCTCCCTAGCGCACCAAGCGCCCGTTCGGTCGAACGACAAGCCAGAGCCCGCCGAACTCGTCGACGTTCTGGCAGCGAACCTCGCGCGGGCCCTCGTGCGCGTAGAAGTAGAGCGGCCAGCCGTTGTACGTCACCTGGAAGCGGCCGTCGCGGCGCCTCACCCGCCCGATCAGCGACTGCCGGACGCCGCGCCCCGCGACCACCCTCCCCTTCGAGAAGTAGACCGGCCAGGCCCGCGCGCAAGCGCCGTAGCACGAGCTCCTACCGCCGCGCTTGTCCCGGGTGAAGCCGTAGAGGACGCGATCCCTGCCGTCGAAGAGGATCCGGCCGTAGCGTGTCGTGCGCAGCTTGAGCACGAGCCTCGGCTGGGCGTCGGCGGCCTCCCGCGTGGTGGGAGCGTTCGGCGAGACGGCCGCGGAGAGCGCCGCCGCCGCAGCGAGCCCGACGAGGAACACCTTCATCGCCCTCCAGGCTAGACCGGAGCGTCTTGCGAAAGCCTTAAATGCGCTCAGCGGCCGTTCCGGCCGGGCATGAAGCGGCGCAGCGTGTCTCCGGCGATGTAGCCCGCGATCTTCGGGTTCTCCTGGAGGCGCCGGAGCGAGTACGCGTACCACTGCTCGCCGTACGGGACGTAGATCCGGAGCCGATGGCCCTCCTCGACCAGCTGTGACCCCCGCTCGGCCCTGACCCCGAGCAGCATCTGGAACTCGTACTCGGCGGGAGAGCGCCCGTGCTCTCGCGCGAGCCGGCCTCCCTCCTCGATCAGCCACTCGTCGTGCGTGGCGATCCCGACGTACGACCCGGCGCGGAGCAGGGCGTCGAGGGCGCGCACGAAGCTCTCGCGCACCTCCTCGAAGCCGTGGAAGGCGATCTCCTCAGACTCGAGGTAGATCCCCTTGCAGAGTCGGATGTTCGGCGTCAGCTCCGCAAGCGCCTCGATGTCGGACAGCGTGCGTCGCAGGTAGGCCTGGAACACCACGCCCACGTTGTCGAGGCCGGCCTCCCTGAGCTCGCGGTACAGCCGCAGCGTGTCGTCCGTGCAGGTCGAGTCCTCCATGTCGATCCGGACGAAGTTCCCGCGCTCGGCGGCATGCCGCACCAGGCGCTCGGTCGTCTCCCGGCACAGCCCGTAGTCCAGCTTCAGCCCGAGGCCGGTGAGCTTGACGCTGAGGTTCGAGTCCAGCCCCTGCTCGTCGATCTTCCGGACGACGTTCTCGTACTCGTAGCCGATGTGGCGCGCTTCCTCCCACGTCGTGATCTCCTCGCCGAGGACGTCGATCGTCGCGCTCTTCCCCTCGGCGTTCAGCTGCCGGACGACCCTGCAGGCGTCGTCGACGTGGGTTCCGGCGATGTAGCGCGCGGAGATCCTCCGGACGATCGGCTTCGGAACGGCCGGGAGTGTCCGGACGATTGCGCGGTCCAGCAGCGCCACTTCGCCGATTCTAGGGCCGGTACCGCGAGGGCGAGACCCCCACCCGGCGCTTGAACGCCGAGGAGAAGCCCGAGGGCGTCGAGTATCCGACCGCCATCGCCACCTCGGTCACGGAGCAGCCCTCCGCGAGCAGCTCGAGCGCCAGGCGCATGCGCGCTCGGGTGACGAACTCGTGCGGCGGGACCCCGACGACCGACCGGAACAGCCGGTGTACGTGGAACGGGCTGAGATGCACCTCCGACGCGAGCTCGAGCAGCGTGACGTCTCGTCCGAGCGATGTCTGCAGCCACTCGCGCGCCGCCAGGACGGCCCGCCGCTGCGCGGAGGAGACGTACCCGCCGGGCGCCTCGATCTGCCCGAGCCGGGCCAGGAGCTCGACGACCACTGCCTCGAAGCGGAGGGCCTGCGGCACCGGCCTGCTCAGCGAGGCGAGGAGCACGTCGACAGGCGTCGTCCGGGGAAGCTCGCTCGTCGGCGGCAGCCTGTGGTCGAGCACCTCCGGGTCGACGGTGACCGAGAACGTCCGGTCGGTCGGGATGGGCTCGCGCTCGTCGTGCCCGCAGCGATAGGTCTCGCCTGGGTGCCCGAGGACCAGGTTCGAGCCGTCCGCGTCCACCCTTCCGTGGCGCCCGTGGAACCGCCAGCGGCCCTGGATCGTCGCGATCACAACCGGGAGCGCGAACGCCTCCTCGTCCGGATCGCCCGCCCACTCGGGGCCGTGCGTGAACCACCCCGCCGAGGCGAGCGGGCTCTGCGCGGTGATCTCGATCACGACGCTGCTCATGAACTCCGCAAGAACGGAAACGCGCGGCGCCCCGCGGAACGTGAGATTCGGTTCGTGCGCGCGTACGTCCGCCTGCTGCGAAACCGTCGCTACCGGCTGCTCTGGACCGGGTCGGCGATCTCCGACATCGGCGACGGCGCCTCGTGGATCGCGCTCGCGTGGACCGTCTACTCGCTGGAGGGCTCGGCGGCGGACCTGGGGATCCTCTTCGTCCTGTACACGGCGCCCGTCGCCCTGGGCGGCCCGCTGGCGGGGATCGCGCTCGACCGCTTCGACCGCCGGCGGCTGATGATCGCCGACAATCTGGCGCGAGCAGCCGTCTTCGCCACGGTTCCCGTCCTGTACGCGGCCGGCGAGCTCGTGAGCTGGCACCTCTACGCGACGGCCGCGGTCTACGGCCTGCTCAAGCTGGTTCCGCTCGCCGGCGTCCCGTCGCTCGTCCCCGATCTCGTCCCGGACGAGCAGCTCGATGCCGCGAACGCGATGGAGACGATCGGGTACTCCCTCGGCGTCATCGTGGGCCCGGCGCTCGGTGGTGTCGCGCTCACCTTCGTGGACGGCCCCTACGTGCTGGCTGCGGATGCCGCGAGCTACGTGTTCTTCGCCTGGAACCTGCTCCGCATCGGCGCGGTTCGCGCCCCGGTCGAGCGGAGCGTCACGTCGGGGCTGCGGCCCGCGCTCAGGCTCATCGTCGGCAGCCGGATCCTTCTCGTCACGACGGTCATGTTCATGTTCGTCAACGTCGGCGAGGGGCTCGTGGCCGTCCTCCTGCCGGTGTACGCGGACGAGCTCGGGAGAGGGGCCGGCGCCTTCGGCGCGATGGTCGCGATTGGCGCGGCCGCAGGGCTGGTCGGAGCCGCCGTGGGTGGATCGCTCGGCGGGCGGATCTCGCACGTGACCGCGATCGGGCTCTGTCAGGTCGCGGCGGGTCTCGCGCTCGCCCCGCTCGTCTCCGAGCCCCCGCTCGCGCTCGGCGTCGCCGCGCTCGGCGTCTGCTGGCTGTTCCTCGGCCCGCTGACCGTCTGGGCGCAGACGCTCCGGATGCGCGAGATCCCTGCGGAGCTCCGCGGCCGCGTGTTCGGGACCCTGCGGACGGCGATGCAGGCCGCCTATCCGCTCGGAGGTGCGCTCGCGCCGCCCTTGGTCGAGCGCGGCGGCGTCTCGCTGGGGTTCCTCAGTGCGCTTCTGGCCTTGGCGGTCCCGGGCATCGTCGGCCTCGGGTTCCTCCGGCGGGGCTAGCTCTCCTCGGTGCGGCCCAGAACCTAGCGTCGGCTTGTGCCACGCGAGGGACTGTCCCTCGGACCTGGCTCGCGCTGACATGGAGTTCGTGACGGAAGCGTGTCGATTCAGGCGTTCGGGTCGCCAGAGGATGCGCTCCGAGCGAAGATCGCGGGGCGGCGTGCCGGCGCGCGACTGTCCGTTTCGGATGACCCAGCCGGTCGACGCCGCTTGGACCGAGACCGGCGGCTAGCCCGACTCGCGCATGAACCCCTGGCGCGCAGCGCTCACGAGCGCCACCGCCTCGGGGAAGAGCACGCGCATCGCGTCGCGGAGCGCGATCGCCTGCTCGTCCGGCCCGCCCTCGGCGCGCATCTGGCCGAGCGCGGCCGCGGTCAGCTGCACCGCGGTGTTGAGCGTCAGGGTCGCAAACTGCTCGCGCTGCGCCTCGGCGACGGACTCCGCCTGCCGCTCGGCGAACTCGCGCAGCCCGCGCATCAGGTCTTCGGGGTCGCCCCCCATCGGGAAGCCGAAGCCGCCTTCCATGCCCCTACCGTAGCGATTCCTTGGAGTTCGACTCCACGTCGGAGGTGAAGGACTGGACCGCTCCCGACGCGGCCTTCATCGCCTCGGCGAAGGGTGACGAGCCCGGCGAGCCCAGCGAGTCCTCGAGCCGCTTCGTGGCGGCGCCGACGTCGTCGAGATACGCGGCGGTGGCCAGGCGGGGAGGTGCGCCCAGCACCCGCTGGAGGTCGAGCACGGCCGCCTCGGCCTCCTCGATGCCCGGCGGGTTCTCGGTCAGGCGCAGCGCGACGAGGCGGGAGCGCAGCTCGTCCAGCTCGCCGCCGCCGGCGCTCTCGTCCGCGATCTCGGTCAAGGCGACGAGCGACGCCGCCTCGCGCACGCGTTCCCGCTCGCGGACGGGCTCGCCTGCATCGTCGAGCGCGAGCCAGGAGACCTTGTCCCCGGCGCTGAAGGCGCAGAGGTACACGCGGCCGCCGGTCGTCAGCTCGGCCGCGAGCACGCCGGAGAGCTCCTCGCCGCCGGAGGCGTACGGCGCCGCCGCGGCGGCGATGCGGTCCAGATCGTCCTGGAGCGCCACGGAGGGAAGATAGACCCCGTGAAGGACCAGGCCCTCGACCTCTTCGCGCCGCTCGGGCCGACGTACGACCGGTACGCGAGCCTGCTCTCCTTCGGCCAGGACCCGCGCTGGCGGCGCTTCCTGGTCTCGCGGGTCGAGGTCGGGCCCGGCGACAACGTCCTGGACGTCGCGACGGGGACGGCCGCCGTGGCGATCGAGCTCGCGCGTCGGCGCCGCTGCCGCGTCGTCGGCCTCGACCAGAGCGAGGAGATGCTCGCCGAGGGTCGCCGGCGGATCGGCGCGGCCGGGGTCGACGACCGCATCGAGCTCGTGCGGGGCGAAGCGGAGCACCTGCCGTTCGAGGACGAGTCGTTCGACGCCCTGACGTTCACGTACCTCCTGCGGTACGTGGAGGACCCGCAGGCGACCGTGGCCGAGCTCGCTCGCGTCGTTCGTCCCGGCGGGACGGTCGCGATGCTCGAGTTCGGGCTTCCCCGCGGCCTCGCGCGGCCGGCATGGGAGCTCTGGGTCCGGGTCGGGCTGCCGGCGGCCGGCGCCGTGATCTCTCCGGGCTGGCGGGAGGTCGGGTCGTTCCTCGGCCCGAGCATCCGCGAGTTCCACCGAGCCCACGACCTTCCGGGCCTCTGGCGCGCCGCAGGCATCGACGACGTCCGGATCCGGCGCATGAGCCTCGGCGGCGGGATCGTCCTGTGGGGGCGCAGGGCCTGAGCCGCCCCGCCTTCTACGCGCTCGACGCCGGGGGCTGGCGCGACTACGTGACGCTGCTCCACCTCCCGTACACGGCGTGGCACCTGAGCTACGTCGCGATCGGGGCGGCGCTCGCGCCCGAGCTCCACCGCGACCGGCTCCTCGCGGCCCTCGCGGCCTTCTTCCTGGCGCTCGGCATCGGCGCGCACGCGCTCGACGAGCTGCGCGGCAGGCCCTTGCAGACGCGGATTCCGACGGCGGTGCTCTGGACGCTGGCGCTCGGCTCCGTCGCGGGCGCCGTCGCGATCGGGATCGCCGCCGCCGTGGCGTGGACGCTGTGGCTGCTTGCCTTCATCGCCGCCGGCACGTTCCTCGTCTTCGCCTACAACCTGGAGCTCTTCGGCGGCCGCTTCCACACGGACACGTGGTTCGCGCTCGCCTGGGGCGTCTTCCCGCTGCTGACGGGCTACTTCGTGGTCGCCGAGGAGCTGACGGCGGAAGCGGCGCTCGCCGCCGGCTTCGCGTTCGCCACGAGCTACGCGCAGCGGGCGCTCTCGACGCCTGTGCGCGCCGTCCGGAGGGGACAGAGCAGCGACCCGCCGAGCACGATCGTCGGCCCGGAAAGGGCGCTCCGAGCGCTGACTCTGGCCATGGTCTCCCTCGCCGCGGCGCTCCTCGCCCTACGATGGTGACCGGATGGGACCCTTCTCCCGCCGACGAAAACGAGCACAGCGCATCGCGGACGTCGAGGCCGAGCTCGACCGCGCGCGCAACGAGCTGAAGCGCGTCATCCGCGAGGAGACGGAGCAGAGCTCGGCGGAGATCCAGCGGCTGCTCGCGCGCGAGCGCGCGGACATGCTCTCGAAGCTCGAGGAGGAGGAGCGGAGGATCGCGGAGGAGCGGCGCCGCGACGTCCTCGAGCGGGAGCGGCGCGCGGGCTCCGACCTGAGCACGAAGCTCGCCGAGGCCCAGAAGCGCATGGAGCAGCGGTTCGCGCGCTGGAGCGCCGACCTCGACCGGACGCAGCAGGGGCTGACGGCGGAGCTGACGAAGCTGGCGGAGCGCCAGAAGGTCCTCGTCGCCCAGGCCGAGGACCGGCTCCAGGCCGATCGGGAGAAGATCGACGAGGCGGGCGAGTTGCAGGTGACGGCGGTCCAGAAGCTCCGCGAGGAGCTGCAGCGGGCCTCGGAGCACGCTGCGCATGAGCTTCGCGCCGAGCTCGACGCGCACGGCGCCGAGCGCCGACGCGCGCTCGAGGAGATGAGCCAGCGGCTGAAGGCGCGGGAGCGCCAGATGGCGGAGCGCGTCGAGCGCGAGGAGACCGACGTCGTGCGCCGGATCCAGGCCCGCTTCGTCGACATCGAGCGTCGCCAGGTCGAGGCGCTCGAGCGGACGACGAAGCAGGCCGCGAGCCGCTTCGCGGAGGCCGCGGCGCTCCAGTTCGACGCCGCGGTCAAGTCCGCGCGCGAGGACGCGGCGCGGCGCCTCGCCCGCGAGCTCGACCGGGCCGTGCACATGTTCGCCCGGGAGGCCGAGTCCGTCCTGGCGGAGCGGATGGCCCAGGTCGCCGACACCGGCACGCAACGGGTCGAGAAGCGCCTGCTCCAGGTGACCGCGGGGCTCGAGCGGCAGCGCGACGAGTTCATCGCCGCGCTCCAGCAGCGCCTCGGACAGCTCGAGATCGAGGTTCGGGACCGCCTACGGACCCTGGCCGCCGACGCGGAGGCCGAGCGCGCCGTGCTCGACCGCCGTCTTGCGGAGCTCTCGCAGCGGGCCGAGCAGAGCGAGGCTGTCCGCAACTAGGACGCCGACGGTTCCGTTCCAACTTCGACGGGGAGGGTTCGTCTAGGAAAAGACGAATCAGAGCCGATCGAAGGCGTAGAGATGACCGAGATCGTCGAGTACGACCAGAGCGACCGCGAGAAGGTGGCCAGCTGGCGCCTTCACCAGCTCATCGAGGCGGGATACCCCGTCCACCTCGCGGAGCGCCTCGCGCAGAGCGACGCCGATCTCCACCGCGCCGTCGAGCTGGTTCGCCGCGGCTGCGACGCCCGCGTGGCCGCAGAGATCCTGCTCTAGCAGCCTGTCCCGAACGGCCGGCTACCCCTGCCGCGAGGCGGCTGGCAGAGTGACGGCATGGCGAAGGTCGAGGCCGCACAGTACGGCGACCGGAAGGTCTACAGCGTCTCCGCGTTCAACCGCGGGGTCGGCGACTGGCTCTCTCGCCTGCCCACGGTGTGGGTCGAGGGCGAGGTCACCGAGCTTCGGCGCCAGGAGCGCTGGGCGAGCGTCTTCTTCACGCTGAAGGACCCCGGTGACGGCGCGTGCCTCTCCGTGTCGATGCCGCGGAGCCAGTTCGACGCGCTCCGGCTCGACCTGGGCGACGGCGAGCGAGTCCACGTGTACGGCCGGCCGGAGCTGTTCGAGGCCAGGGCCGACTTCCGCTTCCGGGCGCTCTCCATCGAGCGCTTCGGCCTGGGCGACCACCTCGCGGCGCTCGAGCGGCTGAAGCGCAAGCTGGCGGCCGAGGGGCTGTTCGAGCGCCGCCGCCCGCTTCCCCGCTTCCCGCGCCGGATCGGGCTGGTCACGGGCAACGACGCGGCCGCCAAGAGGGACGTCCTGACCGCGATCACGACCCGGTTCCCGCCCGCCCGCGTCGTCGTCGCGGAGACCTACGTCCAGGGGCCGAAGGCCGCCGGAGCGATCGTCGACGCGATCGGTGCGCTCTGCGAGCTCGAGGACCTCGACGTGCTCGTGCTCGCGCGCGGCGGCGGGAGCTTCGAGGACCTCCTGCCGTTCAGCGACGAGCGGGTCGTTCGCGCCGTAGCCGGCTGCAGGGTGCCGATCGTCTCCGCCGTCGGTCACGAGCAGGACACGCCGCTGACGGACCTCGCCGCCGACGTCAGGGCCTCGACGCCGAGCGTCGCCGCGCGGCTCGTCGTGCCGGACGCGGACGAGCTCCGCGAGCGCCTCGAGCAGACCCGCGAGCGGCTTCGTCGCGCGCCGCTCCTCACCGTCGAGCGGAAGCGGGCCCGGCTCGACGGCGCCCACGGCCGGCTCCGCGCGCTCTCCCCGCAAGGGACGCTCGAGCGCGGCTACGCGATCGTCCGGCGGGAGGGCCGGATCGTCCGCGGCTCCGCCGAGGTGGAGGCCGGCACGAGAGTCGACGTCGAGCTCGGAGCCGGCGGCTTCGACGCCACGGTCGAGGACACGCGCGAGTGAAGTTCGAAGATGCGCAGCGGGAGCTGGAGCGGATCGTCCAGCAGCTCGAGAGCGGCCAGGCGGACCTCGACGAGGCGATCACGCTCTGGGAGCGCGGCGAGGAGCTGTACCGGATCTGCGCGGGCAAGCTCGACTCCGCCCAGGGGAAGATCGAGGAGCTCGGTCGCAAGGTCGAGACCCTGAGACCGGCCGAACCTGCTTAGAATCGCGGCATGGCGGATCAAGACAGCACCCAGCTCCTGAAGGAGGTCCCGCTCTTCGCGGACCTCGACAACCGCGAGCTCGAGCAGATCGCGCAGTCGATGAAGCGCCGGCAGTTCTCGGCCGGGCAGGAGATCGCCCGCGAGGGCGAGAGCGGCGTCGGGTTCTTCGTGATCGAGGACGGCAACGCCAAGGTCAGCGTCCACGGCGAGGACCGCCGCAGGCTGGGCCCCGGCGACTACTTCGGCGAGATCGCGCTGATCGCGCAGGGTGCGCGAACCGCGACGGTGACCGCCGAGAGCGACATGACCGCGCTGGGCATGACCTTCTGGGACTTCCGCCCGCTCGTCGAGGGCAACGCGTCGATCGCCTGGAAGCTCCTCCAGTCGTTCGCGAAGACGTACGGCCAGGACGAGACCGAGAGCTAGGCCAGTCGGGCGCCCAGCGCCACGAGATCCTCGCGCGCCTGCGCGGGGTCGCCGCTGAGCTCGTGGAGCTCCACGCCGTCCGGGCGGTCGTCCACGCGCCCGCCGAAGACGACGCACCGCACGCCTGACTCCGCGCAGGCGCGGGCGACCTCGCCCGGAGCCTTGCCGATCCACGTCGTGCGGTCGACGGTGCCCTCGCCGGTAACCACCAGATCGGCGCGACGGAGGCGCTCCTGGAAGCCGATCAGCTCGAGGACGAGCCGCGCGCCCTCGACGAGCTCCGCCCCGAGCGCCGCCAGACCCGCACCGAGCCCACCCGCCGCCCCGGCCCCGGCGAGCCCGCGGAAGGGCGCCAGCGACCGCTTCCCCACCAGCTTCCGTGCGAGCTCGTCCACCTGCTCCGGCGTCGCACCCTTCTGCGGCGCGAAGACGTGGGCGGCGTCCAGCAGCGGCGCGCGGACGTCGCAGGCCGCGCGGACCGGGACGCGGAAGCCGCCGAGCACCTCCATCACGCCTGCACCGCCGTCGACCGTCGCCGTCCCGCCGAGGAAGACGACGATCTCGGCCGGGTCCGCGTCCTGCACCTCCGCGAGCAGCTCGCCGAGCCCGCGGCTCGAGGCCGCGAGCGGATCGCGCTCCTGCTCCGGGACGAGCCCCAGGCCGATCGCCTCGGCGGACTCGACCAGCGCCGTGCCGTCCTCCAGCAGCAGCCAGCGGGCGACGACCGGACGCCCGAGGGGGCCCGAGACCTCGGTCTCCCGCCACTCGCCGCCGAGCGGCTCCGCGAGGACCTCCAGCGTCCCCTCGCCGCCGTCAGCCACCGGCACCTGATCGGCGTCCCCGAGGCCCTCCGCCAGGGCGGCTGCCGCGTCGCGTGCGGAGAGGACGCCCTTGAGGCTAGCGGGAGCCGCCAGCGCGGGCACGGCGCTCCTCTTCGAGGTCCGTGACCACGGATTCCTGCGATTCCTCCTCGGCCGGCATGCGGCGCAGCGTGTCGAGCGAGAGCCCTTCGCGCATGAGGAAGACCATCCCGACCCCGACGCCCACGGACATCTCGAGCACCTGCAGCCCCAGCCCGAACGCGAGCCCCGTCGAGTACGCGACGCCGTACGAGACGAGCGGCAGGGCCACGACCGCCTGGAGCAGGCCGATGTTGCCCGGCCAGAGCGGGAAGATCGTTGCGACGTTCATGAGCAGGAGGACGACGGCCGCAGCGGAGATCGGCGCGTCGATCCCGAACGCCTTCATCATCGACCAGACCGCGAGCAGCTGGATCAGCCAGCCGCTGGTCTGCAGGAGTGCTGCAACCGCCGCGGCCCTCGGCTCGCGCAGGACGTTCAGGCCGCGCTGGGCCATCGTCAGGAGGCGGCGGGCCGCCATCGCGCCCTCCGGGATCGGCCGGAGCTCGCGGCCGGCGACGAGGATCGCGACCAGGAAGAGGGCGATCCCGCCGACCGCCACGAGCTCCAGGCTCGTGACCGCCCAGTGCGGGATGCGCGTCGTCGCCAGCACGAACGCGGTGAGGAGCAGCGCTGGGACGAGGTCGAAGAGCCTGTGGGCGAAGACGGTGCCGAGAAGGCGGCCCGTGATCCCGAGACCCCGCGGTGCGTGGCGCGCCAGGACGCCGACGCGCGCCAGCTCGCCGATCCTGCCCGGGAGCACGGCGTTCGCGAGCAGGCCGACCGCGAACGCCGAGAAGACCCGTCCGAACGGCGGCTGCCAGGGCCGCGGAAGCGCCTGCCGGATGACGACGTTCCACGAGACCGCGCGAACCAGCACCGAGACGAGGTTCAGGAGGAGCGCGACGCCGACCCACCGCCAGGAGACGGCCTGGAACGCATCGACGACCAGCCCCCACTCCGGCCCGCGCCACCAGAGGAGCAGCACGACCGCGACCAGCCCGGGGATGAGGAGCGCGGCGCGAAAGACGTGTCGCCTCGAGACGTTCACGCCGCCACCGGCACCCTGCCGAGGACGCGCTCGTAGACCTCGAGGAGGCGGCGTCCGATCTGGTCCCACGAGTAGCGCTCCTGGGCGAGGCGCCGCGCGGCGAGCCCTGCCTCGCACCGAGCCTGCTCGTCCGCCAGGAGCCGCTCCACCGCATCGACCAGCGCCGCGGGGTCGTCCGGCGGGACGCTGAGCCCGGTCTCCGGCGTCATCACGTCCCGGTAGCCCTCGATGTCCGAGGCGACGACCGGAGTCGCGCACGCGAAGGCACGGGTGAGCACCATCCCGAAGCTCTCGCCGCCGAGCGACGGCGCCACCATCGCCTTCGCGGACAGCAGCTCTTCCGTCAGGCGCTCCTGCGGCAGGAAGCCGAGGATCTCGATCCCGTCCGACGACGTGCGGAGCTTCGCGAGCAGCAGCCGGACGGCCAGCGGGTCCGCGCCGATCACGCGCAGCGTCGCGCCGGTGCGCCTCCGGATCTCCGGCCACGCCCGCAGCAGCACGGGCAACCCCTTCCGCGCCTCCTGGCGCCCCACGAAGAGAACCCGGTGCTCGCGACCGGCCGGATCGGCCTCGGGCGGGATCAGGACGCCGTTGGGGATCACCTCGTAGTCGGCCGGCGCGTAGCTGTTCGCGGACGCGCGTGACTGCTCCGAGACCGCGATGCTGACGTCGATCCGGTCGAGCAGGAACCCCCACAACGGCATCGCAAGCCTCGCCCAGCCGAGGTCGCCGGAGGCGTGGAAGGTCGCGACGACCGGGCACTTCGCCATCGCGAGGGTCGCGATGCACAGCGTCGGCGTCAGCGGCTCGTGGAGGTGGAGGACGTCGAACCGCTCGAGCTCGAGCGCCTGCTTGATCCGCCGGACGGATCTCGGCCCCAGGATGATGTTCGGCAGCGAGCCGTTGGCCGGCACGATCGCCGAGCGCCCGACCGGGATCACGTCGGGCGGCGGCGGCCCGTCGCGGCCCTCGCGGGGGTGGAGGGCTCGCGTGAACTGGCCCGGCGGGTCGTTGCCCATGATCGTGCGCGTCTCCACGCCCAGCGACCGGAGCGCGGCTGCCTGAAGCTCCGCGTGCTCGACGACGGCGCCCCAGAACGACCAGGAGTACGGGACGACGATCCCGACCTTCACGGCCTGGACCCTACCCAGCTAGACGGCTGCGACCTCGTGCCTCGACCGGGCGGCGGTGAGGGGGAGGTCGACGACGAACGTGGAGCCCTCGCCTTCTCTCGACCGCACGGACACCCGGCCGTCCATTCGACGCGCCAGCTCGCGGCAGATGTAGAGGCCGAGACCGGTGCCGCCGACGCCGCGCGTCAGGTTGGGGTCGACGCGGTAGAACTTGCCGAAGATCCGCTGCTGCTCGCCGTGGGCGATCCCGAGGCCCTGGTCGCTGACCGCGAACCGAACGCCGCCCTCACGAGGCTCGACCGAGATCTCGACCTTCCCGCCCTCGGGCGAGTACTTGACGGCGTTGTCGACGAGGTTGAGCAGGATCTGCCGGAGCTTGTCGCCGTCGCCGACCACGGGCTCCAGGCGGGCCGCCGAGCGGACGGCCAGCTCGACGCTCGTCGCGCCGTCGAGCGAGGCGCGCATCTGCTCCACGACCTCGGCGACGAGCACGTCGACGTCGATCTCCTCCTGGACGAGCCGCAGCCGGCCGGCGTCGAGCTGGTTCGCGAGCAGGATGTCGCCGACGATCCGGGAGAGGCGCTCGCACTCGTGGGCGATCACCTCCAGCAGCCGCTGCGCCGTGCCCTCGTCGAGCTCCACGTCGCTGCGCCGCAGCGTCTGCGCGCAACCGTAGATCGCCGAGAGCGGCGTCCGGAGCTCGTGCGACACGGTCGCGACGAACTCGCTCTTGAGCTCGTCGAGCGCACGCTCCTCGGTCAGGTTCCTGAACGCGTAGACGACGCCCTCGTCGAACTCGACGCCCGACAGCGAGAGCCAGAGCTCGCGTCCGCCGACGTCCAGCGGCACCGTCGCGTCTCGCGCCGACGGGCCGGGCTCCGGCGAGACGGGGACGCCCCCGACGATCGAGTCCCAGCCGGGCAGCGCCTCGCCCACCGTCTTCCCGAGGACCGCGTCGCGGGGAATCCCGGTGATCGCCTCCGCGGCCGGGTTCCAGTACAGGACCCGCTGGCCCGAGTCGACGAGGAGGACGCCGTTGTCGACGTGCTCCAGGACCCGGGCGTGCTGCTCCAGCAGCGCCTGCTGGTCCGCCACCTGGCGGTCGAGCCTGCGCATGCGGATCGCGCGCTCGAGCGACGCGACGAAGTAGTCGCGGTCGATCGGCTTCTGGACGAAGTCGTACGCGCCGCCTCGCAGCGCCTGGACGGCGAGGTCGTGCTCGCCGTGGCCGGTGATGAGCAGGATCGGCGTCCCCGGACGCAGCTCCCTGGCCTCGGTCAGGAGCGCGAGGCCGTCCATCCCGGGCATCTTGATGTCGCTGACGATCGCGTCGTAATCGGTCTCGCGGATGCGGTCGAGCGCCGCGAAGCCGCTGTCGGCGGTGTCGACCGCGATCCCCTCCATGCGCAGCTGGAGCGCCTGCGGGAGGGCCTCGAGGAGCGCGTGGTCGTCGTCGACGAGCAGGATCCGCGCCGGCTCGGTCACAGCAGCGGCTCCACCGGCGGCTGCTCGCGTCCGCGCGGCAGCTCGATCCGGAACGTCGCGCCCTGGCCCAGCGGTGACATCACGGAGATCTCACCGCCGTGCTCCTTGACGATCGAGTACGTGATCGAGAGCCCGAGGCCGGTGCCCGAGCCGACCTCCTTGGTCGTGAAGAACGGGTCGAAGACGCGGGACTCGAGCTCGATCGGGATGCCCGGGCCGGTGTCGGCGAACGTGATGTGCACCGTCCGGTCGTCGCACCAGGACGCGATCCGGATCTCCTTGATCGCGGCCTCTTCGAGCGCGTCGCGCGCGTTGGTCAGCAGGTTGATGAACACCTGCTCGAGCTGGATCGGGTTGGCGAGCACGACCGCGTCCTCGTCCGTGAGGTCGAAGACGACCTCGATCCCGCGCTGCTTGAGCTGTTCCTGGACGAGCGACAGCGAGCGCCGGATGATCTCGTGGATGTCCGCGGGCTCGAGCGCAATGGGCGCCGCCCGGCCGAAGGTGCGGAGGTGGGAGATGATCTCCGTGGCCTTCCGGACCTGCGCCATCGCCTTCTCCAGGTCCGACACGAGCTGCTCGGGGTCGAGCTGACCGGTCTCCGCCCGGTCGATCACGTTCCCGACGTAGAGCCCGATGTTGTTCAGCGGGTTGTTGAGCTCGTGCGCGACGCCGGTCGTCAGCTCGCCCAGCGTGGCGAGCTTGCCCGCCTGCACCAGCTGCTCCTGCTTGTCCCTGAGCTCCTGCTCGCGGCGCTCGATCTCCTGCGTGGTCTCACGCAGGTCGCCCATGATGTGGATCATCGCCTTGCGGCTGTCGGCGAGCCTGAGGTTGGTCTCGTTCGCGTCCTTGAGGATGTGGAGCATCGCCTTCCGCTGGTCGCCGAGCCGGCGGTTGGAGTCGTTCAGGTCGCCCATGATGTGGAGCAGCGCCCGGCGCCGCTCCTCGGCCGCGCGAACCCGGTCGCGGAGGTCCTCGACCTCCCGCCGGAGGTCCTGGGTCGTGCCTTCGTCTGAGCCGCCGTTGACTTCCGCCGGCTCGTGCCCCGGCCGGACGCTCATCAGCGCTGCGCTGGCCCGCTCCGGAGCTGGCTGAGCTCCTGCTTCAAGCCGTCGAGCTCCTTCTCGAGCGCGATCATCTTCAGCTCGCGCCCGACGACGACCTCCTCGAACTTCTCGAGGTCGAGGATCTTCTCCTGGAGCTCCGCCTTCGACTGCTCGAGGTCGCGCACGACCTGCTCGTACGCGCGCATGTCTCGGAGCACGCCGATCGCGCCGATCACGTTCCCGTCGGAGTCGCGGAGCGCCGAGGCGTTCAGCGTCGTCGGGATCACCTCACCGGAGGCGCTGCGCGGGTTCAGCCGGGCGTTGCGCGTCACGCCGCGCTCGACCACCTCGCGGAGGGCCGCGGTGAACTCCCGCGTCTCCTCGGGGCTGATGAAGCGCGACACGGACTGCTCGAGCACCTCGTCCCGCCGGAAGCCCAGGAGCTCCGACACGGCGTCGTTCGCCTCGAGGATCTTCCCCTCGAGGTCGGAGACGAACACCGGGTCGGGCGCGTTCTTGATCAGGCTCTCCGCGTACGCACGGGCCTTGTCCAGCTCGCGCATGTCGCGCAGCACGCCGATCGCGCCGATCACGTTGCCCTCGCCGTCTCTGAGCGCCGATGCGTTCAGGGACGTCGGGATGATCTCGCCGGTCGCCGACCGCGGGTTCAGCACCGCGTTGCGGGTCACGCCGTGCTCGACGACCTCCTTGAGGGCCGCGGTGAACTCGCGCGTCTCCTCCTCGCTGATGAAGCGCGAGAGCGACTGCTCGACGACCTCGTCCCGGCGGAACCCGAGCAGCTCGGACACTGCGTCGTTGGTCTGGAGGATCTTCCCCTCGAGGTCGGAGACGAACACCGGGTCGGGCGCGTTCTCGATCAGGCTCTCCGCGTACGCGCGCGCCTTGTCCAGCTCGCGCATGTCGCGGAGCACGCCGATCGCGCCGATCACGTTCCCGTCCTCGTCGCGGAGCGCGGACGCGTTCAGCGAGGTCGGGATCACCTCGCCGGTCGCCGACCGCGGGTTCAGGACGGCGTTTCGCGTGACGCCACGCTCGACGACCTCCTTGAGCGCCGCGGTGAACTCGCGTGTCTCCTCCTCGCTGATGAAGCGCGACAGGGACTGCTCGAGCACCTCGTCCCGTCGGAAGCCGAGCAGCTCCGACACCGCGTCGTTCGCCTGGAGGATCTTCCCCTCCAGGTCCGACACGAACACGGGGTCGGGCGCGTTGGCGATGATGATGTCGGCAGCGAGTGCGCCGGCCGCAGGAGCACCGTTGGCGGTCGCTGTCGCCGAGCGATCGAGCGCGTTCTTGGCCACGTCTGCTGTCCTCCGTCGGAGATGGAACCCTGGGCGTGCGACGGTGCTCTCGTATTTTGCGGTCCGTCCCCGCTCCCTGCAACGGTTTTTTCCTGCTGAGGGCTAGGAACTCCTAGTCGACGGGCGTGAGGAGCGGGCCGAAGCCGGTCTGCTCGACGTCCTCGGACAGCGTGCCCGCCACGAGGGCCTTGGAGTGCTCCTTGTCGATCGACGCGCCGCGGAGGGTCTGCGCGACGCGCGTGACGATCGCCGCGGTCGAGCCGCCCCGCTCGTCCAGCGCCGCCTTCGCCGTCTCCGTCAAGTCCTGCACGAGCTCCCGGTGCGCCGCCGTCGCCTCGCGAAGCTTCGACTTCCGCCCGCCCACCGCGGCCCGCTGGGCCTTCCTGAGCGCATCGCCCGCCTTGACCAGCCGCTTGACGTCCTGCGGCCGCTGCCGCGCCGCCTGGTTCACGGCCCAGGCGGAGACGGTCGGCTTGCGCAGCGCCTTCACCTCGTCGGCCGCCTCCCGCTTGCCGGCGTCGCGCAGCTCCTTCGCGAGCGCGTCCCGCGCCTTCGTGAACTCCTCGGGTGGGAGGCCGTAGAGGTCGTCCCTCTTCACGCCGGTAGCTTGACTGACGCGCGGGGTAGGCTCGCCGGATGCCCACGCGGGACGGCCTCGCGGAGCTCCACACCCATCTCGGCGGCTCGGTCGCGACGGAGATCATGTGGACGCTCGCCCACGAGCAGGGGATCGCGCTGCCCGTGAAGGACTACTGGGAGTTCGACCAGCTCGTCACCGTCTCCGACCCGCGCGGCGTCGCCGACCTCACCGCGCTCGACCAGATCTACAAGTGGACGGAGCTCATCCAGTCCAGCCCGCTGGCCGTCGAGCGCTCGGTCCACCAGGCGATCGGGGGCGCCTACCGCTCCCAGGGCATCACGACGCTCGAGCTGCGCTTCAACCCGATGAAGCGGAACCGCGGCGGCGAGCGCGACCTCGACCACATCATCATGGCCGCGATCCGCGGCCTCGATCGCGCGAGCCTCGAGTACCCGCAGGTTCGCGCCGGGCTGATCCTGATGATGGACCGGACGTTCGACGAGCGGCAGAACGCCGTCATCGTCGAGAAGGCGATCCGCTACTCGCCGCGCGGGATCGTCGGGATCGACATCGCCGGCCCGCGGCCCGACGGCGACGGGCCCTACCCCTACCGCGACCTCCTGCCGCTCGTCGAGCAGGCCCGCAGCGCAGGGCTCGGCGTCACGATCCACGTGGGCGAGGAGGGCGGCGAGTACGGGATCGCGGAGATCCGCGAGGTCGTCTCGACGCTCCGGCCCGACCGGATCGGCCACGGGATCCTGGCCGCGCAGGACCCGAAGCTGATGGACCAGCTGCAGCAGGCCCAGATCGTCCTCGAGATCTGCCCCACGTCGAACCTGCTCACGAAGGCGCTGGAGAGCGAGGACGCGGTCCGGGACACCTTCCGCGCGTTCGCCGGGCACGGCGTCGCCTTCACGATCGCGACGGACGGGCCGGAGATGATGCGGACCCACCTGCGGGACGAGTTCGAGCTCCTGCTGAAGATCGGCGCGCTGGACGAGACCGGCCTCTCGGAGGCGAACCGCCGGGGCCACGAGGCGACCTTCGTCCCCAGGGCCTAGCCGGGCGCGCTGATAGCTTCCACGCGGCGTTGAGGCCGTTGGAGGGGGTTTCCGTCGTCGACCTGAGCCGGTACCTGCCCGGGCCGTTCGCGAGCCGCGAGCTGCTCGAGCTCGGCGCGCGCGTCGTCCGGCTGCTTCCACCGGCGGGCGACCCGATGGAGGGGCTCGCGCCCGCCTGGCACGAGGCGCTGAACGCGGGGAAAGAGACGGTCGTGATCGACCTGAAGGCGGACCCCGAACGCGGACGGGCGCTGTGCGCGGACGCCGACGTCGTGCTCGAGAGCTTCCGGCCCGGCGTGGTCGACCGGCTCGGCGTCGGGCCCGGCGACCTGCCCGAGTCCGTCGTCTACTGCTCGTTCACCGGCTTCGGCGTCGGCGGCCGCCACGAGCTGCGCGCTGCGCACGACCTGAACTACCAGGGCTGGGCCGGGCTGCTGGCAGACACCGCGCCGGCGATGCCCCCGACGCAGCTCGCCGACCTCGCGGGCGGGGCGCTCACTGCGGTCACGCGGATCCTCGCGGCGCTCCTGGAGCGCGAGCGCACCGGACGCGGCGCGCACATCGTCGTCTCGCTGGCGCACGGCGCGCACCGCCTCGTCAGCCACCGGCTCGGCGGCGAGCCGATCCCGCGGCTCCTCACCGGCGGGCTCGCCTGCTACCGGATCTACGAGACGGCCGACGGGCGCCACCTCACGGTCGCCGCGCTCGAGCCGGGGTTCTTCAACCGCCTGTGCGAGCTGCTCGACCTGACGCACCTCACCGACCGCCAGTACGACGGCGACGCTCAGGAGGAGATCGGCGACGCGCTGGCGAAGCGGCTCGCATCGAAGCCGCTGCCGGACTGGCTCGAGCTCTTCGACGGCGAGGACGTCTCGGTGGGGCCGGTGGCGACCCTGGAGGAGGCGGCAACGGAGCTCGCATGAAGGCCAGGGCCCTCGCACTCCTGACGCTCACGCTGGCGGCGCTCGTCCTCGCGGCGCTCGCCCAGCGGACGACGGCGACACCGTCGGTCGTCCCTGCACCGGCGGTCACCCTCGCCTTCGCCCGGTCGGAGACCGCCGGCGGCGGTCTCTACACGGTGACCGGGACCCGGTCGCGGCTGGTCGCTCGAGGCGGGCTGCAGCCGAGCTGGTCGCCCGATGCACGGCGCGTGGCCTACGTCGCGCCGGGCGCGGGCGCGGCCGGGGACGTCTTCGTCCTCGACGCCGACGGCAAGTGGAAGGGCCGGATCACGGAGACGACGGCGGACGAGCGCGCGCCGGATTGGGCGCCGGACGGCCGCCGGCTGGTCGTCGAGCGCGACGAGCGGATCGTGGTCGTCCGCGCCGACGGCAGCCGAAGCCGGGTGCTGGCGCCCGGCCACGAGCCCGACTGGTCGCCGAACGGGCGGCTGATCGTGTTCGAGAGCGGCGGCGACCTCTTCACGATCGAGCCCTCCGGCCGCCGGCTGCGCCGGCTGACGCAGACGCCGGCCTTCGAGACGGCGCCCGCGTGGTCACCGGACTCGAGACGCGTGGCCTTCGTCACCGACGAGGGCCTCCAGGCCAACCTCCGCATCCTGGATCTCGTCGGCGGCACGACGACCCCGCTCACGGCCGACGTCGCGGTGGAGCGGGCCCCGGTCTTCAGCCGGGACGGAAGCCGCGTGCTGTTCGTGAGCGACGCCGGCGGCGTGGAGACGGTCTGGGGCATCGCCGCGGGCGGGGGCATCCCCGCCTCGCTCGGACTTCCGGCGCTCGCCGGCGATCCGCAGCCGCGACCCGTCATCCCCCGGCCCGAGGAGCTCCTGCCCGACCTCGAGCAGCGCGAGGCCGCCGGCCTGGACCTCCGGGCCGAGCGGCGGCCCGGAGGCACGCACTTCCTGCTCGGGTTCGCGTCGGCGACGGACAACCTCGGCGACGGCCCGATGACGCTTACCGCCCGCCGACGGAACCGCGGCCGCGCCACGATGGACGTCACGCAGCGCGTGCGCCTCGTCTCGCGGGCACAGCGGATCTACGCGAACGTCGGCCTCCTGCGCTACGTCTACTCGCCGACGCACACGCACTGGCACGTGATGGACTTCCAGCGGTACGAGCTGCGCCGTCTCTCCGACCACCGGCTGATCGTCCGCGACCGCAAGAGCGGCTTCTGCCTCGCCGACCACTGGGCGACCGCGCCGGGCCACCAGCCGAACGAGCCGCGGCGCCCCGTCTTCAACGACTACTGCCAGCAGGGGAATCCCGGCGCGCTCGCCGTCCTGCAGGGCACCTCGGTCGGGTACACCGACAAGTACCCCAGCCACTTCCACGGGCAGAACCTCGACCTCACGGGCGTCCCGGCCGGGAACTACCTGCTCGTGAACCGTGCCAACCCGGAGCTGCTGCTGCGGGAGCTCCGGTACGAGAACAACGCGTCGGCGCTCCGTATCCGGATCACGTGGCCGAGCGGCCGGCGCCGGATGCCGGCGGTGAAGGTGCTCGCGACCTGCCCGGACTCAGAGCGCTGCTAGGCCCAGCGCGGCAGGCAGCTCCCGGAGGTCGGTGAGCCGGTCCGCCCGCTCCGGGTAGAGATCCTCCCGGTCGACGAGGAACGCTCGCATCCCGAGCGCCACGGCGCCCTCGAGGTCGTCCTCCGGCGAGTCGCCGACCATCGCCGCCCGCTCGGCCGGCACCTCCAGCTGCTCGAGGACCGCCTGGAAGATCGTCGGGTGCGGCTTCACCTTCCCGTGGACGCGCGACGAGAGCGCCGCGTCGATCCGCAGGTTGTGGTGGGCGAGGAACTCGTCGACGTCGCGGCCCGTGTTCGAGACGAGCCCGAGCTTGAGCCCCAGGCCGCGCAGGTAGTCGAGCACGGGCGGCACGTCGTCGAAGAGGTCGAAGTTGTGCGCCTGCTCCCAGGCCCTGGTCATCTCGACCGCGCACTCGTACGCGCGGTCCGAGTCGCCGCCCATGCCGCGGACGATCCGCTCGGTGAACGCGACCCAGATCTCCTCGTCGTGCCGGAAGTCCGGATGCTTGTGCAGCCCTTCGACCGCCTTCGTGCGGGCCTCCTTGTACAGCGTCGGGTCGAGCTCGAGCCCGAAGCGGCGGCCCATCCGCTGGTAGCCCTCGGGGCCGAGGTCCGGGCCGGGCTTGGCCAGCGTGAAGTCGAGGTCGAAGAGAACCGCGTCGATGTCCATGCCGTTACCGGCTAGGAGTTGGCCAGCGATAGGCGTCTGCCTGCCTGCTGGCCAGCGACGGGAGCTTCGCCCGGACCTCCTCGAGGCGCCGGCGGTCGAGCTCGGCCGAGATCACCGTCTCCTCGTCCGGCGCGCAGGCGACCACGATTCCCCACGGGTCAGCGATCAGCGAGCGGCCGTAGCTGAGGCGGCCGGGCAGCGTCTCGCCGATCTGCGCAGCGGCCGCGACGTAGTACTGGTTCTCCACCGCGCGGGCCCGGAGCAGCAGCTCCCAGTGGTCCTTCCCGGTGTAGAGCGTGAAATGGGCAGGAACGGTGACCAGGTGCGCGCCCTGCAGGGCGAGGATCCGGTAGAGCTCGGGGAAGCGGACGTCGTAGCAGACCGTCAGTCCGGTCGGCCAGCCCTCCACCTCCACGACGACCGGCTCGTCGCCCGGCTCCTCGGCGTCCGACTCCCGGTAGACGTGGCCGCCGACCTCGACGTCGAACATGTGGATCTTGCGGTAGAGGCCGCCGACCGACCCGTCCGGCTCGAAGACGACGCTCGTGTTGGAGAGCTTCTCGCGGCCGTCGCGACGCTCGGTGATCGAGCCGCCGACGAGCGTGATCCCGTGCCGGCTCGCCCATTCGGCCATGGCCCGGACCGACTCGCCGTCCTCGAGCGTCTCCGCGGCGGCGTGCAGCACCTCGGCGTTGCCGATCGCGTTCCACTTCTCGGGCAGCACGACCACGTCCGCGCCCGTCGCCGCCGCCTTCGCGACGAGCTGCTCGGCTCTCTCGATGTTCGCCGCCTTGTCGTCCCGGCTCGTGAGCTGGACGCAGGCGACCCGAAGCGTGTCCGACATCCGCTGGCAGGATAGCCCCGCCTTTGGAAGCGGTCGCCCAGTCGTCGGGACGCGCACGCGCGCTGCATGCCCTGCGCAGCAGGGACTTCCGCCTGCTCTGGGCCGGGCAGACGATCTCGCTCGTCGGCGACGGCGCGTTCCTCGTCGCGCTCGGCTGGAAGTCCTTCTCGCTGACCGGCTCGAAGAGCACGCTTGCCCTCGTCCTGATGGCGCACGGGACGGCGATGCTCGCGACGCTCCTGATCGGCGGGGCGCTCGCCGACCGCTACCCGAGGCGCACGCTGATGATCATCTCCGACGTCGCCCGGCTGTCGGTGATGGTCGTCCTCGCCGTCGTGGACGCGACGGGACACCTCAACATCGGGATCCTCGTCGCGCTGGCCCTCTGCTACGGCCTCGGCGACGGCTTCTTCTACCCCGCGTTCGGCGGGATCATCCCGCTCGTCGTCGACCAGCACCACATCGCGTCGGCGAACGCCCTGATCGGCCTCTCCCGGCAGGGCGCGTTCGTGGCCGGGCCGGCGCTCGCCGGCGCCCTCTACGGCCTCCTGGGCTCGGCGTCGGTGTTCGCGTTCAACGCCGTGAGCTTCGCGGTCGCGGCCGTCCTGATGCTCCTCGCCCGGCCGCGGGCGATCGAGCCGGAACCGCCGAAGGGCACGTTCCGCGAGATCGCCGACGGCGTCCGCTACGTCGCCGGCGTCCCCTGGCTGTGGATCAGCATCTTCCTGGCCTCGTTCATCCTGATGATCGCCATGGCGCCGTACACGGCGCTGCTCCCGGCGTTCGTCGAGGACCAGTACGGGCTCGGCGTCGGCGCCTACGGCGCCCTGTTCACGCTCCAGTCGATCGGGATGGCGATCGGCAGCCTCGTCTTCGGCCAGGTCAACCCGCGCGGCCACCGCGTCGTGATCATGTACCTGCTCTTCGCGGCCAACGACGTCTTCGTCGTGCTGATGGCGCTCACGCACGAGTTCGGGCTCGGCCTCGCGTTCGTCTTCTGCCGCGGCCTCTGCATCGGGTTCGGCCTGGGCGTCTGGAACACGCTGATGATGCAGTTCGTGCCCGAGAGCAAGCTCGCGCGCGTGAGCAGCCTGGATTTCTTCGGCTCCTTCGCCCTCGTGCCCGTCGGCTACGCGCTGACCGCGGCCGTGGCCGGGCTCTTCGCGCCCGCTTCGCTGCTGCTGATCGGCTTCACGCTGTCGGCGATCCTCTGGACCGCGCCGCTGGCGCTGCGGCGCGTGCGGGAGGCGGCATGAGGAGCCCCGAGCAGATCCTGCGCGACGCAAGGACGATCGCCGTCGTCGGTGCCTCGCCGAACCCGATGAGGGCGAGCCACGGCGTCATGCGCTACCTCCTGGCGGCCGGCTACGACGTGATCCCGGTGCGGCCGCTCGACTGCGACGACGTCCTCGGCGTGCCGTGCGTGGCGACCCTGGCGGACGTCGACCGGCCGATCGACCTCGTCGACGTCTTCCGCCGACCCGAGCACACGCCGCGGCATGCGCGCGAGGCCGTCGAGGCCGGTGCGAAGGCGCTCTGGCTCCAGCTCGGCATCCGCTCGGCCGAGGCGCGCGAGATCGCCACGGAAGGCGGTCTCGACTACGTCGAGGACCTCTGCACCGCTGTCGTCCATCGGAACCTCGGCTAACCTGTGGCGGCACTCGGGGTGTGGCGCAGCCTGGTAGCGCGCTCCGTTCGGGTCGGAGAGGTCCCCAGTTCAAATCTGGGCACCCCGATTACAGTCCTCTAGATGACTCGGCGCGAAGACATCCTCGAATTCGCGCGCCAGCTGCTGGACTTGGACGCCTTCCACGACTACGGGCCCATGGGGTTGCAGGTCGTCGGCGCCGACGAGGTGACGAAGATCGCCGCGGCCGTCTCCTCGTCGCTCGAGGCCTTCGAGCGCACGAGAGACGCCGGCGCGCAGATGCTCCTCGTCCACCACGGCCAGTACTGGGAGGGCGACGCGCGCATCGTCGACCTGGCGATGAAGCGCCGGCTCCAGGCGCTCTTCGAGGGCGACATCACGCTCGCCGCGTACCACCTCGCCCTCGACGCGCACCCGGAGATCGGGAACAACATCATCGTCGCCCGGGCGCTCGGGATCGACGCCCCGCAGCGCTTCCTCGAGTGGGGCTTCGCAGGGCGTCTCGCAGAGCCGGTGAGCCTCGAGGGGCTCGCCTCGCGCCTGCAGGAGACGACCGGCCGCGAGCCGCAGGTCTTCCCGGGCGGGCCCGAGCCGATCGAGAGCGTCGCGGTGATCACGGGCGGCGCCGCCCGCCTCGTGCGAGACGCGGCCTCAGCGGGCTATGACGCCTACGTGACGGGCGAGCCCGCGGAGCCGACGCTCCACCTCGCGCGGGAGCTCGGCATCCATTTCCTGGCCGGC
Organism: Gaiellaceae bacterium; assembly: GCA_036554945.1. Lineage (GTDB taxonomy): Bacteria > Actinomycetota > Thermoleophilia > Gaiellales > Gaiellaceae > JACDAN01. The sequence continues at coordinate 3,725 of DATBMH010000011.1, read as the reverse complement.
GGCCATTACGCGACCGAGACCTTCGGGATCAAGGCGCTGGCCAAGCGGCTGGCGTCCGAGTTCTCCCTCGATTGGGAGTTCCTCGACGTCCCCGTTCCGGTGTAAGCTGTGAGCGTGATCAGCAGGAGGCTGAGCGAGTGATGAGCCGCCCAGCCGACACGCGAGCTTTCGAGCCCGACACGCCTTGCGGCGGCGGGCTTTTTTCGTGCCTCGCGGGCCAGAAATTCAGACAAGGAGGAGCACGGTGCCGAACCATCTGACGCCCGAGGAGCTGTCGAAGGAGATCGGAATGGACCGCGAGCAGGTCATCCGCCTGTGCGTCCAGGAAGGCGTGCCGATCTACCAGGGCAAGATCGACAAGACGCTCTTCGCCGCGCAGCTTCAGGCGGTCGGGACCGCCGCTCCGGTCCAGCACCACTGAGCGGCTAGCGCGCTACTTGCGGCGGCCGCCGGCGGCGGCCTTCTTCCGCGTCCCGCTCGAGCTCTTCGCCCGGGAGCGCGCGGGTGCCTTCTTCTTCTGCTTCTGCGCCTCGTCGACGCTCTGGCGCAGCGCCTCCATCAGGTCGATGACCGGCGTCTCCTCCTCGACCGGCTCCGGCGCCTTGATCTCCTGACCCGCGAGCTTCGCCTCGAGCATCTCGTGGAGGCTGCTCCTGTACGTGCTCTCGAGGGCCGCCGGATCGAACTCGCCGGCGAGGCTGTCGATCACCTGCCGCGCAAGCTCGAGCTCGCCCTCGCGGACCTCGGTGTCGCTGACGGCCTCCTCGACCTCCGCCTGTGAGCGGACGTCCTCGGCGATGAAGAGGGTCTCGAGCGCCAGCGCGTCGCCCCGCGCGCGGATCAACGCGAAGTTCTCCTGGCCGCGGAGCACGAAGCGGCCCATGGCGCCCATGTCGGTCTCCTGCAGCGCACGGAGCAGCAGCACGTACGGCCGACGCTGCGCCACGGTCGACGACGGCGCGAGGTAGTAGGTCCGATCGAAGAAGACGGGGTCGATCTGGTCGAGCGGGACGAAGCTCGTGATCTCGATCGCCCGCGAGTCGTCGTACTGAGCGATCGCCTCGAGGTCGGCGTCCTCGACGAACACGAACTCGCCCTTCGAGACCTCCCAGCCCTTCACGAGCTCGTCGGCGCTGACCTCCCGGTCGTGCACGGGACACCACCGCTTCTGCTTGATCGGCGTCCCGCACTCGCGGTGCAGCGTCCGGAAGCTGACGTCGGACTGGCGCGCGGCGGGCTTAGTCGCCAGCGCGAGGCCGACCGGGATGTTGACCAGGCCGAAGTTGATCGAGCCGTTCCAGATGGTGCGCATAGAGGTCTCCGAAGTGTAGAGGGACCGGCGTTTTTCTCCCTCTGCGCCCGGGTTCCTTTCCCGATTACGATTCGTCCGTAATGGCGATCGTCGAACAGGCGGCTGCGACCAAGACGATTGCCGAGCTCTGGCGCCGTGCCGCCACCCGCGAGGGCACCGCCTACCTGGTCGAGAAGGACGGCGAGTGGCACGAGGTCAGCTGGGCCGAGGCCACCCGGGCAGTGGACGAGATCGCCAACGGCCTCCTGGCGACCGGGATCGGGAAGGGCGACGCGATCGGGATCCTCGGCCGCACCTCGCTCGAGTGGGTGCTCTTCGACTACGCCCTCGGAGCGATCGGCGCGATCGGCGCCGGGATCTACCCCTCGCTGCCGCCGAGGGACTGCTCCTACGTCCTGGACCACGCCGACGCGGTCGGCGTCCTCGTGGAGGACGACGAGCAGAAGGCGAAGGTCGACGAGGAGCGCGCGAACCTCCCCAAGCTGCAGCACGTCTGGTCGTACGCAGACCTCGACCAGCTGCGCGCCCGCGGCCGGGACTTCGCCGCTGCCAACCCGGCGGCGCTCGAGGAGGCTCGCGCCGCCGTCGGCGAGGGCGACCTCTTCACGTACATCTACACCTCCGGCACCACGGGCCCGCCGAAGGCCTGCATGATCACGCACCGCAACTACTACTCGATGGTCGGCGCGGTGGACGACGTCCCGAGCTTCATCGGGCCGGACGACCTGATCCTCCTGTACCTCCCGCTGGCACACAACTTCGGCCGCTGCCTGCACCTGCTCGCCGGCTACGTGGGCTGCGCGATCGCCTTCTGCCCGGACCCGCAGCGGGTCGGCGACGTCGCAGCGCAGGTGAAGCCGACCGTGCTGCCCAGCGTGCCGCGGGTGTACGAGAAGGTCCACACCGCGGTCCAGACGAGCTTCGACGAGGCGACGGGCGTCAAGAAGCGGCTGATCCGCTGGGCGCTGCGCGTGGGTCGGCGGGTGAGCGAGCGCCGGCAGGCCGGGCAGGGCGTCGGCCCGTGGCTGGGGCTCCAGCACCGCCTCGCCGACCGGCTCGTCTACTCGAAGGTGAAGGCGAAGCTCGGCGGCCGGCTCAGGCTCCCGATCTCAGGCGGCGCGCCGCTCGCGAAGGAGGTCGCCGAGTTCTTCCACACGATCGACATCCTCATCTGCGAGGGCTACGGCCAGACGGAGTGCACGACGGCCTCGAACGTGAACATGCCGACGCGATTCCGCTTCGGCACCGTGGGGCCGGCGATCCCGGGCATCGAGGTGAAGACCGCCGAGGACGGCGAGGTGCTCGTCCGCGGCCCGAACGTCTTCGCGGGGTACTACAAGGACGAGGAGTCGACCCGCGCGACCGTCGACGACGAGGGCTGGCTGCACACCGGCGACATCGGCTCCATCGACGACGGCTTCCTCTCGATCACCGACCGCAAGAAGGACATCATCGTCACCGCCGGCGGGAAGAACGTCGCCCCGCAGAACATCGAGAACGAGCTCAAGGCCTCGAAGTACGTCTCGCAGGCGCTCGTGATCGGTGACCGGCGGCCCTACCTGACGGCGTTGATCACCCTGGACGAGGCGGCGAGGGGCCTGAGCGACGTGCACGTCCGCGACCTGGTCGAGTCGATCGTGGCCGACGTCAACGAGGGCAAGGCCTCCTTCGAGCAGGTGAAGCGCTTCGTCGTCCTCCAGCGCGACTTCTCCGCCGAGGAGGACGAGGTCACGCCGACGATGAAGCTCCGGCGCAAGGTCGTGCAGGAGCACTTCGCCTCCGACATCGAAGAGCTCTACTCGGCGCCGCGTTAGCGGTCAGTGGCCGTGGTGCGCATGCACCACAGCGTGGCCCTTGCCGCGGGCGATGAGGTACCGGTTGACCGGGTAGGCGCAGGCGCCGGCGACGAGGAGCGCAAACGCGAGGCTCGCCCAGAAGAGCAGCTCGCCCAGCCCGGCCTCCATCGCCCCGGGGATCACGACGAGGATCACGTTGTCGACGAACTCCATGACGGCGATCGAGAGCGTGTCCGACGCGAAGGCGAGCGGGAGCGCCGCGGCCAGCCCCAGGCCTGCGCGGAGCAGCGGCAGCATCGTCAGCGAGTAGCCGAAGACGAACGCGAGCACGATCGCCAGCACGATCGTCTCCCAGTTCCCCCAGCCGAGCGCGGTCCCGATCATCACGCCGAGCACCTCGCCGATCGCGCAGCCGGTCAAGCAGTGGACGGTCGCAGAGAAGGCCACGCGGTTGAGGGACCCGCCGCGGTCGTGCTTCGTCACGCGGTCTTCGCGAAGCGCTGGACGGCGGCGAGGAGCTCGCCGCTCTTCTCGGCGGCAGCCGCCGGGTCGCCCGTCTCGAGCGCGCCGGCGACGCAGTGGTTCACGTGGTCGGTGAGCAGCTCGAACGCAAGGCT
>DATBMH010000001.1:0-6736 GCA_036554945.1 Gaiellaceae bacterium | reverse complement strand
GCTGAGCGCGCCCGTCTCCGGCGACTCCATCCCCCAGGCCCAGGACCACGTCGACTTCGTTCCTGCGCGCCTCGTCGCGGTACTCGGCAACAGCCTCGGCACGCTCGCGGTCGTGGCCGTCGCCGTCCTGACGATCCGGCGCCGCCCGGCGGGAAACGCGCTCATCCTCGCCGGCGTCGCGATGGCCGCCGCGGGCAGCGGCCTCGCCGGTCTGGGCGTCGCGGAGACCGCGGCCTTCATCGCGGCGGCGGCGGTCCTCCTCTATGCGGGCTTCGTTCAGCCCGGGCGCCCACGCCCGGCGCGCCCCCGCGCCGGCGGAGCACCGCTTTCCGCAGCTCCTCGGCACCGAGGACGAGCGGAGGCCAGATGAGAAGGAACGCCCAGCACCACGGCGAGAGCGGGGCCGTGTGGAACGCCTCCTGCAGCCCCGGCGTGGACGCGAGCACGCCGATCATGGCGACCTCGACCGCGATGCCGACGAGCAGGAGCCGGTTGGAGAAGGGCCCCACCGACGCGAGCGAGCGCCGGTTCGTGCGCCAGCCGAGTCCGGCGCCGACCTGGGCCATGACGATGCCGGCCATGGTCATCGTCGTCGCCCGCAGGTAGAGCTCCCCGGAGTCGGCGAGCGGCTCCCACGGCCGCCAGCCGGCGAGGCCGTACGCGAAGAAGAAGCTGGCCATGGCCGCCAAGCCCTCGAGCGGCCCGATCCAGGCGAACACGCGCCCGAGGACGGACGCATCGAGCAGGCGCTCGGTCCGGGGCCGTGGGGGGCGGTCCAGCGTCCCCGGCTCGGCCCGCTCCGTCCCGAGCGCGATCGCGGGCAGCATGTCCGTTCCGAGGTCGATGGCGAGCACCTGCATGACGACCAGGGGGAGCGGCACGGCGCCGCCGGTGATGCCCCATACGAGGAAGGGGACGAGCTCGCCGACGTTCGAGCAGAAGTGGTAGCCGGCGAAGCGGCGAATGTCGTCGTACACCGCGCGGCCCTCCTCCACCGCCGCCACGACCGACGCGAAGTTGTCGTCGAGGAGGATCATGTCGGCCGCCTCCCGGGCGACCTCCGTGCCCGTCCGGCCCATCGCGAGGCCGATGTCCGCCTCCTTCAGCGCGGGTGCGTCGTTCACGCCGTCGCCGGTCATGGCGACGATCTCGCCGTCGCCGCGCAGCACCCGCGCCAGGCGAAGCTTCTGCTCCGGGTCGATCCGGGCGAAGACGACGTCGCGCTCGCGCAGGCGGCGCCGGAGCTCGTCGTCCTCGAGGCCCGCCAGCTCCGGGCCGACGATGACGTGCACGTCCCCCGTCACGAGCCCGGTCCGGCGCGCGATCGCCTCCGCCGTGCGCGCGGCGTCTCCCGTGACCATGAGCACGCGGATGCCGGCCGCACGGCAGCGGCGCACCGCCTCGGGCACCTCGGTCCGCGGCGGGTCGAGCATGCCTACAAGGCCCAGGAGCTCGAGGTCGTGCTCGACCTCGTCCGACCGGTTATCGACGTCGGCAGGGAGAACCCGCCGGGCGAGCGCGAGCACCCGCAGCGCGTCGTGCTCCATCGCCGCCGCCGCCGCCCCGGCTTCGGCCTGCTCCTCGGGCGTGAGCGTCGTGCGTGGGAGAACGACCTCCGCGGCGCCCTTCACGTAGGCGATCCGGTCGCTCCCGGCGAGGTGGACGGTGCTCATGCGCTTGCGCTCGGAGCTGAAGGGCAGCTCGGCGAGACGCGGGAGCCGCGCCGCCTCCTGTGCGTGGCGGAGGCCACCCTTCTCGGCGACGACCAGGAGCGCGCCCTCGGTCGGATCGCCGACGATGCTCCAGGCGCCCTCCGCCTGGGCCAGCCGTGCGTCGTTGCAGAGAAGCCCTGCGCGCAGGAGCTCGCCGAGCGGCGCGGGATCGACGACCCGCCCGTCGACCCGGAACCGTCCGAACGGCTCGTAGCCGACACCTTCCACCTCCACCTCGTGGGCCGGCGTCCAGAGCCGCACGACGGTCATCTCGTCCTCGGTGAGCGTCCCCGTCTTGTCGGTGCAGATGACGGTCGTCTCGCCCAGCGCCTCGACGGAGGACAGGCGCCGCACGAGCGCGTGGCGGCGAGCCATGCGCTGCGTCGCGAGCGCGAGCGAGAACGTGACGGTCGGCAGGAGGCCCTCCGGCACGAGGGCGACCGTCACGCCCACGGCGAACACGAAGCGGTCGGAGAGGCTCATGCCGAGGAAGCCCGCGACGACGAAGAAGAGGGTCCCGATCCCCACCGACAGAGCCGCGACGAGGTGCGTGACCCTGTCGAGCTCCCGCTCGAGCGGGCTCCGCTCCCGCCGTGTCCGCTGCGCCAGCTCGGCGATGCGCCCGAACCGGGTCGCCATTCCCGTCTCGGTGACGAGGGCCTCCCCCGACCCCGCCGTCACGAACGTCCCGGCGAAGACGCGGGTCTCGGGCTCGACCGGGTAGGCCTCGCCGGTCAGCGTCGCCTCGTCGACGCGCAGCTCGCGGGCGGCGAGGAGGTCGGCGTCCGCCGCCACCCGGTCACCGGGGGCGAGCAGGAGGACGTCGCCCGGGACGACCTCCTCGCTCGCGATCTCGGCGGCCACGCCGTCCCGGCGAACGCGAACGCGGACCGGGAGCATCCGGCGGAGCGCCTCGACGGCTCGCTCGGCCCGGTACTCCTGGACGAAGGCGAAGACCGCGTTGACGAGGATGACGGCGACGATCGCCGCCGAGAGCTGCGGCAGGCCGCCGACGAGCGCCAGGAGGGCTCCCGCCCAGAGCAGGAGCGCGAAGAGGTGGACGAGGTTCGCGCCGAACAGCCGGACGTGCGACGGCCGTTTCGCCTCGGCGATGGCGTTCGGCCCGACGGCGCGGAGGAGATCCGCCGCCTCGGCCGAGCTCAGCCCGGACGCGTCCGGCTCCGCGTCCCCGGGAGGGGGCGCGGAGCCGTGCTGCTCGGATGGACGAGCGTCAGGAGCCGTTCGCGGTAGCACCCGCGCCGATCAGCTCCTTCTGGTGCTCTCGGACGAAGGGCGCGAGCGCCTGTGCGAGCGTCGGGTGGCCGTGGTCGGCGAGCCCGTAGGTCGCGTGACGCACCGGATGGCGGATGTCGATGAGCCGCGCGAGGTTGATGGGCGTGCCGGTGACGACCGCGTCGCAGTCTGTCGCGTTGATCGTCTCCTCAAGCTCCGCCAGCTGCGTCTCGCCGTAGCCCATCGCCGGGAGCACCGACCCGATCGCCGGGTACTTGGCGAACGTCCCGGCGATCGAGCCGACCGCGAAGGGCCGGGGATCGACGAGATCCGTCGCACCCGCCTGACGGGCGGCGACGGTGCCGGCCCCGTAGGGCATGCCGCCGTGGGTGATCGTCGGCCCGTCCTCGACGACGAGCACGCGCTTGCCGACGAGCGGCTCGCCCTCGTCGAGCGAGACCGGGGACGCGGCCTTGAGGATCAGCGCCTGCGGGTTCACCGAGGTGACGTCGGCCACGACCGTGGCGACGTCCTCGGGGTACGCGCTGTCAACCTTGTTGACCACCACGATGTCGGCCAGGCGAACGTTCGTCTCGCCGGGATGGTAGGTCAGCTCGTGGCCGGGCCGGAGCGGATCGACGACCGTGATGAGCAGGTCGGGGGCGTAGAAGGGGAAGTCGTTGTTACCGCCGTCCCAGATGACGACGTCGGCCTCCTCCTCGGCGCTCCGAAGGATCTGCTCGTAGTCGACGCCCGCGTACATGACCATGGCCATGGCCACGGGTGCCTCGTACTCCTCGCGCTCCTCGATCGTGGGGTTCGACGCGTCGATGTCCCCGAGGCTCGCGAAGCGCTGGACGCGCATCGCCTCGAGGTCGCCGTACGGCATCGGATGCCGGACGAGGGCGACCGAGAATCCCGCGTCGAGCAGGATCTGCCCGACCCGGCGGCTCGTCTGGCTCTTCCCGCAGCCGGTGCGGGCCGCGCAGACGGCGACGATTGGCTTCGTGCTGGCCAGCTGCGTCGACCTCGGTCCCATGAGCGTGAAGTCGGCGCCGGCCGCGAGCACGCGCGACGCCTTATGCATGACGTCGACGTGGGAGAGGTCGGAGTACGCGAGCACGACCTCGTCGACCGCTTCGCGCGCGATAAGGTCAGCGAGCTCCTCCTCGTCGTGGATCCGGATGCCGTCCGGGTACCGGGGCCCCGCGAGCGAGGCCGGATACGTCCGGTCGGCGATCCCCGGGATCTGGGTCGCGGTGAAGGCGACGACCTCGGTGTCCGGGTCATCCCTGAACGCCACGTTGAAGTTGTGGAAGTCGCGGCCGCCGGCTCCCATGATGATGATCCGTCGCATGTGAGCTCCTTTCGGGCGGAAGCCCGGGCCGGCCGCGGCCCGGGCTTCCTGAGTGGCGATTCACAGCGGAGCCGCCACGGTCGGCCGCTCGGCCGGAGGAGGTGCGGGCTCCGCGGGGAACGGCATTTTCGGGGTCTCCTTGCTCTGGCGCCAGCGCGTCCAGAGGAAGACCGGGATGCCGGCGATCAGCAGCATGATTCCCTTCCTGACCGGATCGGCGCCGGCGCCCCAGATCGCCCACGTCGAGTAGGCGAGCGCGAGGACGGCGACCACGGAGTAGCGGGCGAAGTGCACGCCCGAGAACGCCGCTCGGTCGGTGAAGAAGAGGTACAGCTGCGCCGCCGCCGCCAGCATGTAGGGGATCAGGGCCGTCAGCGTCGCGATGATGATGATGTCCGTGAACCAGTCGACGAGCGTCCCCGAGCCCTGCAGGTTGAGCAGCAGGAGCCCGGTGATGAGGACGGACGAGAGGACGAGCCCGAAGACGGGCGTCCCTCGCTTCCCGTGGACACGTGCGAACGGCCTCGGGAAGAGCCCGTCCTGGGCGGCTCCCAGCGGGGCGCGGCCCTGGAGCAGGATCCAGCCGTTCAGCACGCCGAAGATCGAGATCATCGCGACGACCGCGATGGCCTTGCCACCCCACGTGCCGCCGAAGATGACGTTGGCGCCGTCGGCGAAGGGGCTCGTGGACTCGGCGAGCGCCGAGCTCGAGATCATCCCGAACAGCGCGAGCGTCGCGACGAGGTAGAGGATCGCTGCGGTGGCGGTCCCGATGATCGTCGCGCGCGGGATCGTCCGCTCCGGATCCTTCACCTCCTCGGCGGGAACGGTCGCGGACTCGAGGCCGATGAAGGCCCAGAGCGTCAGCAGCGCTGCGGCGCTGATGCCCCAGTCGAATCCGTTGGACGCCGTGAACGGCTCGAAGTTGCCGCTGTCCATGAAGAACAGGCCGACAACGCCGATCACGAGCAGCGGCACGAACTTGAGGATCGTGGTCACGACCTGGATGACGCCTGCCTCACGGACGCCGACGATGTTGGCGAGCGTGAGCAGCCAGACGAGACCGATCGCGGTCAGCGCCGCGATCCAGTTCGTGGAGGCGTCGCCCCAGAAGACCGCCAGATACCCCGCGAAGGCGAGCGCGATGGCCGCGTTCCCGACCCAGGCGTTGAGCCAGTAGCTCCACGCGGTCGTGAACCCGACGAAGTCGCCGAACGCCTTGCGTGCGTACACGTACGGACCGCCGGTCTTCGGATAGGCGCGTCCAAGCGTCGCGAAGACGAGCGCGAGCAGCATCGCCCCGATCCCGGTGAAGAGCCACGCGAGGATCGAGACGGGGCCCGCCGTCCCCGCCATCGCGGCCGGCAGCAGGAACACCCCCGAGCCGATCATGTTGCCGATGACGAGCGCAGTCGCCATCCAGAGGCCCATGGAGCGCTTCAGTCCCGGCTGCCGCTTTCCGTTCGTTGCAGGAGGCGTGTCAAGCATGGTTGTCATGACAGATCACCTCCTTTCCATGACACCTCGATCGTGCGCCGGGCAGCGTTCGCCGGCATCGGTGGCGACGCCGATCCACGGTTCGGCCTACTACTGATGCCGGTTGCGGCGCCTGTCGGGATGCTCTTTCCATGTCCTTCTGGGCGCTCGTCCTCAAGAACCTCTTCCGGCAGCGGGTCCGGACTGCCCTGACCATCCTGGGCATCGCCGTCGGGATGACGATCATCGTCGCGCTCGGTGCGATCACCGAAGGTCTCAGGGCGTCGTCGACCGGCTTCATCCGCGCCGGCGGCGCCGACTTCCTCGTCGCCCAGGACGGCGCCTCCGACCTCTCGTTCAGCGCCGTTCCGGCCGAGGACGCCGAGCGCATCGCCGCTCTGCCCGGCGTCGAGCGTGCGATCGGCACGCTCCTCGAGGTGTCCGAGCTGGGCGAGAACCCCTACTTCCTCGTCTTCGGCTACGAACCGGTGGCGCTCTCGCGCGAGCCGCTCGAGCTGACCGCGGGACGGCTCATCGCTCCGGGCGCAGGCCGCGAGGCCATGATCGGGTCGAGGGCCGCCGCCGACCTGGGCCTCGCCGTCGGCGACACTCTGCCCGTGGACGGCGAGCCGTTCGAGATCGTCGGGCTCTATCGCGTCGAAGACCAGTTCCGGGACGGAGGCGCGATCGTGCCGCTGCGACCGCTCCAGGAGCTCTCGGCCCGGCAGGACGTGGTCACGGCGATCCACGTCACCGTCGATCCCGGGACCGATCCGGACGAGGTCGCCGCGACCGTTGAGCGCGAGTTCCCCCAAACCGCGGCCATCAGCACCGTGGACGAGTACAGCAAGGTCGACCAGGGCTTCGAGATCCTCGACGCGGCCAACCTGGCGATCTCCGTCCTCGCCATCGGCATCGGCGCGATCGGCGTCATGAACACGATGATCATGTCCGTCTT
>DATBMH010000068.1:0-11051 GCA_036554945.1 Gaiellaceae bacterium | reverse complement strand
CCTCGCCGCGATCCTCACGGCCCTGGAGCAGCGCGACGTGCTCTTCGTGGACGAGATCCACCGGCTGAGCTCAGCGGTCGAGGAGGTGCTCTACCCGGCGCTCGAGGACTTCCGGCTCGACATCGTCTTCGGCCAGGGTGCGGCGGCGCGGACGCTCACGCTCGACCTGCCGCCGTTCACGCTCGTCGGCGCGACCACGCGGACCAGCCTCCTGACGACGCCGCTCCGCGACCGGTTCGGGATGACCTTTCGGCTCGGCTACTACGACCCGGGCCAGCTCGGCGCGATCGTGCGCCGGTCGGCCGGGATCCTCGGCGTCGAGATCCTCGACGACGCCGCCGGCGAGATCGCCCGCCGCGCCCGCGGCACGCCGCGCGTCGCGAATCGGATCCTGCGGCGCGTCCGCGACGTGGCGGAGGTGCGCCACCAGGGCGTGATCACCACCGAGGTCGCGGCGGAGGCGCTCGAGCTGCTGGAGGTCGACGACTGCGGCCTCGAACGCACCGACCGTGCGCTGCTCAGCGCGATCGTGGAGCGCTTCGACGGCGGCCCGGTCGGGCTTTCGACGCTCGCGGTCGCCCTCGGCGAGGAGCCGGACACGGTCGAGGACGTCTACGAGCCGTACCTGCTCCAGCTCGGCTTCATCCAGCGCACCCCGCGCGGCCGGATCGTGACGAAACTGGGCCGAAACCATCTCGGCCTCGTGCGCGACTCGGCCGACAGTCTCTTCTAGCGCCCGCCCCTCGGGGTCAGACCCCGGCGCAGCCGGCGTGCAGGAAGGCCGCGCCGACCGCCTCCCGGCGGAGGCATGGGGTCAGACCCCTTGCTGCGCCGGGACTCAACCGGCCGTACGGGACAGCGGCCGGCCTGGCGCTGACGGTCGGGGGCGGCGGGCCCTCTGCGGCCCGCCGCCCTGCGTCCCGGGGTGAGGGACTACTTGAAGCGGACGATCGTCGTGTGCGTGGTGTTGTCCACCAGGCTCACGACCAGCTTGCGGCAGGTGTCGTCCCACCGCCTGCTCGTCTCCCACTCGTATTCGTAGTAGCCGAAGAAGGAGTGCCGCTTGCGCTTCTTGCCGTGGCCTCGCCTGCTGTCCCACTTGGACGAGCGGAAGCGGAGGCCCTTATCGGACTTCGTCTCCTCCAGCGGCCCGAGCGCCGCCCCGGTCGAGTACGAGACGCGCTGGGACGCCGGTGAGCCGTCCGCGAGGATGTTCATGCCGCGGTAACCGAGGAGGGAGAACCGGACGTCGATCTCCTTGCCGGCCTTCTCCTTGTTCACCTCGTCGTCCAGCGGCTCGAAGAAGCCGAAGAACGGCCAGCGGACGTTGTAGGTGACCTCGGCCTGCGCCGTGTTCCCGGCCTGGTCGACCGCGTCGACCGTGAACGTGTGGAACCCGACCGTCGAGGTGTCGATCTTCTCGCCGTCCGCGACCGTTCCGACGCACGACGCGAGCCCGGAGAGCCCGTCGGCGCAGCTGAAGTCGGCGCGGACGCGGCTCTTGATCAGGTACGTCGCGCCGTCGGCCGGCTTCACGATCGCGATCGTCGGCTTCGTCCCGTCGTTCCTGAAGGTCAGGGACTTGACGGCCTCGACGTTCTCGGCCTTGTCGACGGAGTGGTACTCGAGCGTATGGTCGCCGTCTCCTGTGACCTGGAACGGCCCGCTGTACGTCGTCCACGCCCCGCCGTCGAGGCGGTACTCCGTGAAGTCGATCCCCGCGCCGGGGCCGTCGTCCGCGGTCAGCGTGACCGTCGGGTTCGAGTACCAGCCGTTCACGGCGTCCGGGCTCAGCGTCGCCGTCGTCACCGGCGGATCGGTCTCCCGGTCGAGATCGACCTTGAAGATGCTCCGGCCGTGCGTGCCGGCGAAGACGACGTTCTCCCCGACGTGCAGGTTGACGTCCATCGTCGGTGTCCGCGGCAGGCCGTCGCCGAGCTGGAACCACCGGTTCGTGACTGCGATATCACCGCCCCCCGGTCGGCCAGAGGGCGCGTAGATACCGGTTTTGCTATCGGCCGGCCGGGCGGCGGGCCTGTCTCCAGGCCCGCCGCCGACCTCGGATCAGTCGTCGTCGTCTTCGTAGGCTCTGACGAGCGACGTCGTCCAGACGCTGCGACCGTAGGTCGCCGCGTACAGCGTGTTGCTGCCTGCCGGCAGGTCGATGTCGTTGACCGGCACGAGCGGCAGGTTGTCCCCGACCTTCTTCCACGTCTTCCCGAGGTTGGTGGTGCGGAAGACGCCGACGTCGGTGGCGATGAAGAGCCAGTCCGACTTCCTCTTCGACCAGTGACGGATGACGTCGTTGATGGGCGCCTGCGGGATGCGCTTGCCGGCGATGTCCCGCCACTTCTTGCCGCCGTCACGCGTCATGACGATATGCGGGTAGCCGTCACCCGAGCGCCAGCCCGAGAACGTGGCCCAGGCGACCTTCGGGTTCTCCTGGTCGACCGTGATGCGCGTGACCCAGCGGCCGGGGAACGCCCGGCTCTCGAGCTGCGTCCACGTCACTTCCTCCGGGGCCGCCATCGCGTTGTGGGTGACCCACATGAGGCCGCTGTCCGTGCCGGCGTAGAGCAGGTTCGGATCGGCGGCCGTCGTGCCGAGCGCCGTGACGCTGCCGAAGCCGGGTGCGCGCGGCTCGGTGCCCTCGGTGATGTCGGGGCTGATCCGCAGCCACACCCGCTGGCCTGTGCCCGGCTCGGTGTCGATGCGGTGGACGAACTCGCTGGCGCCGAACATGTACCGGGGGTCGGCGGCGAACTCGAGCGGGGCCACCCAGTTCCTGCGGACGCCCGGGATCACCATGTTGAAGAACGTCTGCCCGGTGGCTGTGCCGACGAAGCCGCGGCAGCCGCCGTTCTGGGAGCACGCGTAGTACTTCCGGTCGTTCGTCGGATCGATCCGGTTCATCATCCCGTCGCCGCCGAGGAGGCTGAACCAGTCGCCGTTGACGGTGTTGTCGAGGGCCCAGGACTTCAGCGAGCCGTTGTCCTGCGAGCCGGCGTTGACGCGTGTGCCGTCCTGGACGGAGACGTCCATTGCGTAGAACTGCGTGACCGGCAGGCGAGGAGTCTTCTGCCACAGCCCGCGCGCCCGGCCGTTCTCGAGCGACCAGTAGAAGCCGCCGTCGTTGCCGAGGAGCACCTTGCCCGGCGTGAAGGGGTCGAACTCGAGCCCGTGCTGGTCCGCGTGCACCGTGTTGGACGTCGTCCAGGTGAGGCCGCCATCCAGGCTCTCGGCGAGGTTGACGCCTGCGACGAAGACGTGCAACGGGTTGACTGGATCGACGTAGACCCGGCCGAACCACCAGGCGAAGCCGCCGCTGATGCTCTGCAGCGTGCCGCCCGTCGTGGGCCCGACGGCGGTCCACGTGAGGCCCGCATCGGCGCTCGTGAAGAAGCCGTTGAAGTTCCCGCGGGCGGTACTGGAGATGAGGTAGGCCCGGTTCGGGTCGCTGTCGCTGAAGTCGACGCCCATCCGGCCGACGAGGTTGTCGGGCGTCTGCAGCGCCGGGTTCGTCTCGCTCTGCGGCAGCGGGGCGTTGTGGACCTTTGTCCACGTCCGACCGCCGTTCGTCGAGCGGTAGACGTAGGAATGCGGTCCGTAGATGCGCGACTTCTCGTCGCGGATCTTGTCCCACGTCGTCGCGAGCATGATGTCCGGGTTCGTCTTGTTGATCGTCACGTCGATGCCGCCCGTGGAGGCGCTGTCCGGCACCAGCACGCGCTTCCACGTCCAGCCGCCGTTCTCGGTCTTGAACAGGCCCCGGGTCGGCTGCGTGTCGTGGAGCGCCCCCATGACTGCGACGAACACGCGGTCGTCGTCTCGCGGGTCGATCACGATCTGCCCGATCGTGTCGCCGTCGCGCAGGCCCATGTTCCACCACGTCCGGCCGTCGTTCCTGGACTTGTAGATGCCCTTGCCGTAGTAGGCGGAGCCGCCACCGTGGTCGACCTCGCCGGTCCCGGCCCAGACGACGCCCTTGCTGTCGACGGCGACTGCGCCCATGGACTGCGGCAGGTAGTGGTCCCACGCTTCCTGGAACGTCTGGCCGCCGTCGGCCGAGCGCCAGAGGCCGCCGGAGCCGGTGGCGATGTAGACCACGTCCTTCGTGCTCGGATCAGCGGCGACGTCGCGGATCCTGCCGCCGATGTTGCTCGGGCCGAGCTCGGTCCAGATCTGGTTCGTGCTTCTCCCGCCCCTGCTTTCCCGACCCTTCTCCCTGGAGTGGGCGATGGCGTCGTTGATGGCCGCGGTCGGCATGGATCCGTCGGGGTTCGCCCGCTGGAGGTACATCCACTCCTCGGCCCCTTCAGGCTCGGGTGTCACAGCCGGCACGCCGGTCCGCATCGGCCGCGGCTCGTCACTTCTCGTGAGCAGTGCGGCGGCGACGACGAAGAACGTCATCACCACGGCCGCGGTGGCAATCGGAGCCAACCTTCGCGTGTGCATCGGTACGTGTACCTCCCCGTTCGTGTGGCGCCCTGCGCCCTCAACCCCTCCGCGCCGAATGCGCCATCAGGGTGATATCACCCAGTCGGACGCTCCCTCGCGGGCGTACCCTATCCAGATATAGGATCATCTACAACTCTGGCCGGCATGCCCGCGAGAGCCGCCGCCAGAATCCCCTCATGATCGAGCGCCGTTTCCGTCGCCGTGCGTTGCTGCTCTTGGCGATCCCCGTAGCGGCGTTGGCGTTCGCCGTGAGCGTGCGGGTCGCCGGCCCGGAGAACCGCTGTCGCACGCCGGACGCCGCTCCGCGGGAGGAGACCCGGCTCATGCCGCCGGGCCTGTCCCTGGACCGGATCGGAACGGTCACGCGCGTCCGAAGGGACGACCGTCACATCACGGTGCAGGCGTTCACGACGAAGCCGATCGGCGACGCCGCGGTGCTCCTCCAGGATGCCGTGGTCGCCGCCGGCTACCGGCCGGCCGGGATGGACAGCGAGGAGGGCATCGAGGCCGAGGTCTTCTTCACGACCGGGGCGTACGCCGCCGGGCAGGCGCGCGTGCGCTCGAGCGGATGCGACGACGGCCGGTCGGACATCGAGCTCGTCCTGCTCGACCGGAACGCCGTGCCCTAGGTCAGCGCCGGAACTGCAGCTCGTGCCACGACGGCACGGGCGCGAGCTCCAGGAGCGCCCTGTCGCCGCGCGGGTCCCGGTAGCCGAACTCGGCGGTCTCTCCGTCCCAGTCGACGTCGAGGAGGCCGAGCTTCACGCGCTGGTCGAGCCACGCGCCGCGGAACACGAGCTTGCGCAGCCAGTACACGAGGGACTCTCCGCCGACGGCCGCGAGGGCCTCCCAGTGGCGGACGAGGTACCGGCCCAGCTCGCTGCGGGCCTCCTCGATCCGCTGGTCGGCGGTCAGCTCGACGAGGTCGGCCGCTTCGTCCTCGTCGAGGTCGTTGCTCTCGACGAGCCCGAGCTTGACGGCGGCGCCGATGACGCGCTCCTCGAAGTCCTCGGCGTTGAAGGCGAACCGGTAGCCGAGGAACTGCACGACGTAGTCGTCGCCGGACTCGTAGTTGACCTCGCTCACCCATCTGAGGATACGCAGCGAGCCCAGATGCCGTCCGGCGGCGTCCCTACGGTGATTCTCCGCGATGCACGAGGCAACTTGGACGATCACCTCGTGCCCGCACCGGGAGTCGGCGCAGCTGGCTCGGGAGCTCGGGATCAGCGAGACGACTGCCCGAGTGCTCGTCCGGCGCGGGTACGACGACCCCGCAGCCGCACGGGCGTTCCTCGCCGGCGCGGACCCGGGCCACGACCCGCGCCTGCTCGGCGACATGGCCGCGGCCTGCGAGCGGATCCGTGCCGCAATTGCGTCGAATCAGCGCATCTGCGTCCACGGCGACTACGACGCGGACGGGATCTGCGCGACCGCGCTCGCGGTCCTGGTGCTGCGCGAGCTCGGCGCGGACGTCGACTGGCACCTCCCGAGCCGGTTCGAGGAGGGCTACGGCGTCTCCGGGGAGACGCTCGACCGCCTCGCCGAGCAGGGCTGCGGGCTCGTCCTGACCGTCGACTGCGGGATCACGGCCGTCGCGGAGGTCGCCCGCGCGAAGGAGCTCAGCCTGGAGGTCGTCGTGACCGACCACCACAGGCCAGCCGACGAGCTGCCGGACTGCCCGATCGTCGCGACCCGCCCGTCGGAGTACCCGTTCCCGGAGCTCTGCGGCACCGGCGTCGTCTACAAGCTGGGGCAGGCGCTCCTGGGCCAGGGCTCGGAGGCGCTGCGGCGGCACCTCGACCTCGTCGCGATCGCGACCATCTCCGACGTCGTCCCGCTCCTGGACGAGAACAGGTATCTCGCACGCGAGGGGCTCAAGGCCCTGGCCCGGACGCAGAAGCCGGGTCTTCGCGCGCTGATGCGCTCCGCCGGCGTCGATCCGGCCGCGGTCGACGCGGGCGCCGTCGGCTTCCGGCTGGCCCCGCGGATCAACGCCGCCGGGCGGCTCGAGCACCCCGAGACGGCGCTCGAGCTGCTCCTGACCGAGGACGACTCCCAGGCCGTCGAGCTCGCCGGCCGGCTGGAGGAGCTGAACCGCGAGCGCCAGGCCGGCGAGGACCGGATCCTCCGCGAGGCGGTCGCGCAGGTCGAGGCATGGCCGGAGAGCCGGCGACGGCGGCGCGGCTACGTCGTCGCCGGAGAGGAGTGGCACGAGGGCGTGATCGGCATCGTCGCGTCGCGCCTCGTCGAGCGCTTCCACCGGCCGGTCGTGCTGATCGCGGGAACCGACGGCGACTGGAAGGGCTCCGGCCGGTCGATCCCGTCGTTCGACCTCCACGGCGCGCTCGCCGCCTGCTCGGAGCACCTCTCGCGGTTCGGCGGGCACCGGGCCGCAGCCGGGCTCTCGATCGAGCCGGCCCGCCTCGGCGCCTTCGCCGAGGCCTTCGCCGAGGCCGTCGACGCCGAGCTCCCGGAGGAGGAGCTCCAGCCGAGGATCTCGGTCGACGCCGTCGTCGCCGGCGAGGAGCTCACGCTTGACCTCTCGACCGAGCTCGGGCACCTGGCCCCGTTCGGGCTCGGGAACCCCGGCGTGACCCTGCTGCTCCCGTCGTGCGACCTGTCCGACGTCGCTCCGACCGCGGACGGAAAGCACCTCCGCTTCCGGGTCCGGCACCGAAACCGGCCGGCGGGCTCCGCGATCGCCTTCGGCCTCGGACGGCACGCCGACCGGGCGCGCCGCGAGGTGCGCCACGACGTGCTCTTCCGCCTCGAGGAGAACCGCTGGAACGGAACGGTCGCGCCGCAGCTCGTCGTCCGGCAGATCCTGGAGACGCCGGAGCGCTACGACAGCCTGCGCGAGTGGCTGGCCGGCGAGTTCCGCAAGGACGAGCAGGCACGCGACGCCGTGGCTGCGGCGATCTTCTCCGAGCTCGGCCTGGAGGCCGGCGGCCCGAGGCGCCAGCTGCTCGAGTCGGACGCCTTCAGGGCGCTGCTGGCCGACCAGCCCGAGCCGGTACCTGCTGCTGCTTAGGTCCGGCCGAGCGACGCCCGGTACGCCTTGCGAGGCTCCCAGGGCCGCTCGCGGCGGGCCTCGGACTCCAGACCGGCGAGCAGGCGGGCGAGCGCGAGGATTCTGCGTCTCTGACGGCGGGAAGTACGCATGGACCGGGCGTCTTCGTGCCCGGAAGGTCAACTCCTACTTGCGGAGTACCATGGGCATATGACGCTGCTCGAGGCCCCGGAACGACATCAAGACCTCATCAACGAGCTCATCGCCGAGGTCGCTGTCTACAACCCGGACCTCGACCGCGACCTGATCACCAGAGCCTTCCGCTTCGCGGCCGCCGCCCACGAGGGCCAGCAGCGGCGCTCGGGCGAGGAGTTCATCCACCACCCGTACTCGGTCGCGCGCATCTGCGCAGAGCTCCAGCTCGACGACGAGACGATCGCGGCCGCGCTGCTCCACGACGTCGTGGAGGACACCGAGGTCTCGCTCGACGACGTCAAGAAGGAGTTCGGCGACGAGATCGCGCAGCTCGTCGACGGCGTCACGAAGCTGACGCGCGTCACCTTCCAGAGCCGCGAGCAGGCGCAGGCGGAGAACTACCGGAAGATGGTCCTGGCGATGGCCGAGGACCTGCGGGTCATCTTCATCAAGCTGGCCGACCGCCTCCACAACCTCCGGACGATCGAGTACCTCGGCAAGCAGAAGCAGGTCCAGAAGGCGCGCGAGGCGCTCGAGGTCTACGCGCCGCTCGCGCACCGTCTCGGGATCCACCAGATCAAGTGGGAGCTCGAGGACCTGGCCTTCGAGGCGCTGCACCCGCGGAAGTACACGGAGATCAAGGCGATGGTCAACGAGCGCCGCGCCGACCGGGAGGAGCATGTCCGCGAGGCGGCCTACGTGCTGCAGCGCGAGCTGGACAAGGTCGACATCCCGGCGGACATCTCCGGGCGCGCGAAGCACTTCTACTCCATCTACGACAAGATGGCCAAGAAGGGCAAGGAGTTCAACGAGATCTACGACCTCACGGCGATGCGCGTCATCGTCGAGCGCTCGGCTGAGGAGGGCACGCGCGACTGCTACGGCGCGCTCGGCCTGATCCACTCGCTCTGGAAGCCGATGCCCGGTCGCTTCAAGGACCACATCGCGATGCCGAAGCTCAACGGCTACCGCGCGCTGCACACGACGGTGATCGGGCCGCAGGGGCGGCCGCTCGAGATCCAGGTCCGGACGAAGGAGATGCACGAGACCGCCGAGCTCGGCGTCGCCGCGCACTGGCTCTACAAGCGCGGCGGCAAGGGCAGACAGCCCGACGAGCGCTGGCTCGCGTGGGTCCGGCGGCTTCGCGACTGGAACGACGAGGCGGATCCGCGCGAGTACAAGAAGTCGATGCTCGGCGACCTCTTCGTGGACGAGGTCTACGTCTACACGCCCAAGGGCGAGGTCAAGATGCTCCCTGCTGGGTCGACGCCGATCGACTTCGCCTACGCCGTCCACACCGACGTCGGCCACAAGACCGTCGGCGCGCGGGTGAACGGCCGGATCGTTCCGCTCCACTACTCGCTCCAGAGCGGCGACTTCGTCGAGGTGCTGACGACGAAGAGCGGGCGCGGGCCGTCGCGCGACTGGCTGACCCTCGCGAAGTCCTCGAGGGCCCGGAACAAGATCCGCCAGTGGTTCTCGCGCGAGACCCGCGAAGACACCGAGCAGAAGGGCCGCGAGGCGCTCGAGCAGGCGCTGAAGCAGCAGAAGCTCCCGTACCGGAAGATCGCCGGCTCGGCGGTGCTCGCCCAGGTGATCCGCGAGGCCGGCTTCAAGAAGGCGGAGGACTTCTACCTCGCGCTCGGCTCCGGGAAGCTGCCGGCGAACCAGATCGTCAACAAGGTGATCCAGCGGCTGAAGACGAGCGAGGTCGCGGAGGAGGAGGCGGTCCCGCTCAAGCCGACGCGCTCGGCGGAGACGGTCGGGAGCGACCAGCTCGGGATCAACGTCGAGGGGATCCAGGACGTGCTCGTCCGGCTCGCGAAGTGCTGTACCCCGGTGCCGAGCGACGAGATCGTCGGCTACATCTCGCTCGGCAAGGGCATCACCATCCACCGCAAGGACTGCCCCAACGTGAAG
The DNA here is from genome assembly GCA_036554945.1 of Gaiellaceae bacterium. GTDB lineage: Bacteria > Actinomycetota > Thermoleophilia > Gaiellales > Gaiellaceae > JACDAN01. The sequence continues at coordinate 1,468 of DATBMH010000068.1, read as the reverse complement.
GCGCTCCTGCGGAACCCCGAGCGGTTCACGCCGGTCAACTGGGACGGCGGCTCGACGAAGAGCTTCCGCGTCCAGATTGCCGTGGACGCCTGGGACCGGCCGCGACTCCTGGAGGACGTCGCTCGGACGTTCGCCGAGCACGGCGCGAACATCGTCTCGTACGGCGGCACGGTCGAGGACCAGCTCGCGAAGAACTGGTACACGGCGGAGGTCGGTGACGTGAAGGCGCTCCGCGGACTGCTCGGCTCGCTCCGGAACGTCGACTCCGTCTTCGACGCCTACCGCGTTACGCCGAGCTAACGCGGCGCGCCGCGCGGCGCCGCTTCGCCGAAAGTCTCACGACTTTCGGCGACCGTATGAAGCCGAGCGCCGCTCCGCGGCGCGCGGCCTAGTCGCGCGCTGTCGCTCCTCGACCGTGAACCCTTGTGGCGGAGCCGGCAGAGCCGGCCCCGCGGCGGAGGTGATCCCCCGTTCGAGGGAATCGTCGCCCCGAACGAGGGGTTGGAAAGCGGCAAAACCCCCGCTAATCCTGGAAATCACCCTTTAGGGGGATGATCCCCCAATCGGGAGGGGTACCTCGAACGAGGGATAGACGCGGACCGGCGGAGGACTACAACGAGTGCAGGGGGAGAGGGCAAGCTGCGGCGCCCATCCGCTTGGTCGGATGGGCGCGCGGCTCACCCGCAGGACTCTCGAGTGAGAGCCGCTGAGTCGAGGACGCCGCCTAGGATTCCAGGGCGGCGCCCTCGAACTCGTTGACCGTCTCGCGGTACGAGTCCGGGATCGGGCACGGCTTCCGCTCGTCGAGGTCGACCAGGACGAGCGTCTGGCTCGCGGTGACCATCAGCACGTCGTCGTCGACGCGATACGCGGCGCATTCGAACGTGAGGCTCGTGCGGCCGATGCGCGCGGCGCGGATGAAGACCTCGAGCAGGTCGTCGAACTGAGCCGGCGCGTGGTACTCGATCGTCGACGCGCGCATGACGGGCTGCTGCTCCTCGTCGCCGGTCATCAGGATTCCGAGGTGGCGGTGGTACTCGACGCGGGCCGTGTCGAAGTACGGCATGTAACGGCCGTAGTAGACGATCCCCTGCGCGTCGGTGTCCGAGAAGCCGACGCGCATCAGGGCCGAGTACTTGAACGGAGGCTTCCGGTCCGTGACCCGGCCGAGCTCGAGCCCGGTCATCCGCGGATGACGTCGAGAACTTCGTCGCGCTTGCGCTCCATCAGCTCCTCCGAGCGCGCCTCGAGGTTGAGGCGCAGGAGCGGCTCGGTGTTCGAGGGGCGGACGTTGAAGTGCCAGTCGTCGGCGTCGACGGAGATGCCATCCAGGTGGGACACCTCGCCCTCGCGGCCGAAGCGCTCCTCGAGCGCGTCGAGCTTCGCGTCGACGTCCGGCACCGGCGTGTTGAGCTCGCCGGTGATGAAGTACCGCTCGCGGAACGGGCGCAGGATCTCGGACAGCTTC
>DATBMH010000045.1:0-42575 GCA_036554945.1 Gaiellaceae bacterium | reverse complement strand
CCGAGAAGGCGATCCTCGACCTCCAGGGCCCGATCCTCCGCGTCACCGGCTACGAAGTTCCCTTCCCCTACTGGTCGCTCGAGCACGAGTATCTGCCGACGCCCGAGCGCGTCGCCGACGCCGCGCGCCAGGTTCTCGACTCCTAGCCGTATGGCGTACGAGTTCAAGCTGCCGGACCTCGGCGAGGGGGTCGCCGAGGGCGAGATCGCCCGCTGGCTCGTCGAGGTCGGCCAGGAGATCGACGAGGACGACCCGCTCGTCGAGGTGCAGACGGACAAGACGACGGTCGAGATCCCCTCGCCCGCCGCCGGCAAGGTGTCGTCGATCCTCGTCGCCGAGGGGAACGTGGTCCCGGTCGGGACCGTGCTCGTCGTCATCGGGGACGGCGCGGCGCCCGCCGCGACCCCGCCGGACACGCCCGAAAAGCGCGTTGAGTCCGAGCCGCTCAAGGGGTCTGACCCCACGCCGCGCGTGCAGGCGACGCCGCTGGTGCGCAAGGTCGCGCAGGAACTGGGTGTCGAGCTGTCGGCGGTCGAGGGGTCTGGCCCCAGGGGGCGGATCACGGAGGACGACGTGCGCCGGGTTGCGGCCGGGCCGGCGGAGGGCAGGCGCGAGCCGCTCCGCGGCGTTCGCCGCCTGATCGCCGAGCACATGACACGCGCCCACCGCGAGGTCGCGCCGGTCACCTGGGTGGAGGAGTGCGACTTCGGCGACGTCGACCTCAAGCTGCTCGTCGCGACCCTCATGAAGGCGTCGGCCGACGCGCTGCAGGAGTTCCCCGAGCTGAACGCACGCCTCGAGGGCGACGCCGTCGTCTTTCTCGACCGCTACGACCTCGGCTTTGCCGTCCAGACCGACCAGGGGCTCGTCGTACCGGTCGTGCGCGACGTGGACAGCCGTTCGCTCGAGGAAGTCGACGCGGACGTCAGGCGCCTGGCCGACGCGGCCCGCGAGGGCTCACTCGCGGCGGAGGAGTTGCGCGGCTCGACCTTCACGGTCACGAGTGCCGGGAAGCTCGCGGGCCTCTTCCAGACCCCGATCGTGAACCACCCGGAGGTCGCGATCCTCAGCATCGGGCGGATCGCCGACCGCCCGGTCGTGCGCGGCGGAGAGATCGTCGTGCGGCCGGTGGGCTACGTGGCGATCACGTTCGACCACCGAGTCGTGGACGGTGCCCGGGCGGCGGAGTTCGGGCTTGCCGTCCTCCGCCGCCTGGCACCTGCCGCCGGCTAGAGACGGCTAGTCGTCGTCGTCATCGTCGTCGTCCTCGACGAACGGTGCCGGACCGGTGTACTCCTTCTGGTCGCGGTCGTTGATCTGGCCGCGGATCTCGCCGCCGCCGAACTTCGTCGAGTGGACGTTGGCGTAGGTGTGCCCAACGGCCACCGCCGCCTTGAACTCATCCCAGTTCCCCGCCTCGATGCCGCGGTCGGGGTTGCCCAGGATCACGTCGCCCGGCGTGAGGGTGCCCCTCACGGTCCCGCCTTCAGGTCCGAAGGCCGGGCAGGTCGGGAACGGCGGAGAGCCCGCCGGCCGCGGAGGCGGCACCGGCGCGGCATTGGGATCGCCGTCGCACAGCCAGACCGAGATCGGCCCGTTGTTGCCGCGCTGGGCGAAATGGATATGCGCCTGCGTGACCGGTGTCTCGATGCCCCGGTAGCTCAGGACGTACTCCGCGGTGTCGTTCTTCTTGAACTTGATGAAGAAGCTGCCGAATCCGGTGGTGGAGATCGACGTGACCTCCTGGTAGCCGTTCAGCCGGGCACCGTCCTTGCCGCTTCCATCATCGTCATGCGCTGTCGCGACGGCCCCGACCCCCAATACGCCGATCGCGACGAACGCGAGAACAACAACCTTCCTCATCTCCCCTCCTTGGTCGGTTAGGTGAGATACGGAAACGGCGCCTGAACAGATTGCGGAACGGCTCCCTGCGGCTAGGAGCCGCCCCGCGTCTATAGAGGTCCCGCGTTTCGCCGTGCTCGAAACCTCCGCGCGTACACTGGCCGCCTGATGGCCGACGTCTACTGGATCGGCGTCTTCCTCGGCCTCGGCCTCGGCATCGGCGTGGTGCTGGCCGGCCTGCTCGCCGGCTCCCGCGCCGGGATGCTCGTGGCGGTCGCGGTCGCGGCGGCGATCGGCTTCCTGCTGGGCATCTGGCTCGGGGACGAGCCGGACGCGGCGGCGGCCGCCCTCGGCGGGATCTTCGGGGCCGCGTCGGCGTCGGAGCTCGTCCGCGGCGCGCTCGGGCGCGGAGGCGTGCGCGTCGGGACTGCGCTGCTGCTCGGCGGCGCAGGTGTCGCGCTGATCGCGCTCTCGATCGTGCCGCTCGTCGGCTACCTCGCGACGGTGGGTTTGCCGCTCCTCGCCATACGGATGCGGCGACGGCAGCCGGAGCGCTACGCCGGACTGCGCACGCTCGCGCGTGACTAGGTCGTTCGTCGTCGTCGTCATCGACGGCCTGACGCCGGAGGTCTTCGAGGACGCCGTGGAGCGCAGGACGGCGCCCACGCTGGCCGCCCTCCACGAAAACGGGACCTACCGGCGGGCCAGGTCGACCTTCCCGTCGCTCACGCCGGTCTGCATGGCGACGCTTGCGACCGGCGCGCACCCGGACGTCCACGGGATCCCGCACCTCGTCTGGTACCACCGCGGCGAGGGACGGCTCGTCGAGTACGGCTCGTCGTTCGGCGCGATGCGCGCGGCCGGCACCCGCCGGGCGATCAGGGACGCGATCGTCGAGATGAACGCCCGGCACCTCTCGCGCGAGGCCGTGACCGTCTTCGAGGCGATCGAGGACGCCGGGTTGACCGCTGCGGCCGTGAACACGCCCTGCTACCGCGGGCGGACGCGTCACGTCCCGACCGTGCCCGGCCTCGTCCGCCCGGTCGAGGGCCCGCGCCGGTTCTTCTACTTCAGCCTGTTCGAGTCGGATGTGACCGGTGCGCCGCTCGCGGTCCGCACCCGCTCCGGCGGCTCGATCGACGCGTACGCCGCCGCGGTCGGCCGCTGGCTCGTGACGCGCGACGGGTTCGACTTCCTCTTCTACTACCTGCCGGACTACGACTACGCCTCGCACGCGCTCGGTCCCGGCGGCGCCGAGGAGGCGCTGCGCCGCAGCGACGAGGCGGTCGGCGCGCTCGTCGAGGCGGCCGGCGGGATGGACGAGTTCCTCGAGCGCTACTCGGTCCTTGTCTGCTCCGACCACGGCCAGACGCCGGTCGGCCGCGCCGTCCGGCTCCAGACCGCCCTGAACGGCATGCCCGACGCGCTCGTGACGGCGTCGAACCGCGCAGGGATGGTCTACACAGCCGAGCCGCGCGCGGTCGCCGAGCAGCTTGCCCGCTCCGACGGGGTCGACATTGCGCTCTTCCGCGAGGACGGTGCGTCGTTCGCGCTCCGCGACGGCGGCGAGGCGAAGCTCGACCCGGCCGGGGAGGACTGGGAGCGCCGCGCCTGGCACGCGCTGGCGAACCCGAACAGCGGCGAGGTCATCGTCTCCGCGGCTCCGGGCGTCGAGTTCGCCGACCTCGCGGGCCGGCACCACGCCGGGGGCGGATCGCACGGCTCGCTTCTCGACGGCGATTCGCTCGTGCCGATGCTCGTCGTCGGAGGGGCGGAGCCACCGGATCGGATCGCCGGTGTCGCGCCGCTCGTCCTCGAGCACTTCGGGATCGAGGCTCCTGCCTATGCCCGCGCCGCCTGAGGCCCGCCTTCGCCGCATGGTCGACGAGCAGCTCCGGGGCCGCGACATCGCGGACCGCCGGGTCCTGGCGGCGATGGAGCAGGTGCCGCGCGAGCTCTTCGTGCCGGCCGACCTGCGGGCGCGGGCCTACGACGACGCCGCGCTGCCGATCGGCGCGGGACAGACGATCTCCCAGCCGTACATGGTCGCGAGGATCCTCGAGGAGGCCGGCCTGGACGGCGACGAGCGTGCCCTCGACGTCGGAACCGGCTCCGGTTACCAGGCCGCCGTGCTCGCCCGGCTCGCCGACGAGGTGCACTCGATCGAGCGGATCCCGGAGCTCGCCGAGCAGGCGCGCAGGAACCTCGAGGCGGCCGGGATCGACAACGTCGAGATCCACGTGGGCGACGGCTCGCGCGGCCTGCCGCAGCACGCGCCGTACGACGCGATCACCGTCGCGGCGGCGGCGCCCGGGTTCCCCCAGGCGCTCTACGACCAGCTGAAGGTCGGCGGCCGCCTGGTCGTCCCGGTCGGGAGGCGGCACGGCCAGCGGCTCGAGGTGATCGTGCGCAGCCCGGAAGGGCCGGCGGTGGTGCGGTCCGTTCCCTGCCGGTTCGTGCCGCTCGTCGGCGAGGAGGGCTTCGAGGGATGAGCGCAGCCCGGGCCCGCGTCGTCGTCCGCGGCCGGGTCCAGGGCGTGTTCTTCCGCGCCGAGGCCCGCGGCCGGGCGCGGTCGCTGGACCTGACCGGATGGGTCCGGAACAACCCCGACGGGACCGTCGAGGCCGTCTTCGAGGGCGACCGCGGCCGCGTCGAGTCGATGGTCGAGTGGTGCCGTCGAGGGCCGCCGCTCGCCGACGTCGACGACGTCCGGGTCGAGTGGGAGGACCCCTCCGGGGAAGACGGGTTCAGCACTCGCTGAGACGGGAATACGCTGAGCCGTGGACGGGCTCTTGCAACGGTCCGTGAGGCTGCACGGGGTGCGGGTGGGCCACGTCGTCGACGTGATCCTCGAGGCGACCGGCGAGCAGGCGATGGGCCTCGAGGTCCGCTGCCTCGACGGCCGGCACCGCTTCCTGCCGATGGCGGCCGCGTCTCCGGTCGGCGACGACGTCGTGATCGACTCGCCGTTCGCGCTCCTCGACACGGAGGAGCTCGAGTTCTACCGCGAGCGCGGGGTCCCGCTTCGCAACCGCCGCGAGCCTGCCGCTTAGGTAGCCTCGGCGCGGCTTGACGCGTTCCTTCTCATCGACCATCGCCGCGGCCGGCGGTCGCACCGGGGCCGCGCTCAGGCGTCCGCACAACTGGGTGCAGCTGGCGAAGTTCTGCACGGTCGGGGCGACGGGGTACGTGGTGAACCTCGCCGTCTTCTCCGCGCTCGTCCTCTGGGCGGACTGGCACCACCTCCCCGCAGCGACGATCTCGTTCCTCGTCGCCGTGACGAACAACTACACGTGGAACCGGCTCTGGACGTTCCGCGGCCAGCGCGGGCACGTGGCCTACCAGGGGATCCGGTTCCTCGTCGTCGCCGTGTGCGCGCTCGGCGCCAACCTGCTGATCCTGGAGGCGCTGATCGCGGTCGGTCTGGAGAAGATCCCGGCGCAGGCGATCGCGATCATCCTCGTGACGCCGCTCAACTTCGTCGGCAACAAGCTCTGGAGCTTCCGGCGTAGGTAGGCAGATGAGGCGCGCGCTCGCCGCGGTTGGCCCTCTCGCGGCTTTCGCGGCTCTCGTCGCGCCGAACGCGGCCGCGGCCGCGGAGCAGCCGCGTCTCGAGGAGCGCGAGGCCGTCGCCGCCCTCCTTCGCCACCCGAAAGTCGCCGGCTGGCTCGACCGTTACCCGACCGAGGGTCGCGTCACCGACGCGACGCGCGACGAGGACACCGGCCAGTGGACCGTCCACGTGTGGTGGCAGGATGCGGGCGAGATCGCGACCGGCAAGGTCGAGGACTCCTCCGGCCGGGTGACGGAGGCCTGGACCGGCCCCCAGGTCGCCTGGAAGATGGCGCGCGGGTACGAGGGCGCGTTCGGCGGCAAGACGATCAACCGCGTCGAGGTCTGGCTCGCGTTCTGCGCCGTGTTCCTCGTCGGGCTGATCAGCTGGCGCCGGCCGTTCACGGTGCGGACGCTCGACCTGCTCGCGCTCGTCTCGTTCTCGGTCCCGCTCTGGTTCTTCAACGACGGCGACGTCTTCACGAGCATGTCCCTGATCTACCTGCCGCTCGGCTACCTGGCCGCGCGGATGGTCTGGGTCGGGCTCCGCGGGAAGGGGTCGCCGACCGGTGGGGTCGTCTGGCCGGTCTGGGTCCTCGTCGCCGCGACCGTGTTCCTCGCCGGCTTCCGGATCGGCCTCAACCTCGACGACTCGAACGTGATCGACGTCGGCTACTCGGGCGTGATCGGCGCGCACCGGATCGTCAACGGCGAGATGCCCTACGGGCACATGCCCGCACAGGGGAAGCTGCGCAGGTGCGGAGAGGCGGACGCGGAGGGCGAGGTGCGGGAGCGCATCCAGTCGAACGGGCGCTGCGAGTCGTCCAACGAGCGCGGCGACACCTACGGGCCGGTCGCGTACCTCGCCTACGTCCCGGGCTACGCGCTGCTCGGCTGGTCGGGGAAGTGGGACGAGCTCCCGGCCGCGCACTTCACCTCGATCGCGATGGACCTGCTCGTCCTGTTCGGCCTCGTGCTCGTCGGACGGCGGTTCGGCGGCATCCGGCTGGCGGCGGTGCTGCCCTTCGCGTGGGCCGCGTACCCGTTCACGCAGTACGTCTCGAGCTCGAACACGAACGACGCGTTGCCCGCGCTCTTCCTGGTCTGGGGCTTCTGGCTCGCCTCGTCGGACATCGCGCGCGGCGCGTTCACCGCCCTCGCGGCGTGGACGAAGTTCTCGCCGCTCCTCGTCGTCCCGCTGTGGGCGTCGTATCCGGACGGGCTGCGGCGGCCTCGGGCGGTCGGGCTCTTCGCGGCCGGCTTCGCGGCGGCGACGGTGGCGGCGTTCTCGATCGTGCTCCTCGAGCCCGACCCGCTGCACGCCCTGCGGGTCTTCTGGGACCGCACGTTCGGCTGGCAGCTGGGGCGGGAGTCGCCGTTCTCGATCTGGGACTGGGGGCAGTACCACGCCGCCGGGATCCCCGACCTGCACCTCCTCCAGCTCCCGCTGATCGGGCTCGTGCTCGCGGCGTCCGTCGCCTTCGCGTTCGTCCCGCGGAGGAAGTCGCCGCTGCAGCTGGCCGCGCTGACCGCGGCGCTGCTGCTCGGCTTCCAGCTCGTGCTCACGCACTGGTTCTTCCTCTACATCCCGTGGTTCTTCCCGTTCGTCGTCTTCGCGGTGGTCGCGCCGCCGGGCCGGCGCGAGCCGCGGGCGGAGGCGGTCGAGGCTGAACGCCCGGCTCCCGAGCTGGTCGCCGCGGGCTAGCGCCGCCGTCGGCGTCGCGCTCTTCCTCGTCTCGTGGGCGCTGATCCACGAGGGGTTCTACGAGCGCGAGCAGATCGACGACACGCCGATCTACGAGCGGTACGGCGAGGCGATGCAGGACGGCCGGGCGCCGTACCGCGACTTCGCGGTCGAGTATCCGCCCGGCGCGCTGCCCGTCTTCCTGGCCCCCGAGGTTCTCGGCGGGGACTACCGCGCCAACTTCGAGGGGCTGATGGCCGGCTTCGGCGTGGGCGTCGTGCTGCTGGTGGCCGCTGCCGGGCCGTGGTGGGCGCCGCTGTTCGTCGGCGTCTCGCCGCTGCTCGTCGGGTCGGTCGTGCTCACCCGCTTCGACCTCTGGCCGGCGGTGCTCGCGGCGATCGCGCTGGTGCTCTTCGTCTCCGGCCGGAACCGGCTCTCGCTCGGCGCGCTCGGGCTCGCCGCCGCCGCGAAGGTCTACCCGGCGCTCCTCGCGCCGATCCTGCTCGCGAACATCTGGCGCGCACGGGGACGCCGCGAGGCGGCGGTCAGCGCCGGGGCGTTCGTCGCCGCCGGCGCCGCGCTCGTCGTGCCTTTCCTCCTCGCCTCCCCCGGAGGGGTCTGGGACGCCTTCTGGGTCCAGGCCGGGCGGCCGCTCCAGATCGAGAGCCTCGGCGCCGCCGTGCTGCTCGCGGGGCACCAGGTCGGGGGGCTCGGCTTGACGATGGACTCGAGCCACGGCTCGCAGAACCTCGCCGGCGGGCTCCCGGACGCCTTCGCGGCCCTCTCCACGGTGCTGCAGGCCGCCGCCGTGGTCGCGGTGTGGGTCTGGTACGCCCGCGGGCCGCAGGACCGCGACCGGCTGCTCCGCGCCTGCGCCGCCGCGGTCTGCGCGTTCATCGCGTTCGGGAAGGTGCTCTCACCGCAGTTCCTGATCTGGCTGATCCCGCTCGTGCCGCTCGTGCGCGGCCGCCGCGGGGTCTTGGCGAGCGGCGTGCTGGCGGTCGCCCTCGTCCTCACCCAGCTGTGGTTCCCGTTCCGCTACTGGGAGCTGGCGCTCGAGTTCGACGCGGCCGCGTCGTGGCTCGTGCTCGCCCGCGACCTGACGCTCGTCGCGCTGCTCGCCGTGCTCACGCTTCCAGGGCGCGGCGAACGAGCTCGCAGCTCGTAGCGCGCCCGTTCTCGTCGCACTCGACGAGGCAGCCCTCGAGCCGGACGTCGCCCTGCGCCGTCTTGAACCGGACCGGCATCCCGGTCCGCATCTGCTTGACGGCGAGCTCGGTGACGACGCCGATCACGGAGTCGTGCGGCCCGGTCATCCCGGCGTCCGTGATCGCGGCCGTCCCGGCCGCCGTGACGCGCGCGTCGTTCGTTTGGATGTGCGTGTGCGTCCCGAGGACGGCGGTGACCTTGCCGTCAAGGTCGGCCGCCATCGCGACCTTCTCGCTCGTCGCCTCGCCGTGGAAGTCGACGAGGATGATCGGCGTCCGCCGGCTCGCCTCCTCAACGAGCTCGTCGACGACCTCCCACGGTCCGTGGGGCGGCGCGAGGAAGAGCTGACCGAGCAGGTTGATGACGGCGACCGTCTTCCCGTCGCGGCTCTCGGCGAACGCGAGGCCGTTGCCCGGCGCGTAGCGCGAGAGGTTCGCCGGCCGGATCACGCGGTCCGACTCCGCGAGGTAGCCCGTGATCTCGGGCCGGCGGAACGTGTGGTTGCCGAGCGTGATGATGTCGGCGCCCGAGGCGAGGATCACCTCCGCGAGCCGCGGGGTGATCCCCAGTCCGTCCGCGGCGTTCTCGCCGTTGACGACGCAGAAGTCGACGTCGAGCTCCTCACGGAGCCCGGGGAGCAGGCGTTCGACGGCACGCCGTCCCGGCGCGCCGTTCACGTCCGCGACGAAGAGAATCCTTACGGAGAAGCCCTTACTGGACGGAGAGCGTGGCCGCCGGGTGGACTTCCACGGAGACGTGGTTCCCGGCGTCCTGGGTGTAACGGGCGAGGGCCTGCCGCTCGACGCGCGAGAAGTCCATCACGGTGCCGAGCTTGGAGCTGGAGGCGGTGACCGCGGCGCCGACGGTCAGCGTCGGGTCCGGGCGCAGGTGCGTCAGGGAGATGACCAGCGACGGCTCGCTCGACGGCTGCAGGTCGACCCGCGCGCCGTAGCGCTTCCCGCTGATCACGTAGTCGCTGATCCCGACGACGACGCCGTCGACCGGGGCGTAGACGTCCGTCCCCGGCGCGGCTCCCACGTCGAGGACCGCGTTGGCCGGGCCGTCGCCGCCGAGCTGGTACCACGGCAGCCCGGTCTCGCCGCCGCCGGTGAGGCGGCGCACGAGGCGCGCGAAGAGGCCCCGGTTCGCCTGCTTGCCCACCGGCTCGAGCGCGAGGGCGCCGTTGTCGACCGCGTGGTAGCCGACCGCCGTGATGCGCTGCTGTGCGACCGGGACCCGGATCTGCAGCGAGTTGTGGACCGCGATCACCTGCGGCTGCGGCGGCCCGGTCGGCAGGAGCCGCTGCGCCGGCGCGGGGGCCGTCGAGACCTGGCGGGCAGGCGTCCCGGAGCCGAAGGCCGTCAGCAGCAGGGTCACGACCACCGCGGCGGAGGCGACGAGGAGCACGGCGATGCGCCGCTTTCGGTGCTGTCCGGCCGCGCGGCGCCGACGGGCGCGGCGCGCCTGTTCCACTGCCCTGCGGGACGGCATCGCGCGGACACTAACCGACTCGCGGCCGGGCTTCAGTTTCAAGGCTTGTGACACGGCGGAGGGCGATTCTAGAGCCAATTCCGTCCAGTGTTCGTGACGCGCCAGCGCAAGGTTCCCATCTTCCGCGAAGTTCCAGGTCCAGGCCGCAGGCCTGACGCGCGTCCGTGAAGGACGCGCGGCCGTGGAGGGGGCCTGGGGGAACCGGGAGGTTCCACCAGCTCCGGGCGGGGACGTACCATCGTCCCGATGCCGCCGGGGCACGCGAAGATCGAGATCCCGCGCTGGATCCAGCTGGTAGGGCTGCCGCTCGTCCTGCTGTTCCTGTGGACGCTCGCCGGGACGGTCGCTCACGTCGTCTTCCTCTTCATCGTCGCCGCGCTGATCGCGCTGCTCCTGGACCCGCTGGTGCGGGCGCTGGCGCGGCTCCGGATTCCGAGGGGGTTCTCGATCGCCGTCGTCTTCCTGAGCTTCGCGGCTGCGTTGGTCGTCGGCGTGATCGCCATCGGCGTCGTGGTCGTCGACCAGTCACGTGAGGCTGCGGACCGGATCGACACCTACCTTACGGTCGAGCACGGACAGACCTCGCAGACCGACGCGGAGCGGGACGTCGACCGTCTGCAGGCCTGGCTGGACGACCACGGGCTCGAGCGCATCCAGGTGGAAGAGCAGGGCCAGGAGCTCGTCGACTCCCTGCGCGAGGCCGACCCGCAGGAGTACACGTCCCGGGCGATCGACTTCCTGGAGGGCGCCGCGCTCTCGATCTTCGAGCTGCTGTTCTCGCTCGTGCTCGTCATCGTCGTGGCGATCTACATGCTCCTCGACATGGGACGGCTGTCCGCCGCCGTCGACCGCCGCTTCCCGCCCAGGCCGGACTCCGGCTCCCTGATCCCGCGGATCGAGAGCGCGCTGGCCGGCTACGTCCGCGGCCAGGTGCTGCTCTCGCTGATCATCGGCGTGAGCGCGGGGGTCGGGCTGTGGGTGCTCGGGACGCTCGGCTGGGCCGAGGGGATGGACGAGTACGCGCTGCTGTTCGGCGCCTGGGTCGGCTTGATGGAGCTGATCCCGTACCTCGGGCCGTGGCTCGGCGCGATCCCGCCGGTGATCTACGCGCTGATCGTCGACCCGGTCTCGGCGATCTGGGTGACCCTGCTCTTCCTCGCGATCCACCAGATCGAGGGCCACATCGTCGTCCCGAACGTGATGGGCAGCGCGCTGCGACTCCACCCGCTGCTCGTGATCTTCGGCCTGCTGGCGGGCGGCGAGATCTACGGCCTGCCGGGGATCTTCGTCGCGCTGCCGCTGCTCGCCGTCCTCCGCGCGATCTGGGAGTTCGTCGGCGAGCGCGTCGAGCTGGAGGACTGGAAGGACGAGGGTGTCCCGGTAGAGGTCGAGCTCCAGCCACCCGTGCAGGAGGCGCCGCCGCCGCCACGGGCTAACGTGGGCCCGTGACGACCTTCCCGCTGACCCGTTTGCGGCGGCTGCGGAGCACCGGAGCGCTGCGGTCGCTCGTCCGCGAGACCCGGCTCGACCTCGACTCGCTCGTCTACCCGCTCTTCGTCGGGCCGACGACCGAGTCGAATGCGGGGCTGCCTGCGCTGGGCCGGTTCTCCGCGGAGGACCTGGTGACGGAGGCCGAAGAGATCCGCGGTCTCGGCGTGCCGGCCGTGATCCTGTTCGGGATCCCGGACGAGAAGGACGAGCAGGGCTCGGGCGCCTGGGACGACGACGGCGTCGTCCAGCGGGCGCTCCGCGCGCTTCGCGCCGCGGTCCCGGACCTCGTGCTGATCACGGACGTGTGCCTCTGCGAGTACACCTCGCACGGGCACTGCGGCGTCCTCGACGGCGAGGAGGTCGCGAACGACGCCACGCTGGAGCTGCTGGCGCGGACGGCGGTCAGCCATGTCGAGGCCGGCGCCGACGCCGTCGCGCCGAGCGACATGATGGACGGGCGCGTGGGCGCGATCCGGGGCGCGCTCGACGACGCCGCGCTCGACTCGACGCCGATCCTCTCGTACGCCGCGAAGTACGCATCCGCGTTCTACGGGCCCTTCCGCGAGGCGGCCGAGTCGGCGCCGGCCTTCGGCGACCGCCGCGGCTACCAGATGGACCCGGCGAACGTCCGCGAGGCCCTGCGCGAGTGCGAGCTGGACGTGGCCGAGGGAGCCGACCTGCTGATGGTCAAGCCGGCCCTGCCCAACCTGGACGTCATCCGTGCGGTGCGCGAGCGCTTCGACCTGCCCGTCGCGGCGTACAACGTCTCGGGCGAGTACGCGATGGTCAAGGCCGCCGCCGCCTCGGGCTGGATGGACGAGCGACAGGCGGCGCTCGAGTCGCTGACCGCGATCCGGCGCGCCGGCGCCGACGTGATCGTCACCTACTGGGCCAAGGACGTCGCCCGCTGGCTATGAGAGCCGCCCTCACCGCGGGGCACTGTGCCGCCGGACCACGCCGGCCCGGCGACGAGTCCCCACGGTGAGGTCGGCTCTGACCACTCGATCCGAGCTCTGGGCGAGGGCCCAGCGGCTGATCCCCGGCGGCGTCAACTCGCCGGTGCGCGCGATGCGGGCGGTCGGGCTCGACGAGCCGCTGTTCGTCCAGCGGGGCGAGGGCGCCTACATCGAGACGACCGACGGCCGCCGCTTCGTCGACTGGGTGCAGTCGTGGGGCGCGCTGATCTTCGGACACGCGGATCCGGAGACGGTGGAGGCGGTGCGGGCGGCGGCGCTGGACGGGACGAGCTTCGGCGCGGCCACCGAGCGCGAGGTCGAGCTCGCCGCCGAGATCGTCGACGCGGTCCCGTCGGTGGAGATGGTGCGGCTGGTCTCGTCCGGGACCGAGGCGGCGATGTCGGCGATCCGGCTCGCGCGGGGAGCGACGCGCCGCGACCGGATCCTCAAGTTCGCCGGGAACTACCACGGACACGCCGACGCGCTGCTCGCGGAGGCCGGGTCGGGCGTCGCGACCCTCGGCATCCCCTCGTCGGCGGGCGTGCCGAGCGACGTCACGGCGCACACGATCGTCAGCCCCTACAACGACCTCGACGCCGCGGCCGCTGCGGTCGCGCGGTACGGCGAGGGCCTCGCCTGCGTGATCGTCGAGCCGGTCGCCGGGAACATGGGCGTCGTCCCGCCCGCGCCGGGGTTCCTGGACGGGCTGCGCGCCCTCTGCGACGCGAGCGGCGCGCTCCTGATCTTCGACGAGGTGATCACCGGCTTCCGTGTCGGCCGCGGCGGCGCGCAGGAGCGCTTCGGCGTGACGCCGGACGTGACGATCCTCGGCAAGGTCGTCGGCGGCGGCCTCCCGCTCGCCGCGTTCGGCGGCCGAGCCGACGTGATGCAGGAGCTGGCGCCGGTCGGCGACGTCTACCAGGCCGGCACGCTCTCCGGGAACCCGCTGGCGACGGCCGCGGGGCTCTCGGTGCTCCGGCGGCTGCGGGACGCCGAGATCTACGACGAGCTGGAGCGGCGGGGAGCGAAGCTCGAGGAGGGGCTCGCCCCGTACGGCCGGGTCGCGCGCGTCGGCGCGATGGCGACGCTCTTCGCGGAGGACACGGAGCGCTACGGCGCGCTCTTCCGCCACCTGCTGGAGCGCGGCGTGTACGTCGCGCCGTCGCAGCACGAGGCGATGTTCGTCTCGCTCGCGCACGGCGACGAGGAGATCGACCGGACGGTGGAGGCGGTTGCCGCTTTCGGCGGCTGAGCTCGCCGGCGCGCTGCGCGAGCCGGAGGAGGGCGAGCTGGAGCCCGTCTTCTCGCGGCTCACCGAGCCGCGGTACGCGCTCGGGCTCGAGACGATCTACGAGGGCTACCTCGTCCACTACGGACGGCCCCGGCTGCTCGAGCCCGACGACGACGACACCGCGCTCGTCCTCGGCGACTACCTCTACGCGCAGGGGCTCGCGCGCATCGCCGCGGAAGGGGACGTCGAGGCCGTTCGCGACCTCGCCGAGCTGATCTCGCTCTGCTCCCAGGCCCGGGCGGACGGGCGCGACGGGGACGGCGCCGCCTGGGCGGCGACCGCCGCGTTGCTCGGCCGGGAGCGGCTCACGGACGCCCGCGCCGCGTATCGCGACAGCGGCGACGCGGCGGCGCTGGAGCGGCTCGCGCGGGAGTCCGCGGGCGACGACGCGGTCGAGCAGGCGCTGGCGGCTCACGCAGGCGCAGTCGGCTAGAGTCGCGCCGTGGCGTCACTCGCTGTCACGCTGCTCTCGCTCTTCGCGGCCGTTGCCGAGGAGGAGCGCCCTTCCGCCGCCGAGGAGGGCAAGAAGGTGATCACGGCCATGCTGGTCGTCGGGCTGATCTTCGTCGGCGTGATCGCCGTCGGCCAGGCGATGAAGTGGCTCGGCCACCGCCGCCACGCGCGCCGCCCCCGAATCTCCTAGCGACGCTTGAACCGGCTTCCGACCGGGATCGTCACCTTCCTCTTCACCGACATCGAAGGATCGACGCGCTTCCTGAACAAGCTCGGACCGCGCTTCGCCGATCTCCTCGCCGAGCACCACCGCGCCGTCCGCTCGGCAGTCGCCGCCCACAAGGGCATCGAGGTCGACACCGCGGGCGACTCGTTCTTCATCGTCTTCCGCCACGCGCCGGACGCGGTCGCCGCCGCGGCCGAGGCTCAGAAGCGACTGGGCCCGACCGGGCTCCGCGTGAGGATGGGTCTGCACACCGGCGAGCCGGTCGTGATCGACTCCGGCTACGTGGGGATGGACGTCCACCGGGCGGCACGCGTGATGTCGGCGGGCCACGGAGGCCAGGTGCTGCTCACGCAGCAGACCGCCGAGCTGGTCGCGGACGCGGACCTCCGTGACCTCGGAGAGCACCGGCTGAAGGACCTCGGCGAGCCGCTGCGCGTGTACCAGCTGGGCCAGCAGGACTTCCCTCCGCTGCGGAGCCTCGACCAGGCCCGGCTCCCGAGCGACCTCGATCCGCTCGTCGGCCGGAAGCGCGAGCTCGGCGACCTCGTGCGCCAGCTCACCCGCGACCGTGCGCGCGTCGTCACGCTGCTCGGACCGGGAGGGATCGGCAAGACGCGCCTCGCCACCGCGGCGGCGCAGGAGCTCGTGGAGTCGTTCAGGGACGGCGTGACGTTCGTCGACCTCACCCTGGTGCGAGAGCCGGAGCTCGTGCTCCCGTCGATCGCCGAGGCCCTGGGCATCGAGGGCGACCTCCTCGAGGAGATCGGCCCGCGCAACCAGCTCCTCGTCCTCGACAACCTCGAGCAGGTCATCGGGGCCGCACCTGCGATCGCCGACCTGCTCGTCGCCGGCCCGGGCCTCGCCGTCCTCGCGACCAGCCGCGAGCCGCTGCGCATCGCGGGCGAGCGCGAGTTCCGGTTGCGGCCGCTGGCGGAGGCGCCGGCGGTGGAGCTCTTCCGCCAGCGCGCCGAGGCCGTCCGCTACGACTTCGAGGCCGACTACCGCCTCCTCGCGGCGGTGTGCGCTCGCCTCGACAACCTCCCGCTCGCGATCGAGCTGGCCGCGGCGCGGATCAAGGTGCTCACGCCGGAGGAGCTGCTCGACCGGCTCGACCAGCGCCTGCCCGTCCTCTCGGGCGCCAGGCGCGACGCGCCGGCGCGGCACCAGACCCTGCGGGCGACGATCGAATGGAGCTACGAGCTGCTGACGCCCGAGGAGCGGCGTCTCTTCATCGACCTCGGCGTCTTCCGAGGCGGCTGGACCGTGGAGGCCTCGGAGGCGGTGTGCGGCGCCACCCTCGACACGCTGACGTCTCTCGTGGACAAGAACCTCATCCGCGAGGACGGCGAGCGCTTCCGCATGCTGGACACGATCCGCGAGTACGCGCGCGAGCGGCTGCAGGGCGCAGACGGCACGAGCGCCCTGCGGCGGCGGCATGCGGCGTTCTTCGCGGACCTCGCCGAGGCCGCGAGCCCGCAGCTCCGCGGCCCGGGCCGGGAGTGGCTCGACCGTATCGAGGCCGAGTACGACAACCTCCGCTCCGCGCTCGACTGGAGCCTTGCCGAGGACGGCGACCCGGAGCTCGGCTTCCGGATCGTCGAGTCGCTCGTGGACTTCTGGCACCTGCGGGCCTTCTTCCCGGAGGGCGTGAAGTGGGTGGAGCGCGCGCTCCGGCTCGGGGACCGCGTCCAGCCGGAGACCCGGGCGGGCGGCCTGCGCGCGCTCGGGATCCTCCGCCTCTTCCAGCAGGACTACGAAGGAGCGCAGCGGGCGCACGAGGAGAGCCTGGAGATCTACCGGGAGGCGGGCGACACGAGGCGCATCGCCGGGGTCGTCAACGACCTCGGGAACGCCACCTGGGCGCTCGGCGACGCGAAGCGGACCCGGAGGCTCCGGGAAGAGGCGCTCGCGCTCGGCTGGGAGCTCCGCGACCCGTACGAGGTCGCGCGGACGCTCCACTACATCGGCGAGGAGTCGCGCGACGCGGGCGACCACGCCGAGGCCCGCCGCGCGTTCGAGGAGAGCATCGACGTCATGCGCGAGCTCGGCGACCTGTCCTTCGTCCTCGCGTCGCTGCACGGCCTCGGCGATCTCGAGCTGGACGCCGAGAACTACGACGAGGCTGCGAAGCACTATCGCGAGAGCCTCGTGCTCGCGGTGCAGCTGGACGTCCCGCGCTCGGTGGCGAACGGCCTCGCGGGCCTCGCGTCGGTCGCGGCGGCCTCGGGCGACACGCGCTGCGCGGGCCGCCTGTGGGGCGCCGCCGAGGCCATCGAGGAGGCCACCGGCCGCCGGATCCTCTCCTTCGAGCGCCGCCGCTACGAGCGTGTTCTCGCCGAGCACGCGGCCGACGCCTCGTTCGGCACCGGGCTCAGGGCCGGCCGTCGGCTGACGCAGGAGGATGCCGTCGCTGAAGCTCTCGCGTGAGGCAGGGGGAGGGCAGATTCCGCCCTCCCCCTGCCTTGGCCACGAATCGTTCAGACCGAACTAGCTGATCGCGCACGTGTTGTACGTCCACACATAGGTGCTGTCCCGTGGCCTGAACGGATCGGGTCCCCAGACGAGATACATCGCGACGCGGTACGTCCCCGGCTCTCTGAGCCAGAAGGAGTCCGAAGCCGCGTAGCCCCTGTGGTAGTTGCCGTCAGGAAGCCACTGGCCGAGTAGAGCGCCCCCACTTGTTGCGTGGTTCGTGTAGGCAAACTGGCCGTTCAGCTTGAAGTCCCAGCCACCGTATTGATTCTTCTTGTAGAGGTGGAAACGGAGCGTCACCTGCTCGGACCGGTACGGCGTCTGCACGAACATCGGCATCGGAACGGTGATCACGACGTGTCCGTAAATCGCGTCGCAGCCGATTGACGGAACGACGTGGTTGGGAGCGGCTGCGGCGTTCGCGGGCAGCGCTGACGCCAGCGCCGACGCGGCCGCCACAGCGATGAGCGCGCGGCTGACTCGCTGGAAGCCAATCCTGTGCATGAGGGCTGACATGGATTCCTCCTTTCTCGAGACCGCCTGGTGCGGTCTGACGCGTCCAGGCTCGGCGACGGCGCTACGAAGCCGATACGGCGTAACTAAGGCGGGATGGCGGCCCGCCTTCTCTGGGCCTTAGTGGCTTCGCAGGCCCTGCGTCCAAGGTCGTGCCGTCGGACTGCATCGGGCAGTCCTCGCAGAAGGAGGAGCCATGAAGGCACGCGTTCTCAGCGCCGTTGTCACCCTCGCTGCCACCGCAGCTCTCGTCTGTGGCGGCGCGATCGGCCGCTGGTAGGAGGACGTTCGAACTGCGTGGACGGCCGCTTTTCGCGGCCATCCACGCCTTCTTGGAAGGCGGAAATCTCGGTAGTACGATCGGTTCCTGTCGGCTGGGTCGTTGATGTTCGGGCTGCTCGGCTCGCTGGAGGTGCGAGTGGGCGGCTCGCTGCTTCCGCTGACTGCCGGCAAGCAGAAGGCGGTCCTCGCGACCTTGCTGCTGCGGGCCCCCGAGCCGGTCTCGACCGATGAGCTGATCGAGGTTCTCTGGCCCGAGACGCCGCCGGCGAACGCCATGACGGCGCTGCACGGCTATGTCTTGCAGCTGCGGCGGCTGCTGGAGCCGGATGCGGACAGGGGCGACTATCGCGTTCTGGTCACCAGGCCGCCGGGATACGCGCTGGCGATTGACCTCGGGCAGCTCGACGTGCGTCGATTCGAGCATCTCGCCCGAGAGGGGAGCGAGCTGCTGGCAGCGGGGTCCGCGGCCGCGGCTGAACTGAAGCTGCGAGAGGCGCTCGCGCTCTGGCGGGGTTCGCCGCTGGCCGACTTTCGCTACGACTCGTTTGCTCAGCCGGTCGTATCACGCCTGGAGGAGGAGCGGCTTGCGTGCCTGGAGGAGGCAATCGACGCTGAGCTCGCGCTCGGTCGCCACGCCGAGCTCGTGGCCGAGCTCGAGCCGCTCCACACCGAGCAGCCGCTGCGCGAGCGGTTTGTGGCGCAGCTGATGACAGCTCTCTACCGGTCAGGTCGCCAAGCGGACGCGCTCGAGGTCTATCAACAGACGCGAGAGCGGCTGGTCGAGGAGCTCGGTATCGATCCAAGCTCCGAGCTTCAGGCGCTGCAGAGATCGATCCTCAACCAGGACGAGGCGCTCTCACCGCCGCTGAGTTCGGTCGTGCCGGCGCCGGCGATCGTCAGGCTGCCATCGCCGCTTACCGGTCTCGTAGGCCGCAGCGAGGAGGTCTCGGCGCTGCTCACGCTGCTTCGACACGACGACGTCCGGCTGCTTACGATCGTCGGCACTGGCGGCGTCGGCAAGACGAGGCTCGCGATCGCCGTTGCAGGCGTGGCCGTCGACTTCTTCGCAGACGGGGTGCTCTGGGTCCCGCTCCAAGCGCTCCGCGATCCGGAGTTGGTCGTGCCGGCAATCTCCGAAGTACTCGACGAAACGGCGGACCTCGAAGCGGCAATTGGTGAGCGCCGCGTTCTCATCTGCATCGACAACGTCGAACAGGTTGCGGCTTCTGGCCCGGCGCTGACGCAGCTCCTCGAGACCTGCCCGAACCTGAAGCTGCTGGCAACCAGCCGTGAACCGATCAACGTCTACGGTGAGCACCGGTACCCACTAGGGCCTCTACCGCACGAAGATGCAGTCGCATTGTTCGAGACGCGGGCGCGGGCGGTTCAGCCCGATTTCGTCCCCTCGGATGACGTCCCGACGATCTGTCGTCGGCTCGACCACCTTCCTCTTGCTCTCGAGCTTGCAGCCGCTCGTATCGCGACGTTGACGACGCATCAGATACGCACACGGCTCGACCGTCGCTTGTTGCTACTCACCGGCGGTCCCAATGACGTCCCGCGACGCCAGCAAGCGCTCAGAGCAACGATCGAATGGAGCTATGAGCTGCTCGACAAGAGCGAGAGAAGTCTCTTCGAGCGGCTCTCGGTCTTCCCTGGAAGCTTCGACCACGATGCGGCGGAGGCCGTGTGCGGCGCAACGCCGACGGGTCTGGAATCGCTCGTTCGAAAGAGCCTCTCCACACGCGACGCCGATGGACGCGTCGTCCTGCTCGAAACGGTGAGGGAGTTTGCGCTCGAACAGCTCGACGAGGGCGCCGTTGCGCAGCAGCGAGAGCGCCATGGGAACTACTACCTCGATCTCGCCACGCGTCTGGCGCACGAGTACTTCGTCGGAGAGCACGAAGCGGCTCACGAGAAACTCAGGCGCGAGGCTGAGAACCTCGATGTTGCGATGGAGTACCTCTACGAGGCTGGACGGATCGAGGATGCTGGACGTCTGCTCCGGGCGGCGACGCGCATTTGGGTTCGCCAGCCGGAACGACTGCCCGTCGCCCAGCGGTGGCTCGAGCGGGTCCTCGGGCACACCGCCCTCACGCGTCAGACCCGTGCTGAGCTTCTGCTCAGCGTGGGATACGTGCAGAACCTCCGTGGGGCGCACGAGGCCGCTGCGGAGTCCCTCAGGATCGCGCTTGAGCTCTTTCGTGAGTCGGGCTCACAGGAGGAAACCGCTCTGACGATGCTCAACCTCGGCTACCTGGCGTATCAGGAAGGAGCGGAAGATCGGATCGGACCAGCGATTCCGCTCTTGAGAGAGGCCTTGCGGCAATTCGAGCAGTTGTCCATGCCGGAGCACGCAGACAGCGCCAGACAGTGCTTGGCTCTCGCGCTGAGCGAGGCGGGTGATCAGGACGATGCGCTGACGCTCATGCGGGACAGCCTCTCGTTCTGGGAGGAGCGCCGTGAACCTGACCGGACCGAGACAGCGGTGACGCTCGGGAACTTCGCCGAGGTGCTCTTGAACGGTGGGGACCACGACGGCGCCAGGGCTCTTCTCGTACGAGTGATCGGCCACCCGGACGCACTCACGACCGTGCAGTACTCGGGCCTGTTCGTCACGCTCGCGTACCTTGCCGCGTTGCGGTCGGAGCCGACCGCTGCCGCCCGACTTCTGGGCTTCGCACAGAGTGAATATCGGAGGCTCGGCGTCACCGCGGCGGGTCGCGATCGCCGCATACTCGAGCTGACCATGGCCCGCCTTGATCAATGCGACGATGATCTCGCGGCAGAACTTGAAGCCGGCGTGAGGATGACGCTCGAGGAAGCTTCGGAGCTTGCAGCGGCCTCGCTTCATTGAGCCCAGGCTTGGCGGGTAGCCTCATCCTCGCCTGGGAACCCGGCCTCACTCCGTGGCCTGCGGCGCGACCCGATCTACCCCGTCCATCGTCGTCGGCAAGCCGCCGCAGGAGGATGCCTGGCTCGGCAAGGCGACCGAGCGGATCTTTCTGCCCGCGAGCAGGATGTCGGTGCCCGAGATCGTCGACTTCGACCTCCCGTCGCAGGCGCGTTGCACAACTGCGCGGTCGTCTCGATCAGTGGGCGCTTCCCCGGCCATGCCCGCCGTCGACCACCTCGACCACGCACCGACGAACCAGTTCTTCGGCGGCAAGATCGAGATCGACGCGACCGCCAAGGGACCGCTCGAAGGCACCCGCGAGTGGCCGCCGGAGATCGAGATGTCGGCCGAGATCAAGGCGCTCGTGAACGGCCGCTGGAGCGAGGACGGCCTCGACACCGTGGCGGCCGGGCAGGACGGTCAGCGCTGCACCTTGCAGCGTTTGTTGCGTCGTTGACGCGAAGACCCGACCGCAGGTTGAATCCGTTTCGTAGACTCGCCGCGGACGAGGCCGACGAGGAGGGCTCAACTGGATCCGCACGGCGGAGACAACAAGCCGCATCTGCCGCCGCCGAGCATCTGGCCGGTGGGTTTCGCCGTCGGCATCGCGTGTGTCCTCGTAGGCCTCGTCGTGAGCCGGCCGGCCGCGATCGCCGGCGTCGTGATCACGCTGATCTTCGCCTTCCTCTGGGCGCGGGACGTCATGTCGCCCGACCGGAAGGCGGCCGAGGAGCCCGAGCCGAAGCCGGCCGAGGAGCCCGACGAGGAGCGGTACCCGCGGAACGTCTTCCTCGAGCTGACGACCCTCGGCCTCGGCGGGGTGATCGGCGCGATCGTGACGCTGCCGGTCCTCGGCTTCGCGGTCCTGCCCGCCTTCACCGCCGACGACCCCGGCGGCGTCGACCTCGGCCCGCTCGACAACTACCCGGAGAACGAGTGGCGCGAGGTGACGTTCCTGCTCGACCCGGCGGCCGGAGAGGTCTCGAGACGGACGACCTTCGTCCGCTACAACGGCGAGTCGAACGGCCAGCCGAGCATGACGCTCATCTCGAACAGGTGCGTGCACCTGGGCTGCCCCGCGCAGGCGGGCGGGCCGCGGCAGGACGAGGAGCGGGAGGAGATCGAGACCGAGCAGGCCGCGCTGGTGATGACGCCGATCCAGCCCGCGAACTTCAGCTGCCCCTGTCACGGCGGCGCCTACGACACGGAGGGCAACCGGATCGCGGGCCCGCCGGTCCGCGCGCTCGACCGCTTCAAGTACTCGATCGTCAACGGGAACCTCACCCTGCTCGAGCCGTACAGCGTGGGCTCGGTGGAGGGCACGGGCGCCGACGCGAAGATCACCGCGTACGGCATCCAGGGCCCCGGCGAGCACGTCGACGGCCTCTCGGCCTTCCTCTACCCGATCCAACCGCAGGACCTGGAGGGGTAGCCGGGCATGGCCGTCGTCCCGCCCCCGACGCGGCGCCGCAAGCGGCGGATGGACGTGGTCGTCAAGGTCGTCAACATCCCGCTCGACTGGCTCGAGGAGCGGTCCGGCCTCGTCGGCGGCGTCAAGTACTTCCTCTTCCGGAAGGTGCCGCGGGACACGAACTGGTTCCACACCCTCGGCTCCGCGACGCTGACGGCGTTCCTCGTCCAGCTCGGGACCGGCGTGATCCTCGCCATGTACTACAAGCCGACGCCGGACGAGGCGTACGAGTCGATCCGCCACATCACGCACGACGTGACGCTCGGCTGGCTCGTGCGCGGCATGCACCGCTGGGGCGCGAGCGTCTTCATCATCCTGCTCTTCCTGCACATGGGGCGGGTCTTCCTGTTCGGCGCCTACAAGTACCCGCGCGAGCTGAACTGGCTCGTCGGCGTGCTGATCCTGCCGCTCGCGCTGCTGATGGGCTTCACGGGCTATCTGCTCCCGTGGGACCAGACGGCGTACTGGGCGACGGTCGTCGGCATCAACCTCAACGGCACGGGCCCGTTCGTCGGCCCGCTGCTCGGCCAGTTCTTACGTGGCGGCGACGAGATCGGTGCCGACACGCTGACGCGGTTCTACGCGATGCACATGCTGCTCCTGCCGGGGGCGCTCTTTGCCCTCATCGGCCTGCACCTGTACCTGGTCGTGCGGCTCGGCGTCAGCTCCCCGCCATGGTCGAAGAGCGCGGCCGGGCGCGACCGGCCGGAGCCCGAGGCGTCCCGCGACGGCGGCCTGATGCAGCCGGGCCCGCGTGGAGGGAGGCCGCGGGGTGAGTAGGGCCGCGGACGAGCGCCGCGCGCAGTTCAAGCGCTACAAGGAGGACGTCGACCGCGACGGGAAGCAGTTCCACCCGTACGCGATGTTCCACGACACGGTGATGAGCCTCGTCGTGGTCACCGTCATCGTCGGTCTCGCCTGCGTTTGGTACTTCACCGCCGACGAGGCGTCCGAGCCGGAAGGCGCCTCGACCTCGGGCTCGCTGGGCGTTCTCTACGAGGAGAAGGCCGACCCCGGGACGACGAGCTTCATCCCGCGGCCGGACTGGTACTTCTACTTCCTCGTCTACCTCCTCCGGATCTTCAAGTGGCCGGACACGGTGGTGCTCGGAACCGTCGGCGTCCCGACCATCGCGCTCATCCTGCTGCTGGCGCTGCCGTTCATCGACCGGCGGCGCGAACGCCGGCTCTCCCGGCGGCCGGTCGCCGTCATCGCCGCGGCGCTGACCGTGGTCACGATGGGCGTCCTCACCTACAAGGGCGCGGTGGCGGAGGAGGGCACCGGCGCGACGGGCGACGTCGCCCGCTGGATCGAGGACAACAACATCCCCGAGGGCGACGCCCAGGAGGGTGCGCAGCTCTTCGCGGAGTCCGGCTGCACCAACTGCCACACCTATGACGGCTCGGGCGTCGCGAACCTCGGCGCGCCGGACCTGACGGCGGTCGGGGAGGGCATGGACCAGGCGCAGCTGAAGGCCTACGTGGCCAACCCACGCGACTTCGGGAACCAGGTGATGCCCGTCTACGGCGAGACTCTGAGCGACCAGCAGCTCGACCAGATCGCGGCCTTCCTCGCGGCATCCAAGGGCGGCGAATGAGATGCGCCCCGCCGGCACGGGCCGGTTCCCGGCCGCACGGCTAGCCTCGGCGTGACCACCCGGGCCGGGAGCCTGCCGCCCGAGGGCGTGCGCTCGATGTTCGACCGGATCGCCCCGGTCTACGACTCGATGAACCACGCGATGACCGCGGGCCTCGACCGGCGGTGGCGCCGGCTGACCGCCGAGGCGGTCGTCGCCCCGGGCGACCGGGTGCTGGACGCCTGCTGCGGCACCGGCGACCTGGCGCTCGCCGCGCGCGCGGCCGGCGCCGGCCGGGTGACCGGCGTCGACTTCTCCGAGGCGATGCTGGAGCGCGCCAGGGCGAAGTCGTCCGAGATCGAGTGGCTCCACGGCGACCTCCTGCGGCTGCCGTTCCACGACGCCTCCTTCGACGCCGCGACCGTCGGCTTCGGCGTCCGCAACGTCGACGACCTCGATCTCGCCCTCCGCGAGCTCCGGCGGGCCCTGAAGCCGGGCGGCCGCGTCGGGATCCTCGAGATCGTCCGCCCCCGCGGCCCGCTCGCGCTCTTCTACAAGGCCTGGTTCGACGGTCTCGTCCCGGTCGCGGGACGGGTGCTCTCGGGCGGCGCGGCCTACAGCTACCTGCCGGCGAGCGTCCGCCGCTTCCCCGGCCCCGGCGAGCTCGGCGAGCGCGTCCGCGCGGCGGGCTTCTATCCGGTCGCGCACCGGCTGCTCGCGGGTGGGATCGTCGTGCTCCTCGTCGGGGAAGCGCGATGAGCGCCCTGGCGGCCGTGAAGGCCACGCCCGGGCTCGACGCCTACATGTCGGAGCTCGAGCGGCGGCTTCGCGAGACGGTGGCCAGCCACGGCGGGACGGTCGCCGATGCGGGCGCGCAGGCGCTCGACGCCGGCGGCAAGCGGCTCCGCCCGCTGCTGGTGTTCCTCGCCACGCCCCGAGGCGGCGACGCGCTGCCGGCCGGGGTCGCGGTCGAGCTCGTCCACATGGCGAGCCTCGTCCACGACGACCTGATCGACCGGGCGGCGCTGCGCCGCGGGCGCGAGACGGCGTGGCGGACGCACGGCTCGGTCGGCGCCCGGGCCACCGGCGACTACCTCTTCGCGAGGGCGTTCTCGGAGCTCGCGTCGACAGGCGACGCCGAGGGGGTCCGGCTGCTGGCGGACGCGGCCCTCGCGCTCGTCCGCGGCGAGGCGCTGCAGCACGCACAGGCGCACGATCCGGACACGACCGAGGACGAGTACCTGCGCCGCTGCACCCTCAAGACCGCCGAGCTCTTCCGCGCCGCGTGCCTGCTCGGGAGCCGGGACGAGGCGCTCGGCCGCTTCGGCCTCGCGCTCGGGATCGCCTTCCAGATCACGGACGACATCCTCGACTGCACCGGCACGACGATCGAGACCGGCAAGCTCGCGGGGAACGACCTTCGCGAGGGCACACCGACGCTGCCGCTGATCTTCGCGGCCCGCGAGGACCCGGTCGTGCGGGACGCGCTCGCCGGCGGCCCGCTGGACGGGGCGCTGATCAGGGTCGCGGCGACGGGGGCCCTCGACGAGGCGAGGAAGGTCGCGCTCAGGTACGCGGCGGAAGCCCGCTCGGAGCTCGCGGGCGGCGGCTACCGGCCTGAGCTCGAGGCGCTGACGCACATCGTCGTCGAGCGCCGCAGTTAGCCCTCCTAGCGCGTTATCGTCTGGGCGATGGGTGTCCTTCCGGAACGGGTCGAGGCGCTGCTGGACACGGCGCTGGTGAGCGAGCTGACCGTGCTGGACGCGTCCGGCCGGCCGGTCACCCACCCGCTCATCCCGCTCTACGACGGTGAGCTGATCTACCTGACGTCCAGCATCCTCTTCTCGAAGAAGCTGGAGCACATCAAGACGAACCCCAAGGTCTCGCTCTCGATCACCGACCCCGAGGCGGTCAAGGTCGACCGGTTCGCCCGGGCGACGATCCAGGGTGACGCGACCGTGGACGACTCCGATCTCCACACCGGCTGGGAGCGCGTGCTCCCGCTCTGGCGGAAGAAGGAGCCCGCGATCGACATGTTCCTCGGCAAGCGCGTCGCGCTCCCGCTGTTCTTCGAGCGGGCGGTGATCGAGATCCGCCCGCGCAAGGCCTACCTCTGGGAGGACGGCCGGACCGACGTCGAGCCGCAGGTGTTCGAGGTCGCGCCGGTGCCCGCATGAAGCCCTCCCCGGAGCTGATCGGGAGCCTGGAGGAGCGCTTCAGCCACGCCGTCATCGCCTACGTGGACGACGACGGCTACCCGATGTCCGTCGCGACCGAGTTCAGCGTCGATCGCGGCGTCGTGACCCTCTCGTCCGTCGCCGGGCCCGCCCAGCCCCCGCAGGACGAGCGCGTGAACGTCGTCTTCAGCCACATCCGCCCGCAGCCGGGGATCGGCTACGACGAGCGGCGTTACGTCTCCCTGTGGGGGCCGATGCGGCCGACCGGCGAGGGGTTCGAGTTCACGCCCGAGCAGGTCCAGCACTGGGACGAGCAGGAGATGACGTTCTTCGAGTACTCGGAGCGCGGCGTCCCGCAGGCGCACCGGTACCTCGAGCAGGTCTCGGCCGAGACCGGCCGCACCGTCCGGCCGAAGCTGTCGTTCGGCTGGCTCTTCCTCCGCGCGACGCGCCTGCCCTTCCTGAGCGCGACCTTCATCCCGATCCTGCTGGGCATCGCCGTCGCCGGCTGGACGAACGGGTTCAGCTGGTGGCTCGCGCTCCTGACGCTCGTCGGCGGCGCCTGCATCCACCTCGGGCTGAACGTCGCGAACGACGTCTTCGACACGACGAGCGGCGCGGACGCGGCGAACGTGAACCCGACGCAGTTCAGCGGCGGATCGCGTGTCGTCCACTACGGGCTGATGTCGCTGCGCGGCATCACGCTGCTCTCGATCGGCTTCTACACGGTCGGGATCGCGATCGGCGTCTACCTGGCGGCGACGCGAGGCTGGGACCTGCTCTGGCTCGGGATCGCCGGCGCGCTGCTAAGCGTCTTCTACACGGCGCCGCCGCTCAAGCTCGTCCACCGGGGGCTCGGCGAGATCGACGTCTTCCTCGGCTTCGGCCCGATCATGACCCTGGGCGCGTACTTCGTGCAGGCGCAGGAGTACGACCTCGAGCCGCTGCTCGCGTCGATCCCGGTCGGGATCCTGATCGCGCTCGTGCTCTACGTGAACGAGGTGCCGGACCGGCCCGCGGACGAGAAGGCCGGGAAGCGCACGCTGCCGGTGCGGTTCTCCAAGGACGCGATCGTGAACGGGTACGCCGCCGCCGTCGTGCTCACCTTCGTGCTCATCGCGGTGTTCGCGGCGGCCGGCTGGATCGTCCGGCCGGCGCTCATCGCCCTCCTGGCGGCGCCGCTCGCGCTGCCGGTCTACCGGGCGCTGCGCGACCACTACGAGGAGCCGTACACGCTCATGCCGGCGATGGCCAAGAACATCCAGCTGCACCTGGCCACGGGCGGCCTGCTCATCGTCGGCTACCTGATCGCGATCGCGGCGGACGCCTGGCTCTGACCCTCACGTAGGGCCGTGACGCAGACGACGCCCTGGGCCTGGTACCGCGATCCCGCGGTCTTGGAGCTCGAGGAGGACGCGATCTTCCGGCGCAGCTGGCAGTACGTCGGCGTGCTCGGCGGACGGAACGTCGTGCCCGGCTGGGCGGGCCGCGTGCCGGTCGTGGTCGTGCGCGACGACGAGGGCGCCGAGCGCGCGTTCGTCAACGTCTGCCGCCATCGCGGGTCGGTCGTGGTCGAGGAGGCCGGAGTCAGGAAGACGCTCCAGTGCCCCTACCACGCCTGGACGTACGACCTCGACGGCTCGCTGCGCTCGGCGCCGCGGGCGGCGGAGCTGGACGGCACGGCGGACCTCGGCCTCGTCGAGATCAGGCTCGCCTCGTGGGGCCCGTTCCGCTTCGTCGACCTCGACGGCGAGGCGCCGCCCTTCGAGGAGGTGCTCGGCGAGGTGCCCGAGATGCTCGCCGAGGGCGGGATCGACGTCGACGCGCTCGACTTCCACCACCGCGCCGAGTGGGAGGTTCCGGCCAACTGGAAGATCGCGGCCGAGAACTTCCTCGAGTGCTACCACTGCGCGGTCGCGCATCCGGGGTTCTCGGCCATGGTCGAGACGGCGGCCGGCGAGTACCGGCTCGAGACCCGGCCCTGGCACCTCAGCCAGTTCGGCCGGCTGAAGGACCCGACCGGCGCGCAGCTGCCGGAGGGCCAGTTCCACCTGATCTGGCCGAACACCGGCATCAACGTCTTCCCCGGGCGGCCGAACCTCTCGATCGGCCCGATCCTGCCGCTCACGCCCGACCGGACGCGCCGCGTCCTCGACTACTTCTTCGCGCCGGGCGAGGAGCACGCCTGGATCGAGGAGTTCCTCGAGTTCGACGACCAGGTCGGCCGGGAGGACGCGCGGCTCGTCGAGTCGGTACAGCGCGGCGCGGGGTCGGGCGTGCTGCCGGAGGGACGGCTGCTGCCCGAGAGCGAGCAGCTCGTGGCGGCGTTTCAGGCGCGCCTGCGCGACGCCCTGGCCTAGCTCCTAGCCGCCTCCCGCCGCCTCCGCCTTCCGGAGCCCGCGGACCGCCCAGAGCGAGAAGAGCCCCGCGAGCGTCAGGCCGATCGCGAACGCGAGCCCGACGTCGCTGGGCTGCCCTGCGATCAGGCTTCGCCCGGCCTCGAGCAGGTGCGTCACCGGGTTGACGCGCGCGAGCGCCTCGAGCCAGCCCGCGAGCAGGCCGAGCGGCACGAACACCGGCGCGAAGAAGAGGGACAGGAACACCGGGAGCTGCATCAGCGGGGCGGCCTGGAGGGTGCGCAGGCGCATCGCGATCCCGGCTGACCAGAGCAGTCCGCAGGTGTTCACGATCGCCGCGAGGAGGTAGAGCGCGAACAGGTCGACCCCGTCGCCGCCGACCTGCATCCCGGCGAGCATCGCCACCGCGGTGAGCACGAGCGCGGTCACCGCCCACCGGCCGAGGGCGCCGATCCCGTAGCCGAGCAGGATCCCGCGGCGGTCCGGCGCCGCGACCATCAGCCGCCGGGCGAAGCCGGTCTCGAAGTCCCGGACGATCCCGAAGCCGGTGAAGACGCCGGCGAACGCCGCGGACTGAAGCAGGACGAAGACGAACTGGAAGGCCGTGTACCCGACCGGGAACTGGAAGCCGGGCACGTCGTTCACGCGCGAGAGGCCGCCGGCGAAGGCGACGAAGAAGAACATCGGGAACGCGAGCCCCGGGATCAGCAGCGAGGGCGTCGTGAAGTTGTTGTGGAGCATGCGCCACCCGACGGCGAGCGCCACGCTGACGACCCCTCTCACGTCCGCGCCATCCTCGTGCGCAGCGAGAGCGTCGAGAGCGTCAGGCCGACGATCGCGAGCCCGATGCTCACCGCGAAGCCGAGCACCAGGGCCTCCTCGTTCCAGCCCTCGATCACGAGGCTGCGGATCGCCTCGATCAGGTACGAGACCGGGTTCACCGAGGCCGCCGTCTGGAACCACTCCGTCTCGATCAGGTTCCTCGGCAGGTTCATCGACGAGATGAACAGGAAGACGAAGAAGACCGGGAAGAGGCTGTGCACGGCCTCGGTCGAGCCGGTGCGGAGGGCGGCGAGCGCGCCGAACGACCCGAAGGCGAGCACGATCAGCACCGCCAGCACGAAGAGCACGATCGTGCCGAGGAACCCCGCCTCGATCCGCACCCCGATCAGCAGGCCGACCGAGAGGTACCAGACCGCCTGCACGAACCCGAGCGCGATGACGCCGCCGAGGTGGCCGATCAGGAGCGCACCGCTCTGCATCGGCGTCAGCGCGAGCCGGTTGAGGAAGCCCGTCTGGATGTCCCGCGCGAGGTCGACGCCGGCGTTCACGGTCGCGAACAGCGCACCCTGGATGAACGGGAACGCGAGGAAGAAGGCGACGAACGAGTCCGTCGGGAAGCCGGGCAGGTGGGTCGCGGCGTCGAGGCCGCCGGAGTTCACGGCCATCAGCGCGAGCGGGAAGACGAGCGGCGTGATCCAGTTCGCGGGCTGGCGGATCGTGCGGACCACGGAGCGCCGCGCGAGATGGAGGACCTGCGAGGTGAGGCTCAAGCCGGTTCCGGCTCCGGCTCCTCCTCGCCCTCGAGCGAGCGGCCCGTCTTCGCGAGGAAGACGTCGTCGAGGGTGGGCGCGTGCAGGTTCAGCGCCTCGACCGTGACCTCGGCCGAGTCGAGCGCGCGGACGATGTCGGCGAGGCCGCCCTTGCCGTCGAGGCGGACGGCGACGCCCGCCGTGGAGGGCTGGAGCTCGCCGAAGCGGAGGAAGATCTCCTCGAGCCGGGCCGGCTCGGTGCCCTCGGTCGGCACGGCCTCGACGGTCGGCCGGCCGATCTCCGCCTTCAGCGCCGCCGGCGTTCCCTCGGCCACGATGCGGCCGTGGTCGATGATCCCGACGCGGTCGGCGAGGACGTCGGCCTCCTCCAGGTACTGGGTCGTGAGGAAGACGGTGACGCCGTCCTCCCGCTTGAGCCGGACGACCTCGTCCCACAGCGCGCTGCGGCTCTGCGGGTCGAGCCCCGTCGTGGGCTCGTCGAGGAAGAGGATGCGCGGCCGGTGGGCGAGGGCGAGCGCCAGGTCGAGACGCCGCTTCATGCCACCCGAGTAGCCGCCGATCTTCCGGTCGGCCGCCAGCCGCAAGCCGACCCGCTCGAGCAGCTCGTCGGTGCGAGGGTCGCGCTCGGCGCGGGGGATGCCGTGGAGCGCCAGCTGGAGCTTGAGGTGCTCGCGGCCCGTCAGCAGCGGGTCGAGCGCCGCCTCCTGGAGCGCCGCGCCGATCGTCCGCCGGACGGCGGGCCCCTCCTTGACGATGTCGTGGCCACCCACCTTCGCCGTGCCGGCCGTGGGCGGCAGCAGCGTCGTCAGCATGTGGACGGTCGTCGACTTCCCGGCGCCGTTCGGCCCCAGGAACCCGTAGATCTCACCGGGCGCGACGTCGAGGTCGATTCCGGCGACGGCGTGGATCCCGCCCTTGAACTCGCGGATCAGGCCGCGGACTTCGATCGCACGCTCCACCCCCGCACCCTACCCGTGTACGAATGGTGTAAAGGCGGTCTTGATCGTTCCTGGTTTTCGGTAACGTCAGCCGGGGTCGATGCTGAGGAAGGCGATCATTTTCTGCCTGCTCGCAGGCGTTTTTGCCACACCCGCGGCGGGGGCGACGCAGCTCCTCATGCCCGGCGTCACCTACGAGAAGCGGCTCCAGTTCACGCGGTTCGGGCCGCAGACGCTCCACATCCTCACGGCGCCCAAGCCCGGCGGCGCCCTCTACGGCCTGAAGCCGGTTCTCTCCAACGGCGCGGCCACCGGCCGGGAGCGTGTGACGGCGATGCAGCGGCGCGCCCAGGCGAGCGCCACCGTCGCCGGCGTCAACGGGGACCTCTTCACGTACAGCGACGGGATCCCGACCAGCGGCCTGATCCAGGACGGCGTCCTGCAGACGGCGCCGCACTCCAGGCGCTCGATGCTCGGCATCGACGCGGCCGGCAACCTCAGGGTGGACCGGCTGTCCATGCTGGGAACCTGGCAGGGCGCGGGGCCGCGGCGTCCCGTGCACCTCGTCAACCGGGCGCCGGGCCCGAACGGCACGACGCTGTACACGCCGGCCTACGGCCCGTCGACGCCGGCCACGACGGGGGTGTTCGAGGCCGTGCTGTCGCCGTTCCCGTCCTCGACGCCCAACACCGACCTCGTCGGCTTCGTGTCGGAGAACCGGCGCGGCGGGACGAGGATCCCGCCCGGCGGCGCGGTGCTGGCGGCGCGCGGCACGCAGGCCCAGCGGCTGGCCGTTGAGGCCGCTGCCGCCGAGACGGTCACCGTCCGCCTCGTCCTGCGCCCCGAGTGGCGCGACGTCCCTGACGCGCTGGGCGGCGGGCCGGAGCTGATCCGCCAGGGCAAGCCGATCTTCCGGCCGAACGAGGACTTCGGCACCTATCACCTGAACCGGCGCCACCCCCGGACCGCGGTCGGCCAGAAGGCCGACGGCCGGATCGTCATGCTCGTCGTCGACGGCCGCCAGCCGGGCTACTCGTCCGGCATGACGAACTTCGAGCTCGCCCAGACGATGCTGCGCCTCGGTGTCGTCACGGCGTCGGCCTTCGATGCCGGCGGCTCCTCCACGATGGCGTTCGACGGCGAGCTGCTCAGCCGTCCGTCCGACGGCGGCGAGCGCGCCGTCTCGGAGGCGCTCCTCGTCATGTACTACGGCGTCCACGCGCCGGAGACCGAGCCGTCGTTCTCGCCGAACGGCGACGGCGCCGGCGACCGGCAGCGGCTCGAGTACAAGATCGTGCGGCGCTCGACGGTGACCGCGACCCTGACCGGCCCGGACGGTGTCGCGCGGACGATCGACCAGGGCGAGCGCGCTCCAGGCCTCTACAAGTTCGGCTTCGTCGGCCTGACGAGGACGCGCGTCCAGGGCGTCCGGCAGGCGCAGCCCGAGGGCCGCTGGCGCTGGAACGTCACCGCGGTCGACGCGGACGGCACCCGCTCGACGACGGCGCGGTCGTTCAGCCTCAACAACACGCTCGGCTTCATCTCCGTCAGCCCGATTCGGATGACGGTCGGCCGGAAGCGGGGCGGGCGGCTCGCGGTCGGCTTCGCCCTCACCCGTCCCGCACGGGTGAGCGTCGAGATCACGTCGAAGACGGGGCAGCTCCTGCGCGTCGTCCGTCGCTTCAACGCGCGGGCCGGCCGGACGACCGTCCTCTGGAACGGGAAGTACCCGAACGGCAAGCCGGTCTTCTCCGGCAGCTACGTGGCCCGCGTAGTGGCGACGAACAGCGTCGGCCGCTCCGAGCTCAACCGCGCCTTCAGGGTCCGGCGGCGATAACAGACCTAGACTTCGGGGCCGTGCCGGCGGCCTCCATCCTCAGCGCGATCACGGACGCGCTCACCGAGGTCATCGGTGACCACGGGATCTACGCCGTGTTCATCCTGATGTTCGTCGACGCGGTCCTGCCGGCGGCGAGCGAGCTCGTGATGGTCTACGCCGGCGCCGTGGCGGCAGGAGCGTTCGCCGGCCAGGACGTCGTCCTCCTCGGCGAGCCGATCGAGTCCGGGTTCTGGGCCTACTTCGCGATGGCGATGGCCGGCGGGATCGGCTACATCCTCGGCTCGATGGCCGGCTGGGCGATCGGCGACTACGGAGGACGCCCGTTCCTGGAGCGACACGGGCGCTGGGTCCACGTCACGCCCCACACGCTCCACCGGGCGGAGGCCTGGTTCGACCGGTTCGGCGACTGGGCGGTCGCGATCGGGCGGGTGACGCCGGTCGTCCGCTCGTTCATCGCGATCCCCGCAGGCGTGTTCGAGATGCCGTTCGTCCGCTACGTCCTCCTCACGATTCCGGGCTCCCTCGCCTGGGCGTTCGCCTTCGCCGGCGCCGGCTACGCGGCCGGGACGCAGTGGGAGGACTTCCACCACAGCTTCCGCTACGCCGAGTACGTCGTCGCCGCCGGAATCGTCCTCGTGGTCGCGGCCGGCATCTGGCGTCACCGGCGAGGGGCTAGGATTGACCGCCGTGCCGAAGATCCCGCTGGTTGACGTCCCGGCCCAGTACGGGCCGTTGACGGAGGAGCTGCGGAGCCGGTTCGAGGGGGTGCTCGAGTCCGGGCAGTTCATCCGCGGCCCGAACGTCCAGGCCTTCGAGGAGGAGGCTTCCGCCTACCTCGGCGTGCAGCGCGCGGTCGGCGTCGCGAACGGCACCGACGCGCTGGTGCTCGTCCTCGAGGCGATGGGGATCGGGCCCGGCGACGAGGTCATCTGCCCTGCGTTCACCTTCTACGCGACGGCCGAGTCGATCGCCCGGCGCGGCGCGACGCCGGTCTTCGCGGACATCGACCCGACGACGCTGAACCTCGATCCCGAGGACGTCTCCGCCCGGATCACCGAGCGGACGAGGGCGATCATGCCCGTCCACCTGTTCGGGCGCCCGGCGCCGATGGCCGAGCTCGCGGCCCTCGGGCCGCCGCTGATCGAGGACGCGGCCCAGGCGTTCGGAGCTCCGGGGATCGCGCAGACGGGGATCGCGTCGACCTTCAGCTTCTACCCGACGAAGAACCTCTTCTGCCTCGGCGACGGAGGGTTGGTGACCACCGACGACGAAGACCTCGCCGAGAAGGTCCGGATGCTCGCCTTCCACGGCTCACGCGACAAGACCACGTTCGACTTCGTCGGCTACAACTCGCGCCTCGACGAGCTCCAGGCCGCGTTCCTTCGCGTCTTCCTCGAGCACCTCGACGAGTGGACCCGCGGGCGCCGCGAGGCCGCCGCGCGCTACGCCGAGCTGGGTCTCGGCGAGGCGGTCGAGCTGCCCGAGGACGAGCCGGGCCACGTCTACCACCTCTTCGTCTCGCGCTCGTCCGACCGGGACCGGATCCGGGAGGCCCTCACGGCGGCGGACATCGCGTCGGCGACCTACTACGTGACGCCGCTGCATCTCCAGCCGGCGCTGCGCTTCCTCGGCTACGAGCCCGGTTCGCTGCCCGAGACCGAGCGTGCGGCCACCGAGAACTTCTCGATCCCGCTCTGGCCGGGCATCGCGCCCGAGATCCAGGAGCGCGTGGTCGAGACGGTGCGCTCCGCGGTCGGCGCGCCCGTTTCCTGATGCTGCCGGTCAACCGGCATCGCCTCTGGCAGCTCGCGGCCGACGGCGTCCTGATCGCGCTCGCGTGGTGGCTCGCGTTCCAGCTGCGCTTCGACTTCAACGTCCCCGAGAACTTCCAGGACGGCTTCTGGACGACGGTCGCGATCGTCGTCGCCATCAAGCTCGCCGTGTTCATCGCCTTCGGCTTCTACAACCGGTGGTGGCGCTACGTGTCCACCAGGGACATGTGGCGGGCGGCCCTCGGTGTCGTCGTCGCGTCGGTGATCGCCGCGAACGCGATCTACTTCCTCGACCCCTTCGAGCGGCGGCTGCCGCGTGGCGTCGCGCTGATGGACGGCGTGCTGCTGCTCGGCCTCGTCGCGGGCTCACGCCTCCTGGCGCGGAGCATCTTCGAGCGTCCGTCGGCGTCACGCCTGGTCGCCCGCGGCAAGGAGGTGATCGTCGTCGGCGCCGGCGACGCCGGCCAGCTCGTCATCAGGGAGATGCAGCGGTCGGGCAAGCTCGGCTACACGCCGATCGGGATCGTCGACGACGACCCCCGGAAGAAGAACCTGCGCGTGCACGGCGTCCGCGTGCTCGGGACGACCGACGAGCTGCCGCACGTGCTGCGCGACAACCGGCCGGACGAGCTCCTGATCGCGATCCCGTCGGCCTCGGGCGAGCAGCGCCAGAAGGTCGTCGAGGTCGCGCGCCGCGAGGGCATCCCCGTGAAGACGCTGCCGGGCCTGTACGAGCTGATCGCCGACGAGGACAACCTCGCCGCGCAGATCCGCCCCGTGCAGGTCGAGGACGTGCTCGGCCGCGAGCAGATCGAGGTCGACATCGAGGCGATCTCGTCCTATCTCGAGGGCGAGACGGTGCTCGTCACCGGCGCGGGCGGCTCGATCGGCTCCGAGCTCTGCCGCCAGATCGCGCGCGCCGAGCCCGCGCGGCTGATCCTCCTCGACCAGGGCGAGACGCCGCTCTTCGAGATCGAGCGAGAGCTCGTCGACGAGCGCCAGTTCACCGCCAGCATCCCGGTGCTCGCCGACGTGTCGAACCGCCGGAAGATCCGCCAGGTCTTCGAGCGCTACCAGCCGGGAGTCGTCTTCCACGCGGCTGCGTACAAGCACGTGCCGCTGATGGAGGCCAACCCGCTGGAGTCGATCCGCAACAACGTCCTCGGGACGAAGGTCGTGGCCGACGCCGCGGTCGAGTACGGCGCGAAGAGCTTCGTGCTCGTCTCGACGGACAAAGCGCTGAACCCGAAGGCCGTGTACGGCCAGTGCAAGGCGCTCGCGGAGTGGATCTCGGAGGCCTACGGCTCCCGCGACGACATCTCCACCCGGTTCATGGCGGTGCGGTTCGGCAACGTGCTGGGCTCGGCGGGCAGCGTGATCACGATCTTCCGGCGGCAGATCGCGAACGGCGGGCCGGTGACGATCACGCACCCGGAGATGACGCGGTACTTCATGACGATCCCGGAGGCGTCGTCCCTCGTCGTCCAGGCGGGCGCGATCGGCGGCCGGGGCGAGATCTTCGTTCTCGACATGGGCGACCCGGTCGGGATCCTCGACCTGGCCCGCGACATGATCCGGCTCTCGGGACGCGAGCCCGAGCGCGACATCCCGATCGAGTTCATCGGCGTGCGCGCCGGCGAGAAGCTGCATGAGGAGCTCTGGGGGCCCGACGAGGAGGTCGCGCTGACCGCGCACCCGAAGATCAGCCGCGCGCGGCGGGCGCCGATCGTGGCCGAGTGGCTCGACGGCGAGCTCGCGGAGCTGGAGCGGCTCGTCGAGGAGGGGGAGACGCTCGAGGCGGTTTCCCGGCTCTCGACGATGGTGCGCGCGCCGAAGCGGACGGCGCTAGACCGGCAGCAGCAGGTCGAGCATCTCGGCGGGGTCGCGGCGGATCCGCGTCCCAGCGCCTGAGTCCCGCTTCGAGACCACGAGCGCCCGCGGATCGGTGATCCGCACCAGCCGCCTCTGGCGGATCAGCTCCTCGTCGACGCCGCCGAGCCGCCCGCCGAAGGTCGTGTAGACCGGGATCCCGAGCGCCGCCGCCTCACGGTTCATCGTTCCGCCCGCGGAGACCACGAGGTCGGCGAGCCCGATCAGGCTCTGTGCATCCACCGCGCGCTCAGGGACGACGACGGCCGGCAGCTGCAGGCTCCGGATGTACTCACCCTGCTCTGCCGTCCGCGGCAGGACGACGACCTGCGCGTCCTCCTGCCGCCCGAGGTGGTCGAGCACCTGCGGGAAGAGCGGGTTCGACGTCCGGTGGTAGAGCGCGATGTCGGGAGGCGTCCTGACGACGACGAGCGCGCGGCCGGGGTCGAGGCCGAGCGAGTCGAGGACCGATCGGTCCGGCTCGAAGTCCGAGAGGTAGTACTCCTCTTTCAGTCCCGGGTACCGCCGGAGCTTCGGCGGCTTGACGCCGTACCGGCGCAGCCGCTCGGGCGGGATGGCGTCCGGGACGACCACGTAGGTGGCCGCCCGCAGCCCGAGCTGGTGCTGGAGCCAGGCGAACTCGTAGTCGAAGGTCGTCGAGCTGGGGATGCGGAGCCTGCGGGCGGTGATCGTGAGCTCGTGGGAGCCGTGGGCGAGCGCTGCGTCGAACCGGCGGCTCCTGGCCCAGCGACGCAGCGCGCGGAGGCGGGAGCTGAGCGCGCGGGCCTTCCCGAGCCGCGACCGCCCGCCGTGGCTGCCGAAGACCTCGGCCTCGATCCCGTGCAGCTCGAGGAGCTGGAGCGTCTGCGCGTAGTCCCGCGCGGTGATCTCGACCTCGGCACCCCGCTCGCGGAGCAGCGCGATCAACGGCCGGAACACCAGCACGTGCGCCGGCGCCGTCATGTCCATCCAAACCCTCACGCGACCGCGCCGATGGTAGTGCGGCCACCACGACCGAGGGGCCGCGCTCGCAGCCCCTCGGTCCCTGGTGCGTGCTTGCTGCTAGCCGCGGCCGCGCTTCTTGCCGTGGCCCTTCTTCTTGCCCTTGTGGTGACCCCCGTGATGGCCGTGGTCGCCTCGGTGCGGGAGCCGGAGCAGCAGGAGCTGGCCGCCCTCGCGCTGATATGTCGCGTCTGCGCGAACCTCTTCCTCGACGACGAGCGAGCCGGCCTGGACGTCGACCAGGAACGCGCCCTTGCCGAAGAACCTCGACGCGTCCACGATGCCGCTCGACTCCCAGCCGCCGGCCAGCGACTTCGTGGTGCTGGCGTCGACGTCGGTCGGGCCCTCGTCCGCCGACTGGTTGACCTTCGCGACCGGGTAGAGCTTGCCGGTCTTCAGCTCGTACGCCCAGATCCGCGCCGTCGTCCCGTTCGGGTTGTCGAGCGCGTACTGGTTGTGGCCGCCCGGATCCTCCTGGAAGAGGACCAGGTCCTTCGTCGTCTCGACGTTGTCCGGCTGGTGGATCAGGTCGACTGCCCCGGAGCCGGCAGCTCCGCGTGCGTCACCGTCGACGAGGATCGACAGGCTCTCGACCTTCGTCGGATCCTTCCGGTCGAGCACCAGCTTGAAGATGCGGCCGTTCGGCCACGGGCCGACGGTCCCCGACGGCCCGCGCCGGAGCCGGCCGGTAGCCGGATCGGGCAGTGCCCGGGGCTCGCCCGTGTCGGCGAAGTAGACGACGTTGTTCCGGTGCCGGTCGAACTGGATGTCCTCGACACGGATGAACTGGAACACGTTGTTGGTGTTGCTCCAGTGCTCGAGGAGCCACTGCGGCCCGTCAGGCAGCCCCGCGCTCGCGGGCGGCGTCGGGAAGCCCACGTCGGCCGACTTCGCGTCCGTGCCGTCCGCCTTCTTGCCGGTCGCGATCATCCGCGGCACCTGGATGAAGCGGCCCGACACGGACGTGCTGCCGCTCAGGTCGCCGTAGTCGTTGACCGCCGGGTTGTCCGAGACGAACGCCCAGAGCGTCCCCTGGTCGTTCCAGACGGCCCGGCCGTTCCGCGCGGTGTACATGTACAGCTGCGACGCGGGGGCGGTGAAGGTGTCGTCGCCCGAGAGGACGACCGGGTGCCGGTAGCCGCGCAGGCCCACGCTGTTCTCGTGGTTGTGGCGGCCCATGCCGTAGATCGAGCGCGTCTCGCCCGACTTGACGTCGTACGCCGCGACGACGCCGGCCTGCTCGCCGTTCGGCCCGGCCGGAAACGCGGTCCCGGTCCGGTTGACGATGTCCGTGGCCTCCTCGTTCGTGAAGACGAGCGGGCGCTCGAAGCCCTCGCGGTGACCGACCAGCGTGTTCGAGCAGAACCGCTGGTAGTTCTGCTCGCTCTCGATCACGTACTCACCCCGCAGGATCCCGGCGCCGTGGCGGCTGAGGGTCAGCTTGCTCAGCAACGCGTTCGTGAAGTCGTTCAGCCGCACCGGTGTGAGCGGGAACGGCACCGTCGACGTCTCGTGGTTCACGTACGCGGTGACCTTTCCGTGGCGGCTCTTCTGGAGCGCGATCCCGTCGGGGATCGACTCGAACCTGTACGTCGAGCCGGGAAGCGTCTCCCCGACCGTGAGCAGCGGCGTGACCTTCGCGCCCGGGACCACCGCATCGAGCATGGCCGCCTGCGGTGTCTTGAAGCCGCCGTCGCGGTGCTTCTTCTTCCCCTTGTGGGCCGCCGCTGGCATCGCGACAACTGCGATCGCAAGCGCGAGCACGGCGACCACTCCGAGGAGGCCGGCACTGCGCCCTGTCCACCTCGGGTGTCTGACGATCATCAGATCTCTCCCCTTTCCCCTGGCTAGGAAGAGGTCAATCTTGGCAGAGATCGCCCTTATTCGTAGGCTCCTGGCTATCATCGACGCTTATGGACACGCGCCAGCTCGCCGCCTTCTGCGCCGTCGTGGACCGCAAGAGCTTCTCGCTCGCGGCCGAGCAGCTCGGGGTGACCCAGCCCGCGGTCAGCCTGCAGATCCGGTCGCTCGAGAAGCGCCTCGGAGAGCGGCTGCTCGACCGCTCCGGCCGGCGGGTGGAGCCCACCGAGGCGGGCCAGCGGCTCTACCGGAGCGCCCAGCGGATGCTGTCGCTCGAGCAGCAGCTCCTCGAGGACGTGGCCGGCGAGGGGGACGAGCTGCGCGGCCGGCTCGAGATCGGCTGCTCGACGGGGCCGGGCGCCACCGTGCTGCCGCTGCTCCTGTGCGAGTTCCAGGTCGAGAACCCCGGTGTGGCCATCTCGCTCTCGGTCAACGACACGCTCCACGTCATCGACCTCGTCGCCGAACGCCGGCTCGAGCTCGGCGTCGTCGGCGCGGCGCCGCGCCACCGGGCCGTGACGTTCGAGCCCTTCTTCCAGGACGAGGTCGTCCTCGCGGTCCCGCCGAGCCACCGG
Source organism: Gaiellaceae bacterium (assembly GCA_036554945.1). Classification (GTDB taxonomy): domain Bacteria; phylum Actinomycetota; class Thermoleophilia; order Gaiellales; family Gaiellaceae; genus JACDAN01. Next base: position 3,227 of record DATBMH010000045.1, on the reverse strand, counting down.
CTCGCGGGCAAGAAGGTCAAGCTCGACGACCTGCGGTCCGAGGCGGTGATCCTCATGCAGGAGGGCGCCGGCGTCCGTCAGATGGTCGAAGACGAGCTTCGCGCGGCCGGCCTGCGGCTCCGCGACCTGGACGTGAAGCTGGAGCTCGGCCTGCAGGAGTCGGTCAAGGCCGCGGTCGCTGCGGGCCACGGCGTCACGTTCATCTCACGCTCCTCGATCGAGCCCGAGCTCGCGGGCGGGACGCTCGCCGCAGCGACGGTCGAGGGTCTGGCCCCGACCCGCGAGATCTCGCTCGTCCGCTCGACCGGCCGCACGCCCAGCCGGGTGGCCGACGCCTTCGTCGCCTTCGCGCGGGAACGCCTCGGATGATCGTCCGCTGGGGGCTGGCGGAGCTGCCGGGCCTCCTGGAGGAGCTCGGGATCGAGCGGCCGTTCCTCGTCGCCAGCCCGCGCTGGAACGGGCTCGACCTCCCAGCCGCCGCGCGGTGGGACGAGATTCCCTCCCACCGGATCGAGGCGCCGGACGGCGTCGACGGGATCCTGGCGGTCGGCGGGGGCAGCGCGATCGACACGGCCAAGGCGGCGTCGGCCGGAACCGGACTGCCGGTGGTCTCGGTGCCGACGACGTACTCGGGCTCGGAGTGGACGACGTCCTACGGCGTGCGCGACCCGGACAAGCGCATGGTGGGGGGCGGGGGCGGCGCGAACCTCGCCGGCATCGTCTACGACCCGGAGCTCACGCTCGACCTTCCGCGCGACGCGACGGCCGGGACGGCGCTCAACGCGCTGGCGCACGCGGCCGAGGCGCTCTACCACCCCGCGCGCAGCCCGGAGTCCGACCGAGCCGCCCACGAGGGCGCGGAGCTGATCAACGGCTCGCTCCCGGCCGTCATCGAGGACGGCCACAACATCGGCGCCCGGAAGACGCTCCTCCTGGGGGCCGCTCGCGCCGGCGAGGCGCTGGGTCTCGCCGGGCTCTGCCTCGCCCATGCGATGGCGCAGGCGATCGGGGGGCGCTACGGCCTCCCGCACGGCGCGATGAATGCGCTCTGCCTGCCGCCCGCGCTCCGGTTCAACGAGCCTGTCGCCGCCGAGGCGATCGCGGAATTCGGCAAGTCGCTCGGCACCGACGACGCCGCGCGGCGGGTCGAGGAGCTCGCGCGCCTCGGCGGCTTCGAGCGGCTACGGGACTTCGGCGTCCCGGAGGACGAGCTGGACGACGTGGCGGAGGCGGCAGCCGTCAGAGCGGGGGCGAAGGCGAACCCGCGTCCGGCGTCACCGGCCGAGATCGCCGACCTGTACCGCTCGATCTGGTAGCGGCAGCTGGGTCTACTCCCAGCCGTCTGGAGCCGGTTGCTTCCACCGGCTCGGCCCGACCGGCCCGGTATTGAGCTCGCTGGTCTTTTTCTCTCCCCACGCACCCCCGAAGCCGTACCACGGCTGCCGCTGGACGTCGGCAAGCCACTCCCAGGTCCTCCACTCCGTCCCTGCGCTTGTCGTGTCGTTCAGCACCGGCGCTCCACAGGTTGCGTCCTGGCCGCCCTGCTTCTCGTAGCTCGCGTGGCTCCCGTACGAGCTGTAGACGATGGGATGCGTGCCGAGATAGCCCGCGGGGTATGCGGGCCATTGCCAAGTCTTGTGGCACGTGTGGCGATAGAGCGCGATTTCCCTCGCCGCTCCTGACGCATCGAGCCTGACGGCGATCCGCTCCCAGTCGCCTTCGTGGTCGCCGTTCGTCGACCACCCGTCGCTGTACGGATAGAAGAACCAGTAGGTGATGAACCTCCCCGCCTTGTAGTGGTAGTAGACCGGGACCTTGAGCTGGCCCTGCTGATTGGCCTGGGCTCCTCCGCGCTTGTCGTCCTTGAGATCGAGGAAGAAGCCCGTGTGAAGCGCGGTAGCCCGCTCCGGCCGGTCCTCGTACGGCCGAGTGAGCTGGTAGGCATAGACGCGTGAGCCGCTGGCTCCTGTGAGGTAGTAGGGCTTCGGGCTGCGGCCTTGCTCTCCGAGGCGAATCGAATCGATGTGGCCGCGACCGACGACCGGGATCGGTATCTGCTCGTAGCGCGCGTACATGAGCGACGAGTACTTCATGAACCACCGGCGAGCGCTGGCCGGGCGGTACTGCTCACCGGAGGCGATCCAGACCTGCGGCGCGTACTTGACGACGGCTTGGGGTGCATCGTTGGTCACGGCGGCGAACGTGTACTGACTCCCCTCCGTGATCGCCTCGTCTTCCCATGAGTCCAGCGCGTCGGGATTCCAGTCCCCGCCCAAGGGCACATCACCGTGGTTTCCGTAGACCGGTGCATAGGCGGTGAAGCCGTAGAAGTCGTTGCTGAGGAAGAACTGGTTGCCCCGGTGCACGCCGGGGTTGTCGATCCCGTCGGCGTTCCAGTCGCCGATGAGGGGTGTGTCACTGGCGGTTCCGTAGGTCACGCTGAAGTCCGCATCGCCGCCGCTATGGCTGTTCTTGAAGAAGAACAGCTGGTTGCGGCGCAAGGCGGGCGTGTCGACGCCGTCGCCGTTGAAGTCGCCGGCGAGCGGCCGGTCCGCGGCTAGCCCGAAGGCGTACTGGAGGGCGGTCGGGGCGCCGGCGAATCCGTTGCTGAGGTAGAAGGTTGCGTTCCGTCTGACGCCGACGGTGTCGATGCCGTCGCCGTTCCAGTCGCCGACGACCGGCTGGTCCCCCGGGGCGCCGAAGTAGAAGTCGTGATCGACCTCGTCGTCGTAGCCGTTGGCGAGCACCCAGCGGTTGCCGCCGATGTTCACGCCAGGCGAGTCGATCCCGTCACCGTCCCAGTCGCCGACGAGCGGGGTGGACTGCGAGCTCCCGAAGACGACCTGATGCGAAACCGTGGCCTGGAAGTCGTTGCTGAGCCAGAAGCTCCAGGATCCGCTCGCTGCGCGGACGACGGCGGGCGTATCGCGGTTGTCCGTCAGCTGGGGCGCCGTGAAGTCCGGCGGAAGGGCATCGGCTTCGTCGTCGTCCGAGCTGCCGGTGCAACCGGGATCGTTGGGGTAATCGACCTTTCCGTCACCGTCGTTGTCGACGCCGTCGGCGCACTTCGCGGCGGGCGGCGGTGGGTTGTACTCGTCCAGGTCGGAGTTGCTGGCACAGCCGGGGTCGTTGGGGTAGTCGATCCTGCCGTCGCCGTCGTTGTCGTAGCCGTCGGAGCAGTGCGGGGGCGAGTTGTACTCGTCGTTGTCGGGGCCGTCGAAGCAGCC
>DATBMH010000019.1:0-43397 GCA_036554945.1 Gaiellaceae bacterium | reverse complement strand
TGATGCCCGAGAACGCGACCGAGGAGCGGCGGCGCCTGCTGCGGCTCTACGGCGCCGAGATCGTCGACTCGCCGGCCGACGAGGGCTCGAACGGGGCCGTGCGCCTGGCGCTCGAGCTCGCGGAGAGCGACCCGCGCTGGTTCATGCCGTTCCAGTACGGCAACGGCGCCAACCCGCGCGCCCATTACGAGGGCACGGGCGCCGAGATCGCCGACGCGCTCGACCGCGTCGACGTGCTGGTGGCCGGCCTGGGCACCGGCGGGACGCTGATGGGCGCCGGCCGCAGGCTCCGAGAGTCGTTCCCCGACGTCGTCGTGGCGGCGGCAGAGCCGCTTCCCGGCGATCCCGTCATGGGTTTGCGCTCGCTCGAGGACGGCTACGTCCCGCCTATCCTGGACGTCTCGCAGCTCGACCGGAAGCTCCTCGTCTCGAATGCCGAAGCGGTCGCCGGCATGCGGGCGCTGCTCGAGGAAGAGGCGATCTTCGCCGGCGTCTCGTCCGGCGGCGTGTTCCACGTCGCGCGCCGCCTGGCGGAGGAGCTCGAGGAGGGCGTCGTGGTCGCGATCTTTCCGGACGGGGGCTGGAAGTACCTCTCGGCGCCGCTCTGGGAGGCCGAGGACGTCGAGAGCGCGATGGAGCACGCCGTCTGGTGGTGATCCCGGAGGGGATCCGCGGCGAGCTCGCAGAGCACGCCCGGGCCGGCCTGCCCAACGAGGCCTGCGGGCTGGTCGCGTTCCGCGACGGCGTCGCCGAGCGCTACCTCCCCGGCGAGAACACCCTGGCGAGCCCGTACCGCTTCGACCTGCGGCCGGGAGACCCGGCGGACTTCTTCCTCGAGGACGAGGGCTACGAGCTCGCCGTCTTCCACTCGCACCCTGAGACCGAGCCTCGACCCTCGCGCACGGATGTTGAGAACATCGGGCTGTGGGAGGGGCGTGCGTATCTGATCCTGCGCGCGGACACCGGCGAGCTCGCCGGGTGGCGGATCGCGGACGGCGGCTTCGAGCCGCTCGAGCTGCGTGAGTAGATCCGCGGTCGTCGTCGGCGCCGGGATCTTCGGCGCCTCGCTCGCGTACCGTCTCGTGCGCGACGGCTGGGAGGTCACCCTCTACGACCGGGACGAGCCCGCCAACGCACGGGCGGCCTCGGGCGGCGAGTCGCGCCTGATCCGCTTCGCCCACGGAGCGGACGCGTGGTACACGCGCTCGGCGTGGCGGGCCCGCGAGCTCTGGCGTGAGCTCGAGGCGGAGACCGGAACCGACCTCCTCGTCGAGGCCGGGATCGTCTGGTTCGCGCGGTCGGAGGACGGCTGGGTCGCCGACAGCGAGGAGGCGCTCCGCGGCGAGGGCATCGCCTGCGAGCGGCTCGCGCCGGAGGAGGGCCGACGGCTCTTCCCGAGCTTCGACGAGGAGGGCATTACCTACCTCCTGCTGGAGCCGGAGGCGGGCATCCTGCGAGCGGCCGAGGCGACACGTGTCACCGCCCAGGCGGCGCAGCGGGCCGGGGTCCGCCTGGTCCGAGAGGCCGCGCAGCCGGGGCGTGTCGAGGCCGACGCCGTCGTCTGGGCGTGCGGGGCGTGGCTCGCGGGCCTGTTCCCCGAGCTTGTGCGGCTACGCGTGACCCGGCAGGACCTGTTCTTCTTCGACGGCGGCCCGGAGTGGCGCACGCCGTCCGTCCCGGGCTGGGTCGACTACGACAGCGCCGTCTACGGGCTCGGCGACCTCGACGGGATCGGCGTCAAGATCGCGCCGGACCTCGAGGGGCCGGCGTTCGACCCCGAGCGAGACGAGCGGATGCCGGATCCCGCCAACGAGGAGCGGGCTCGAGGCTACGCCGCCCAGCGGTTCCCGGCGCTGGCCGCCGCGCCGCTGGCGCTCGCCAAGGTCTGCCAGTACGCCCTGACCGAGGACACGAACTTCCTCGTGGCACCGCACCCCGAGCTCGCAGGCAACTGGATCCTCGGCGGCGGGTCGGGCCACGGTTTCAAGCACGGCCCCGCGCTCGCCGAGTACGCGGCCCGCGTGATCTCGGGCTCGGAGCAGCCGGAGGGGCGGTTCGGGCTCGGCCCGCGCGAGAGCGGACCGAGCCTCCGAACTGCGGGAACTACCTGACCCGGAAGAAGCCGCGCATCCCCATCGTGCGGTGGGGCTTGCAGTAGAACTCGTAGCGGCCCTTCTTGAGGATCACGGTGGCCGAGCGCGTGCCGGTGAAGCCGAGCCCGGTGATCTGCTTGGCCTTGACCCCAGGCCCGACGATCCAGAAGTCGTGCTCACCGGACTTGTCGGTGACGGTGATCGTGTACCTGCCCGGCTTCAGGGTCGTGACCTTCTTCCCGGCCTTCTTGAGCGTGATCGTGAACGTCGGCCCGGTGACCCCGGCGAGCTTGATGGGCTTCGCAGCCTCGGTGCCGGCCGGCGCCGAGAGCGGCAAGGCGAGCATGGCGAGGGCTGCGAGCGTGATGATCGTTCGCTTCATTGCTCTCCTTCGGTTGAGCGACACTTGACGTTCTACGTGTCGGACGCACCCTCCGGATGGGTCGAGGCGAACGGCGCCCTCGAACGCGAGTTCGAGTTCGCCGACTTCGCCGCGGCGCTGGCCTTCGTCAATCGCGTGGGGCTGCTCGCCGAGGAGGCGAATCACCACCCCGACGTGGAGATCCGCTGGAACCGCGTCCGGCTCCGCTGGTGGACGCACGTGACCGGATCGATCACGGACCGTGACCGCGAGCTGGCCGCTCGGGTGAACGAGCTCTAGGTAGCGTCCGGCGGCTGCGGCGCCGACGGCGGCGGCTGCTGCGGCGGAGCCTCAGGAGCGTCGGGTGCGGCCGGCGCAACGGAGGCAGGCGCAGCGGGTGCCGCGGCGGGGGCCTCTTCCTTCGCCGCCTTGAGCCGGAAGTAGAGGAGCGTCCACACGAGCGCGACGAACGGCGTCGTGAGCGTCCCGCTGACGACGTTCGAGATGAAGCCCTGGAGCCAGTCCGCGAGTGGCGAGAGCACGATGCTCAGCACGATCGAGACGCCGATCAGGACCAGGAAGGTCAGCACGATCACGCCGAAGACGTTCCACCCGAAACCCCGGACGAGCTCACGGCTCCGGCTGAACGACTCGCCCGCCGAGCGCTCCTCGAGCACGACGACCGGGATCAGCACGGCCCACCAGGTGAGGAGGATGAGCCCGGGGACGATGAACAGGACGAGGCCGAGGGCGATGCCGAGGCCGGCCAGCAGGCCGGCGACGATGATCGCGCCCAGCCGCGGCTGGACCCGCGTGAACGTGTCGCCGATCGTCATGTCGGCCCGACCGTCGCGGATGTCGTCGACCGCCTGCGTCAGCGCTCCCTGCACCCAGAACGCGCCGACGATCGAGATCACCAGGCCGAGCACGACGCCGAGCCAGGTGAGCGCAAGCGCGAGCACGAGCGTCGCGAGCGCGAGCACGATGTAGACGACGAGCGCGATCGGGATCAGGTGGCGCCACTGCGCCTTGTAGTAACCCCAGGCTTCGGAGAGAACGCCGTCGGTCGGGTTCACGCGGCGGACCCTAACGCTCAGGAGCCGGCGGCGTTGCGGATAGCGGCGACGATGTCGTCGAGCTCCTCGTCCTTCGTCAGGCAGGCGACGGCACCGGCCTCCGTGAGCGCCTGCATCTCGCGGACGTTCGCCGATGCGGTCAGGCAGACGACCGCGACCTCCGGGCAGGCGCGCCGCAGCGCGGCCGTCGCCTGGACGCCGTCGAGTCCGGGAAGCCGGTAGTCCATGACGACGACGTCAGGGCGGTGCTCCTTGCAGAGCTGGACGACGTCATTGCCGTTCTCGACCGACGCGACCACCTCGACGTCCGGCCGCATGCCGAGGAGCAGCTCGAGCGTCTCGCGGAAGACGCGGTTGTCTTCGACGAGCGCGACGCGTACGGGTTGCGTCAGAGGGCCTTTTCGACCTTGCCCGCCTTGAGGCAGCGGGTGCAGACGTACGCGCGGGTCGGCTTGCCCTTGAGAAGGATGCGCACGCGCTGCAGGTTCGGCTCGAAGCGCCGCTTCGTGGCGACCATGGAATGGCTTCGATTGTGGCCGAAGCCGGGTTTCTTCCCGCAGACTGCGCAGACTCTCGACATTTCGGCGGGCCAGTCTAGCTACTTGGCGGCGGCGCGCAGTTGCTGGAAGACGTCGGCCATCTCGAGCGCGCCGCGGACGATGTCGCCCGTGCGGTCGATCCGCTCCTCGGCCTGCTCGATCGTGTCCGTCGTCAGGACGCCGAACGCGACGGGGACGCCCGTCTCGATCGCGGCGAGCTGCAAGCCGCTCGCGGCCTCGCCGGCGACGAACTCGAAGTGCGGCGTCTCGCCGCGCACCACGCAGCCCAGCGCGACGACGCACGCGTACTTGCGGGTCTTCGCCAGCGCCATCGCTGCGAGCGGCAGCTCGAAGGCGCCCGGCACGGGCACGATCGTCACCGACTCGCGCGGGACGCCGGCCGCCTCGAGCTCCTCCAGCGCGCGCTCGAGGAGGCGGCTCGTGATGTCGCCGTTGAACTTCGCGACGACGACGCCGACCGCGCGGCCGTCGCCGTCCGAGGAGCCGGTCAGCACCTTGTAGCCGGACGGGACCTCGAACCGGCCCGGCGCGTGCTCGGCCGCGGCGGGCTCGTCCTCCGCCGTCCGCAGCTGCGGGATCTCCGGCTCGTCGCGCTCCGGCTCCGGGCGGACGTCCTCCTCGCGCTGCTCGAACGGGTCGCTCACGCGTCGAACCGGAGGTCCTGGTGGTGCAGCTTGTGGCCGAGCCGGTCGCGCTTCGCCTCCAGGTAGCGGCGGTTCTCGGCGTTCGGCGCCGTCTCGATCGGCACCTGCTCCACCACCTCGAGGCCGAAGCCCTCGAGCCCGGTGATCTTCTTCGGGTTGTTCGTGAGGATCCGGATCGTCGTCAGGCCGAGGTCGGCGAGGATCTGGTTGCCGATCCCCCACTCGCGCGCGTCCGCCGGGAAGCCGAGCTCGATGTTGGCGTCGACGGTGTCGAGGCCGCCCTCCTGGAGCTCGTAGGCTTTGAGCTTGCTCAGCAGCCCGATCCCGCGGCCCTCCTGCGCCATGTAGAGCAGGACGCCGCGCTCCTCCGAGCCGATGCGCTCGAGCGCCTGCTCGAGCTGCTCGCCGCAGTCGCAGCGCAGCGAGTGGAAGACGTCGCCGGTGAGGCACTCCGAGTGGACGCGGACGAGGACGTCCTCGGCGCCGTCCACCTCGCCCTTCACGAGCGCGACGTGGGTCTTGCCCGTCAGCTTCTCGCGGAACGCGATAGCGGTGAAGTCGCCGTAGCCGGTCGGGAGCCGGACGGACACCGTCCGTTCGACCAGCTTCTCGGTGCGGCGCCGGTACTCGATCAGGTCGGCGACGGTGATCAGCCGGATGTCGTGCCGCTCGCAGAACGCCATCAGGTCGGGCACGCGCGCCATCGTCCCGTCCTCGTTCATGACCTCGCAGACGACGCCGGCGGGGATCAGCCCGGCGAGCCGTGCGAGGTCGACGGAGGCCTCGGTCTGGCCCGTTCGCTCGAGGACCCCGCCCGCCTTCGCCCGGAGCGGGAAGACATGGCCGGGCTGGACGAGGTCGACGGCGCTCTTGTTCGGGTCGATGGCCGTCTGGATCGTCCGCGAGCGGTCGGCCGCGGAGATGCCGGTCGTGACGCCCTCGCGGGCCTCGATCGAGACGGTGAAGGCCGTCTGGAGCGGCGCCTCGTTGTTCTCGGCCATCGGCTTGAGCTCCAGCTCGTCGACGCGCTCCGGCGTCAGGCAGAGGCAGATGAGGCCGCGCGCGTGCGTCGCCATGAAGTTGATCGCCTCGGGCGTCGCGAACTGCGCCGCGATCGTGAGGTCGCCCTCGTTCTCGCGGTCCGCCGCGTCGACCACGACGACGAACTTGCCGGCGCGGACGTCCTCGATCGCCTCCTCGACGGCCGAGAGGGCTGGTTCCAGCATCGCCATCGGCGCAGATGGTATCGGGGTGGCGAGGGGCCGCACGACTAGCCACAAGTGCAGCGTCTCAACCGTTATGTTCGCAGTCCTCCCCGCCCACGTCGCCACTTGCGGTCATCCTCCCTCCTCCGGTCTCGCACGGCTGCGCTCGCGGCGCTTGCGCTGTGCCTGGCCACCACCGCAGGGTCGCTGAGCGCCTCGGCGGCGCTGCCCGGGCTCGCCGGCGCCTACGGGCTGAGCGAGGGGACGGGCACGGTGGCCACCGACAGCTCGGGCACGGCGAACAACGGCGTCATCGCCGGGCCCGTGTGGACGAGCTCGGGGAAGTACGGCAGCGCGCTGACCTTCGACGGGTCGAACGACTGGGTCACGATCGCCGACGCGCCGTCACTCGACCTGACGACCGGCCTGACCCTCGAGGCGTGGGTGCGGCCGACGACGTCGTCGGGCTGGCGGACCGTGATGCTCAAGGAGCACGGGAAGACCCTCGCGTACGCCCTGTACTCGTCGGCCGGCGGGAGCCCGATGGGCATCGTCCTCACGAGCGGGACGCAGCGGAAGCTCTCGGGGCCCTCGGCGCTCCCTTCGAACACCTGGAGCCACCTCGCGCTCACCTACGACGGGACGACGATGCGGCTCTACGTGGACGGCGTCCAGCGCGCGACGAAGGCGCAGACCGGCGCCATGCCGGCCTCGACCGGTCCGCTGCGGCTCGGCGGCAACAACGTCTGGAAGTCCGAGTTCCTGAGCGGGGGGCTGGACGAGGTTCGGGTCTACAACCGGGCGCTGAGCGCGGCGGAGATCCAGGCGGACATGAACGCGCCGGTCGCGCCGACCGACACGCAGCCGCCGTCGCCGCCCGGCAACCTGCGCCAGACCGCGGCGTCCCCCACCAGCGCCACGGTCGCCTGGGACCCGTCGACCGACGACGTGGGGGTCCACGGCTACGAGGTCTTCCGCTCGACCACGTCGCTCGGGACGACGACCGCGACCTCCTGGAACGTCACCGGTCTCCCGTGCGGCTCGACGATCCCCGTCGGCGTCGAGGCGCTCGACACGAGCATGAACCGCTCGACGAGGTCGACGGTAAACGTGACGACGGCGGCGTGCGACACGACGCCTCCGTCCGTCTCGATCTCCGCGCCGGCGCCCGGGAGCACCGTCTCGGGCGTCGTGCCCGTCACGGTGTCCGCCTCCGATCCGTCAGGCGTTGGCGGCGTGCAGCTGTACGTGAACGGCGCGGCGCTCGGGGGCGAGGACCAGGCAGCGCCGTACCAGGCCGGCTGGGACACGCGGCTCGGCCCGAACGGAAGCCGCTCGCTGACGGCGGTCGCCCGCGACTCGTTCGGCAACGTCGCGACCTCCGCTCCCGTCGAGGTGACGGTGGACAACGACCTGACGCCGCCGTCCGTCCAGGTGACCGCGCCCGGGGATGGCGCCACCGTCTCCGGCACGGTGACGCTGGCCGCGAGCGCGAGCGACAACCGAGGGGTCACGGGCGTCAGGTTCCGCGTGGACGGCACGGACCTCCAGCCGGAGGACACGACCGCCCCGTTCACGCTCGACTGGAACAGCGCGTCGGTGACGAGCGGCTCGCACTCGCTCTCGGCGATCGCCCGCGACGCCGCCGGCAACACCACGACCTCGGCGACCCGGACGATCTTCGTCCAGAACGGCCTCAACACCGGCGACGCCTGGGAGAAGGTCACCGTCGGACCGGGCTACGTGGACGGCTCGACGCGGACGCCGGTCCGGACGGCAGGCGGGTGGGTCTACCTCTTCGCCGCGGACGACACCGCCCGGGGCGAGGGCGACGGGCCGGTCGTGATCCGCGCGTGGAAGGCGAATCAGCCCGGCATCCCGACCGCATTCTCCGAGCAGGACGGCGCGAACCGGCCGACGGCGGCGCTCGGCTCGCTGCACGTGCTCACGAGCCCGGACGTCCGCCTGGACGCGAGCGGGATCGCGCACCTCGTCTACTTCAACGAGTCGACGGACTCGCTCGTCTACCGCACGTTCTCGACGCTGACCGACCGGTGGGGCCCGATCGAGGTCGTCGAGGCCGACGTCGACCTCGACTTCGACGGGAACAACCAGTACCGGCGGGAGGCCACGAATTCCGTGATCGTCGACCGGGACGAGGTCCCGCACGTGATCTACAAGTCCGGCTCCTCGCTCGTCCACCGGCAGAAGGTCGGCGGCGCGTGGAGCGCGCCGTTCGTGATCGACACGCCGCCGGTGGGCACCCCGCGCCACTCGTCAGCCGCGGCCGACGCCCAGGGGAACCTCCACGTGACCTGGCTGCGGAGCGACTGGACCGTCGAGGACGATCCGCACCCGCAGATCATGTACCGGCGCCGTGACGCGCAGGGCGTCTGGGGCCCGCTCGAGGTCGCCGCCGAGGTCGACGTCCAGACGAACGAGAACTCCGACCAGGGGCCGAGCATCGTGGTCACGCAGAACGGGGTGCCGCACGTCCTCTACGTCAGCGATCTCCCCGACAGCGCCGTGCGGACCGCCCACCGTACGAGCGGGACGTGGGTCACGAACCACCCGCCGATCGACGTCTTCACGCACGCGCCGCAGATCTACTCGCAGTTCAACGACATCTACGTCTTCCTGGGACACGACCGCGCGATCCACTTCGGCTACCTGTACGACCTCCACGGCGAGCCGTGGGAGCCGTACGAGCGGCTCGACGACACGGGCGACAACGACGGCTCGGCGTCGCCGCGCTGGGACCCGCTCCACGAGACCAACTCCGACGTGATCGACGTGACGTTCTACGAGGAGAACCTCGACAACAACTCGGAGCGGCTGCCGGAGCTCTACTACATGGCGGTGCTCCCGAGCGGTGGGCCGACGGACTCCGACCCGCCGAGCGTGCCACAGGGGCTGCTGCAGACCGGCGCCACGGAGACGAGCGTCTCGCTCTCCTGGACGCCGTCCACCGACGACACCGGCGTGACCGCCTACGGCCTGTACCGGAACGGGACCCCGGCCGGGTCGTCCCCGGTCGCCTCGGCCACGATGTCGGGCCTGGCCTGCGGCACGCAGTACACCGTCGGGGTGGACGCGGCGGACGCGGCCGGCAACCGCTCGGCGCAGGCGTCGATCACCGCCTCGACGAGCCCGTGCGACACGGTCGCGCCCACCGTGAGCGTCACGAGCCCGTCCGCCGGCGCTTCGGTGGCGGGGATCACGCAGCTCGCGGCGGACGCCTTCGACAACACCGGCGTCGCCGGGGTCACGTTCCGCGTCGACGGCACGCTCGTCGGCACGGAGGACACGTCCACGCCGTACGCGCTCGACTGGAACACGTCCACGTACCCGAACGGGCCGCACACGATCACGGCGACGGCCCGTGACGTCTCCGGAAACTCGACGCAGTCCAGCCCGGTCAGCGTGACCGTCGCGAACACGGGGCCGACGTTCCCGCCGAGCCTCGTCGCGGCGTACCCGTTCGCCGAGACCAGCGGGACGACGACCGCCGACGTCACGGGCAACGGGAACACCGGGACCCTGAGCGGCCCGACCCGGACCGCCGCGGGCAGGCACGGCGCCGCGCTCACCTTCGACGGCACGAACGACTGGGTCACGGTCGCCGACGCACCGGAGCTGGACCTCACGACCGGGCTGACGCTCGAGACCTGGGTGCGGCCGACGCAGGGCGGCGGCTGGCGGACGCTGCTCCTGAAGGAGAACGGCTCGACCCTCGCCTACGGGCTCTACTCGTCCGCGTCGGGCGGGACGCCGATGGCGATCGTCTACACCGGCGGCTCGCAGCAGAAGCTGTCCGGGCCGTCGGCGCTCCCCGTGAACACTTGGACGCACCTGGCCGCGACCTACGACGGGACGCAGCTGCGCCTCTACGTCAACGGCGTCCAGCGCGCGATCAAGGCGGTCACCGGCTCGATCCCGAACGCGTCCGGCGTCCTCCGGATGGGCGGCAACAACGTCTGGAGGTCGGAGTGGTTCCGCGGCGACCTGGACGAGGTCCGCGTCTACAACCGCGCCCTCAGCCAGGCCGAGATCGAGGCCGACATGACGACGCCGCTATCGGGCTAGGAGCCGCTCGACGTACTTCGCGAGCACGTCGACCTCGAGGTTGACCGCGTCGCCCGGCTCGAGCGAGCCCAGCGTCGTCACCTCGAGGGTGTGCGCGACGAGCGCGACGGTGAATGACGTGTCGTCGAGCCCGGCGATCGTCAGCGAGACGCCGTCGAGCGCGATCGAGCCCTTCTCGACGCAGTAGCGCAGGATCTCCGGCGGCGCCTCGACGGTCAGCCGCTCGCCGTCGAGCTGCCGCACACGCCCCACGCCGTCGACGTGCCCCTGGACGTAGTGGCCGCCCAGCGGCTCGCCCGCAACGAGCGCCGGCTCGAGGTTCACCGCTTCGCCGAAGCCCTTCGAGCGCGCGACCGTCTCGTCCATGACGTCGAACGCGAGGTGGCCGTTCCGGGCCTCGACCACCGTCAGGCAGACGCCGTTCACGCTCACCGAGTCGCCCACGGTCGGCGACAGGGACGACTCGACGACGAGCCGCCGGTCGGCGAACGAGACCGTTCTCCCGCGCTCCCGGACGATCCCCGTGAACACGGGGCCAGCCTACTCGCCGAGCGCGATCGCCTCGATCGTCTCGCGGACGAGCGGCTGGAGCTGCTGGGCGTTCACGCCGGGCCGCTCGAGCTCGTTGCGGAGCTGGGCGATCAGCTGCTGCGACTCGGGCCCCACCGCGCCCGGGCTCGCGAGCGCCTCGCGCACCTGCGCGAGGTCCGCATGGCCGGCGAGCCAGTGCGAGAGGGTCTGGACCAGGTCAGGGCTCGTGGACATACCCGCTGAGGAGCAGATCTTCTCCCACCGGCCGGACTGCGAAACGGCTCAGCGTCCCGGCGGGGATCTCGCCCTCGAAGAGATGCGGGCCGTCCCCCGAGAGCCTCGGGGCGACGAACACGAGGAGCTTGTCCAGCAGACCTTCGCGGAGGAACGAGGCGGCGAGTGTCGGCCCGCCCTCGAGGAGGAGCGACTGGACGCCCTCCGCGGCCAGCTCCGCGAGCTCGGCGGACAATGCGCCGGACAGCAGCTCGAGCTCGGAGCCCTCGGGCAGCGGGCCGCGGCCGAACGCGAGCCTCCGGGGCTGCCTCGCGGTGTCCACGTCCCGCGCGTCGAGCCTCGGTGCGTCGGCATGGACCGTCCCCATCCCGACGCCGACGGCATCGGACGCGGCACGCAGCTCGTGGACGAGACGGCGGCTCTCCTCGCCCGAGATCCAGCGCTCGTTCGGAAGCGTGAGCCGCCCGTCGAGCGTCATCGCCGCCTTGTAGGTCACGAACGGCCGTCGCTCCGCGACCCAGGTGCGCCACGCCTCGTTCTGCGCGCGCGCCTCGAAGCGGTCGGCGTGCTCGACCTCGAGGCCGGCAGCCCGGAGCACCTCGAGCCCGCCGGCCGCCTTCGGGTTGGGGTCGAGCGTGGCGGCGACGACGCGATCGACCTCCGCCGCGAGCACGGCGTCCGTGCACGGCGGCGTGGTGCCGTGATGCGAGCACGGCTCCATGGTCAGGTAGAGCGTCGCGCCGCGGGCCCGGTCGCCCGCGGCCTTGAGGGCGAGGATCTCGGCGTGCGGCTCGCCCTTCCGCTGGTGCCACGCCTCCCCCACGACCTCGCCGCCCCGCACGACGACTGCGCCGACGACGGGGTTCGGGTAGGTGGTGCCGCGGCCGCGCTCCGCGAGCTCGACGGCCCGCGCCAGATGGTCGGTCACGCGAGCTCGTCGACGAGCCCACGGTACGCGCCCGCGATGTCGTCGCGGCCGAAGACGCTCGTGCCCGCGACGAAGAGGCTGGCGCCGGCCCGCCGGAGCAACCCGACGTTGTCCTGCCCCACACCGCCGTCCACCTGGATCGGCTTCCCGTCGGGCAGGAGGCCGCGCAGGCGCTCGATCCGGCCCAGCGCCTCCGGCATGAACGGCTGGCCGGAGTATCCGGGCTCGATGCTCATGCAGAGCACGATGTCGAACGGCCCGGCTGCCTCGGCCGCCTGCTCGGGCTCGGTCTCCGGCTTGAACGCGAGCCCGACCTGGAGCTCGTGCTCGCGCGCCTGCCGTGCGATCGCGGCGGGGTCGTCGACGGCCTCGAGGTGGATGGTGACGCTGTCGCCGCCGGCCTGCGCGACCGCCTCGAAGTGGCGCTGGGGCTCCTCGACCATGAGGTGGCAGTCGAGCCGGCCGCCAAGCCGGTGGACGAGCGGCGAGATCGACTCGAGCACGATCGGCCCGATCGTCACCGGCGGGACGAAGTGCCCGTCGCCCACGTCGAAGTGGAAGACCCGCGCGCCCGCGCGCATCAGCGTCTCGATCTGCTCGCCGAGGCGCGCGAAGTCGGCCGCGTAGAGCGACGGCTCGACCTCCACGGTGCGGATCCAGTCCCGCCAGGGCACAGGGCAAGCTTACGAGCGGCCACGCCCGCCGCGGACATGACGAGTGTCTGACACTCCCCGTGTCCCTTACGGACGGAGCCGGGCGATGAAGAACCCGGACGTGTGGTGGCGGTGCGGGAGCGTCAGCAGGAACTCCGGCCGCCGCGGGTGCGCGAACTCCGGCCACTCCGCGTCGAGCGGGTCGAGCTCGAGACCCGAGGCGTCGACGAGATCCTCGTTCTCCTGCGCCGCGATCGTGCAGACCGAGTAGACGATCGTCCCGCTCGGCTTCACGCGTTCGGCTGCGACGCGCAGCAGCCCCGCCTGGAGCTCCGGCAGCGGGCGAGCGCGCCAGCGGAGGTCCGGCCGCCGCGCCAGGACGCCGAGGCCCGAGCAGGGCGCGTCGACGAGGACGCGGTCGAAGCCGGTCAGGTCGGCCGGAAGCTCGCGGGCGTCGGCGTTCACGACCCGCACGTTCTCGAACCCGAGCCGGCGCACGTTCGCCTCGAGCTCCCGCGCCCGACCAGGGTGCAGCTCGACCGCGACGACCTCGCCTGCGCGCTCGGCGAGCTGCGTCGTCTTCCCGCCCGGCGCCGCGCAGAGGTCGAGCACCCGGTCGCCCGCCTCGGCGCCCACGACAGCGCCGGCGAGCTGCGAGCCCCGGCTCTGCGGCCAGACACGGCCCTGCTCCAGGTCCTCGGGATCGATCCGGTCCACGACCCGCGCCTCGCCGGTCCCCACGACCCGCACGACGGTCTCGGCCGGCTCGTTCTGCGCACGCATCAGCTCGAGCGCCTCGTCGGCGCCCCACTCGTCCCACCAGGTCTCCGCGACCCAGTCCGGATAGGAGAGCCTGAGCGCGGCCTCCTGCGGCGTGGACTCGGGCAGGGCGTCGAGCAGGGGTCTGACCCCTTCCGCCACACGCCGCAGCACGGCGTTCGCGAACCCCGCCGCCCGGCGCGCCTTCGACGCCTTCACCAGCTCGACCGACTCGTTGACGCTCGCCCGGGCCGGGACGGCGTCGAGGAACGCCAGCTCGTAGGCGCCGAGCCGGATCGCCGCACGCACGGGCGGGTCCATCGCCGCCACCTTCCGGCCGCCGAGCTGCTCCACGGCGTGGTCGAGGGTCCGCACGCGCTGGATCGCCCCGTAGGAGATCCGCTGCGCGAAGGCCCGGTCGCGCGGCTCGAGCTTCTCCGCCTCGGCCGCGAAGGCCCGGTCTGCGTACGCGTCGTCCTCGAAGACGCGCAGCAGCACCCGGTGCGCGACCCGGCGGGCCGGGCTAGCGCCGGAGGCCACGCTCGAACTCGTCGAGGGTCATCCGCCGGCCCCCCTCGGGCTGGACCTCGAGGACTTCGAGCCGGTCGTCTGCCAGGCGCGAGCGCCAGACGAGCACCGGCCGGCCGTGCAGCTCCCCGCGCGCGCCGACGTGCGGCGAGAGCGCGCGGATCCGGTTGTGGAGCTCCTCGGGCGGCCGCGACCAGTCGAGCACGCGATCTTCGGGCGCGATCTTCTCGGCGTACGTCACCTCGCCCTCCTGCGGGCGGAACTCCGCGCCGAGCGCCTGGTCCACCAGCTCGGCGGACAGGTCGGCAGCCGCCGCGAAGACGACGCCTGCGTCGTCGTCGGGTCCGATCGCGAAGCGTGCCTGCGCCCCGATCGGCCCGGCGTCGAGCTCCTCGACGAGCCGGATCACGGAGACGCCCGTCTCCTCGTCGCCCGCCATGATCGCGCGCTCCACCGGCGCGGCGCCGCGCCAGCGCGGCAGGAGCGACGGGTGGACGTTGAGCCAGTCCGCCTGCTCGAGCAGCTCGCCGGGGATCAGCGCCCCGTAGTCGACGAGGATCACGTCGTCGACGCCGAGGTCGAGCCCCGCCGGCCGCTCGGGCTGCCGGACGGGGATCTCGAGGCGCTGCGCCATCTCCTTCGCCGGCGGCGCGCCCGTCCGCTGCCCGCGCCCCTTCGGCCGGTCGGGACGCGTCAGGACGTACTCGATCTCCCGCTGCGCGGCGAGCTCCGCGAGCACGTCGGCGCCGAACTTGCCGGTCGCCGCGACGGCGAGCTTCACTACGGTGTGAGAACGGCCTTCGGCCGCAGGACGGCGAGAGCCTCCTTGCGGGCCTCGTCGGTCGTGCGGTCGAGGATGAGCACGCCGTCCAGGTGGTCGAGCTCGTGCTGGACAACCCGCGCCGGGTGGTCGCCGAGCTCGAGCGAGAGCTCGCCGCCCTCGAGGTCGCGGCCCCCGAGCTTCACGGTGACCGGCCGCTCGACCGGCATCTGGACGCCGACGAGCGAGAGGCAGCCCTCGTCGTCGACCGCCTGCTCCTCCGAGGTCTCCACGAGCACCGGGTTCACGACGGCGATCGGGTCCTCGTCCGGGTCGGGCTGGAAGACGAACAGCCGGCGGATGATCCCGACCTGCGTCGCGGCGAGGCCCACGCCGCTCGCGTCGCGCATCAGGCTGGTCATCCGCTCGGCGAGGCGCCGCAGGTCGTCGTCGAACGACTCGACCTCGCGGGCCTGCATCCGCAGGACGGGATCCGGGTACTGCCGGATCTGCCCGAGCGCCAGCCGTCGGCGGGCCTCCCCCTCGGCGTCGAGCTCGTCGGTTTTGATCTGACCGGCCTCTGCCACAGCGGCTCTATGTAATCAGAGGGACTGCGGGTCGACGTCGACCGCCGCACGGACGCCGGCGCGGCTCATCGCGGGTGCCGCCGCTGCGAGCAGCTGGGCCGCCCGCGAAGCCACCGGCCGGACGCGATCGGTCTTCACGAGGAGCTGCGCGCGGTGGCGGCCGCGGAGCCTGAGCAGCGGCGCCGGGCCGAGCACGTCGCCTCCGTCGAGCCCGTCGGCCACCTCCCCGAGGAGCCGCATCGGGTCGCCCGCCTCGGTGCCGGATGCGACGATCCGGACCAGGTGGCGGAAGGGCGGGTAGCCGAGCTCGCGCCGGCGCTCGAGCTCCTCCGCGAGGAACCGGGGGACGTCGTGCCTCGCCGCGTGGAGGATCGGCCGCGCGTCGGGCTGGAAGGTCTGGACGATCACGCGGCCCGGTGCGTCGCGGCCGCTCCGGCCGGCCAGCTGCGTGACGAGCTGGAACGTCCGCTCCTCGGCCCGGAAGTCCGGTAGGCCCAGCCCCGTGTCCGCGTCGACCACCGCCGCGAGCGCCACGCCGGCGAAGTGGTGGCCCTTTGCGACCATCTGGGTCCCGACGAGGACGGCGCGATCGGCCTCGGCGAACCGCCGGAGCGCCGCGGTCAGCTCCGCCGGCCGCTTGACCGCGTCCGCGTCGAGCCGGATCCGCTCGAGGCCGGGCACCTGCTCGGCGAGCTGTTGCTCGAGCCGCTGAGTCCCGGCGCCGATGCGCGCGAGCTCCGGCGAGCTGCACTCCGGGCAGGCGTCGCCGGTCGGCTCCGTGCGCGAGCAGTGATGGCAGTGGAGGCGGTCGTCGGCGTGCAGGACGAGGGCGACGTCGCAGTTCGGGCAGCGCCGGGTCCTGCCGCACGCCCGGCAGTGGATCGCCGGGGCGACGCCGCGCCGGTTGAGAAGCAGGATCGCCTTGCCCCCGTCCTGCTCCAGCGCGCCGAGCCGGGCGAGGAGCGGCGCGGAGAGCGGATACCCGGCCTCGCGGCGCAGGTCGACGACACGGACGGGCGGCAGCGGGCCGGCGAGGCGGCCGCCCAGCTCGAGCCGCTCGAGCCGCTCCCAGCTCTCGGGCCTCGGTGTTGCGGTTCCGAACACGGCGACGGCGCCCTCGAGGGCAGCGCGCTTCGCCGCCACGGTCCGGGCGTCGTACCGCGGGTCCGACTCCTGCTTGTAGGACGGGTCGTGCTCCTCGTCCACGCAGATGACGCCGAGCGCCGCGACGGGCGCGAAGACCGCCGAGCGCGCGCCAACGACGATCGGCGCCGCGCCGCTCGCGATCCGTGCGCGCTCGTCGCGGCGCTCGGCGTCCGTCAGCGCCGAGTGGAGCACTGCGACCCGGTCGCCGAAGCGGGCGCGGAGCCGACCGATCGTCTGCGGGGCGAGCGCGATCTCCGGCACCAGGACGATCGCGCCGCGGCCACGGGCGAGGGCCGCCGCACAGGCCTGGAGGTAGACCTCCGTCTTGCCGCTGCCGGTCGCCCCGTGCAGCAGGACATTGGCGCCGCCGCCGTCCATCCCCTCGACGATCCGTTCCACGGCGCGCCGCTGGCTCTCGCTCAGCTCCGCCGGCTCCGCCTCGCCGTCGAGCGCGTCCCGCTCACCCGGTTGCGGCCGCTCGCCGCGCGCCTTCCGCTTGAGGGGCGCGACGAGCTCGAGCGCCCGGGCCGGCGTGGAGCCGTAGTAGTCGGCGAGCCAGAGCGCGAGGTCGACGAGCGGCTCGGGCAGCTCGTCGACGACCTCGTTGACCGGCGCGACCTTCACGCCCTCCGGCGGGCGGTCCTCGAGGCCGACGACGACACCGCGTCGCTTCGCCCCCGCGAACCGCAGCGAGACGACCGCGCCCTTGCCGACGGCGTCCGGCACCTCGTACGTGAACGGCCGCGCGACCGCCCTCGAAGAGACGAGCGGGTAGACCGAGGCGTAGCGCGCGCTCACGCCGTCCAGCCTAGTGAGCGCCCAGGCCGTCCTCCGCGCCTGTATAAGACCGTCCATGGCTCACCGCCACTCAGTCGACGAGTACCTCGAGACGATCTACTTCCTGGCCTTCCCGATCGGCGAGTACTCGCCTCCGGGGTCGAAGTCCCCGCCGCTCGCCGCCCGCGTGGCGGAGATGCTCGGCGTGTCGCGTGCATCCGCCGGCGAGATGCTGAAGCGGCTCGAGCGCGAGGGCCTCGTCCGCCGCGGCGAGCACAAGGAGGCGCTCCTGACGAAGAAGGGCCGCGCCCGGGCGGAGCAGGTCGTCCGCAAGCACCGGATCATCGAACGGCTCCTGACCGACTTCATGGGCTACACGGCCGCCGAGGCCCACGTCCACGCGGACGAGCTCGGCGACACGTTCACCGAGGACATGATCGAGCGCGTGGCCGAGCGCCTCGGGCATCCCGACCGCTGCCCCCACGGCTGGCCCGTCGACCCGGAGTTCGAGCAGTTCGAGAACGACGAGCTGGTGGCGCTCGCGGAGCTCGGCGAGGGCTCCAAGGCGACCATCGTGCGGCTCGCGGAGCACGACGGCGAGCTCCTCCACTGGTTCTACGACAAGGGCCTCGAGCCGGGGACGAAGATCCAGCTCACGAAGGCGGACGTCGCCGCCGGCAAGTTCAAGGTCAAGCTGAAGGGCCGTGAGCAGCGGGTCGAGGAGAAAGCCGCGGCCGGGCTCTTCGTCAGGCCTTCGTAAGCGCGAGCAGGCGGGCGAGCGCGGCGGCGTCGAGCTCGCCGCGGTTCTTGGCGAGGGCGATGACTGCAGCCTGTTTCGTCATGGGCCTCCAGGTTCGCAGGCGGGCGTGACGTTCCTGCCGCGCCGGAGGGACTGTCCCTCGGCCGTGGCCCCGGCGGGCGTGGACTTCGTGACGAAAGTGTGACGAGTTGCGCGCGGGCTGCGCGCGCGGCGCGGTTTGCGGGCAGAGTGGACGTGCGGCTGCCGGCGGAGGCTGTCCCTGACGGACGACCCACCCGGTCCGGCGCCCCTGCGCCCGCACCGACGTCGCAGCGCGCTAGGAGACGGTCGCCGTCTCGCCGATGCCGGCCGCGGCCTTGAGCGCGGCCGCCTTGTCGGTGCGCTCCCACGCGAAGTCGTGGTCGTCGCGCCCGAAGTGGCCGTACGCGGCCGTCTTCGCGTAGATCGGCCGCTGGAGCTCCAGGTCCCGGATGATCGCCCCGGGCCGGAGGTCGAAGTGCTCCTGGATCAGCTCCTCGATCCGTGCGATCGGGATCTTCTCCGTCTCGAACGTCCTCACCGCGACCGACACCGGATGTGCGACGCCGATCGCGTACGCGACGTTGACCTCGCACCGGTCGGCGAGCTCGGCCGCCACGACGTTCTTCGCCACGTACCGGGCCGCGTACGCCGCGGAGCGGTCGACCTTCGTCGGATCCTTGCCCGAGAACGCACCGCCCCCGTGCCGCGCGGCCCCACCGTAGGTGTCGACGATGATCTTGCGGCCGGTCAGGCCCGTGTCCCCCATCGGCCCGCCGAGCACGAACTTGCCCGTCGGGTTGACGTAGACGAAGTCGCGGTCGTCGTAGAGCCGCCGCTCGTCGTAGAGGCGAGGGTCGAGGATCGGGTGGAGCACGTGCTCGATCACGTCCTCCTTGATCGTCGCCGGGTCGACGTTGTCGGCGTGCTGCGTGGACACGAGGAGCCGCACGATCTCGACCGGCGTCTGCCGTCCGTGCTCGTCGACGGCGTAGCGCACCGTGACCTGCGCCTTGCCGTCCGGGCGGAGGTACTTCAGCTGCTCCGACTTCCGGACGCCCGCGAGCCGCCTGGCGATCTTGTGCGCGAGCATGATCGGCAGCGGCATCAGCTCCTGGGTCTCGTTGGACGCGTAACCGAACATCATCCCCTGGTCGCCGGCGCCGATCAGGTCGAGCGGGTCGTCGTCGCCCGGGTCGTGCTGGACCTCGTACGAGGTGTCGACGCCGAGCGCGATGTCGGGCGACTGCTCGTCGATCGCCACGACCACGCCGCAGGTGTTCGCGTCGAAGCCCCACTCGGAGTTCGAGTAGCCGATGTCGGAGATCTTCCGGCGCACGAGTGCCGGGATGTCGACGTAGGTCTCCGTCGAGATCTCGCCGGCGACGACCACCAGGCCGGTCGTGATCAGCGTCTCGCAGGCGACACGGCCCGACGGATCGTCCTTCAGGACGGCGTCGAGGACGCTGTCCGAGACCTGGTCGGCGATCTTGTCCGGGTGGCCCTCGGTGACCGATTCGGAGGTGAAGAGGAACTCGCGCGCGGCGGCCATGTGGCCGGGGAGGCTACCTACTGGATCTCGACGAAGACGAGCGACGTGCCGGAATCGCCGTCCTTCTCGCCGTAGGCGACGACCGAGCGGAGCGGCTCGAGGTTGCGCGAGACCTCGCCCGGCACGCTCTGGCCGGCCGAGGACGCGAAGCCCATGACGACCTCGATCGTCTGGGCAAGGTCGACGTAGAAGAGGCCGGTGTACGCGTCGGGGGCGCCGGCCGCCTCGAGCGCGTCGCCGAACCGGTCGGAGTCCTCGAGCTTGTCGCCGGCTCCGGCCTCCAGGTCCGCGATCGCGTCCTTGTTGGTGGTGACCACGATGGTGTCACCGGCAGCGCCGACGTTGACCGTGAAGCCCTCGAAGACCGCGGTCGTGACGTCGCCGTCCTCGGTGACCTCGCCACCCCCGCGCTCGGCGAGCGTCCGGAGCAGGCGGTCGACGGCCTCACGGTCACGGGAGGCGTCGTCGCTGTCGAGCAGCAGCGTCAGCTCGGGGATCGGCGCTCCCGGCGCCGCGTAGAACGCCGCCTCGCCCTTGAGGATCCGGACGAGGTCGTCGAACCGGATCCCGGTCTCCTGCTCGAAGTCTTGGAGTGCCATCCCGAAGAGCGGGTTCCCCTGCAGGCCCTCGAACTGCCCGCTGACACCCTCGCCTTGGAGGCTCGCGAAGGCGAACGCGTCGGCAGGCACGAGGCCGAGCAGCTTCGAGGAGTAGTTCTCGCCGGCGCCGAGCAGCCTGTCGGCGGCCTCGCCGGTCAGCGAGCCCGCGAGCTCGACGCCGTCGTCGCGGGCCTTCGCCCAGGCGCCGACGAAGTCCAGCGCGTCGAGGCCGAGGAGCCGGACCGACTGCCTGACCTGCGGGTCGGCGCTGCCGAAGGCGTCCAGCGCGGCGGAGACGTCGACGTAGACGCGACTGAGCGCATCGTCGGGGAGCCGCTCCATCCCGTCCTGGAACTGCTCACCGTCCGCGAGCGCGTCACCCTCGCCCTTCAGCGCGGCGTCGATCGAGCCCGGCTTGTCGGAGAGGACCACCCAGCCGTCGACCGCGCGCGCGACGACCGGAGCCTCGCTCTCCTGCCGGTTCAGGCGCTCGATGAGCGCGATCGTCTCGTCGGGGTCTTCCGGCTTCAGCAGCCCCACGACGCCCACGTCCGCCGTCGACCGCGCGTAGACGGCGACGCCGAGCCGGGGCCCGAGCGCGCCCTCGACCTCGTCCCACGTGACCCCGGTGTCGCCCTCGAACGACCGGCGCAGCTCGGCGACCCACTTGTCGCCGTCGGGGAAGCGCCCCAGCAGCTCCTCGACCTGCTTCCACTGGGCGGAATCGGGGTCGGTCTCGGTCTCCCAGTAGACGAGCGCGCCGGGCTTGAGCATCGTGGCGGCGCTGTCCGCGCCGACCCCGGCGGCGCTGCCCCCGCAGCCGGAGGCGACGACGACGAAGGCCGAGACCAGGGCGACGAGAGCCGCGCGCATGGTTCTCATCGTATGTCCGAGCGCGGCCGTCTCTACTCCCCGGTCGGGGGACGGCTCATGAAGGCAGAGATCGCCTCCGTGATCGACCGGCCGTCGAGCACCTCCCGGATCGCCCGCGTGATCGGGAGGTCGATCCCGATCGTCGTGGCCAGGTCGTCGAGGATCGGCGCGGTGGTCAGGCCCTCGACGGTCCCGAGCTTGCGGACGGCGTCCTCCGCGGTCGCGCCGCGCGCCATGAGCGCGCCCGCGCGCCGGTTACGGCTGTGTCGGCTCCAGCAGGTCGTCAGCAGGTCGCCGGTGCCCGCAAGGCCGGCAAACGTCTGGGCCTTCGCGCCGGTCGCGGTCCCGAGCGTGCGCATGTCGGCCAGCCCGAGCGTGATCAGCGCGGCCTTCGCGTTCGTGCCGAGCGCCATGCCGTCCATCGCGCCCGCCGCGAGGGCGATCACGTTCTTCGCAGCGGCGGCGAGCTCGACTCCGGCCGGATCGTCGTTCACGTACACGCGGAACGACGAGGAGTTGATCGCGTGCTGCAGCTCGACCGCGAGGTCCTTGTCGCGGCTCGCGACCACTGCGGCGGTGGGCAGTCCCTTGGCGATCTCGGCGGCGATGTTCGGCCCCGAGAGCACCGCGACCGGCCGGTGCCGGACGAGCGCGGTCAGCCGCCCGCCGGTGGCCGGGTCGAGGCCCTTCGTCAGGCTGAGCACGGGCGACGTCCCCGGGAGATCCTTGACGACCTCGCCGAACGAGCGGCTGGGCACGGCGATGACGACGAGCTCGGCCGACGCGACCGTCCCGTTCTCGCGCTCGCGGCCGAGGATCTCGACGTCGTGCCCGCGGTGGCGGAGGACGTCGCCGAACACGGTCCCCCAGGCACCGGCGCCGATGACGGCGATGTTCAACTGCGCCTCACGAAGTCGATGGACACGGGGATGCCATGGAGATCGAACCGCTCGCGGATCTTGTTCTCCACCCAGTAGGCGTAATCCCTCGTGATCAGGCCCGGATCGTTGACGAAGAACCGGAGACGTGGCGGCCGGACCGTCGTCTGCGTGCCGTAGAGCAGGTTCAGCCGCTTCCCGCGGCGGGACGGCGGCTCGCGCTGCGACTTCAGCTCCTCGAGGAAGCGGTTGAGCTCGCCGGTCGGGATCCTCAGCGTGTACTTCTCGAACAGCTGCTCGATCCGGTCGAAGAGCCGGTGGATCCCGCGGCCGGTCGTCGCGGACACCGTCACGATCGGCGGGCGCTGCCGGATGCGCGCCTCGAGCCGGTCGCGGACGTCCTCGATCCCGACCCGGGCGATGTCCCACTTGGACAGGACGATCTGGGTCGCGCACTGCGCCTTTCTCGCGATGTCGGCGACGGTCAGGTCCTGGTCGACCAGCCCCTCCGAGACGTCGATCAGGACGAGGGCGACGTCCGCCCGCTCCGCGGCCTGGAGCGCCCGCAGCTCCGAGTAGTACTCGATGCCCTGGCGCTGACGGCGCTTGCGGCGGATCCCCGCGGTGTCGACGAAGACGAACGTCCGCTCGCCGCGCTGCACGACCGTGTCGATCGAGTCCCGCGTCGTGCCCGGGACGTCGGAGACGATCACACGCTCCTGCCCGACGAGCGCGTTCAGCAGGCTGGACTTGCCGACGTTGGGCCGCCCGAGGATCGCCACGCGGATCGCCTCATCGGAGATCTCCGGCCGCTTCGAGACCCCGGGAAGCCGATCGAGGATCGTGTCGAGCAGGTCGCCGGTGCCGTGGCCGTGCAGCCCGGAGATCGGCACGGGCTCGCCGAGGCCGAGCCGGTGGAACTCGTGGATCTGGTCGGTGCGGGTCGGGTCGTCGACCTTGTTCGCGATCAACAGCACGGGACGGTCGGACTTGCGGAGGAGCTCGGCGACCTCCTCGTCGCCGGGCGTCACGCCCGACTGGGCGTCGACGACGAAGAGCACGAGGTCCGCCTCGTCGATCGCCGTCCGCGCCTGCTCCGCGATCTGCCGCGTGATCTCCGAGCGGTCCGCGAGGTCGACGCCGCCGGTGTCGATGAGGATGAAGCGCCGGCCGCTCCACTCGCAGACGATGTCCTTGCGGTCGCGCGTCACCCCTGGCTGCTCGTGGACGACGGCCGTGCGGGTGGCCGTGAGCCGGTTCACGAGCGTCGACTTGCCGACGTTGGGGAAGCCGACGATCGCGGCGGTCCCGGCAAGCTCGCTCACGCGGGTGGGACGGCGTGCTGCGGTCGGCCGAGCGCGTGCGCGTCCACCAGGAAGCGCCAGAGCGTGTGGATCCGGCGCTGGAGCTCGACCGACGCCTCCCGGTAGCCCTTGCCGTTCGCCTTCAGGCCGTCGAACACGAACGGGCGGCCCCAGGCGACCGAGACCGGGTCGAACCTGCCCGGCCGCCAGTGCTGGGTCCCGTGGACCGCGGCGGGCACGACCGGCACCTGCTCCTGCAGCGCCACCATCGCCGCGCCGGGCTTCACCTCGCCCGGGACGCCGGTCCGCTGGCGCGTGCCCTCGGCGAAGAGGCCGAGCGCGTTGCCGTCCCGCACGCACCGCCGCATCTGGCGGACCGCCTCGCGGTCGGACTCGCCCCGCCGGACCGCGTACGTGCCGAACAGGCGGATGAAGGGCCCGGCCACGGGGATGTCGTGCAGCTCCGCCTTCGCGAGGAAGTACACGTTGCGCGGGCTCGCGGCGCCGAAGGTCGGAACGTCCAGCCACGAGAAGTGGTTGAAGGCGAGGACGACGCCGCCGTCCCGCGGCATGTGCTCCGCGCCGTAGACGCGCATCGGCGCCATGGCCTTCACGGCCGTCCCCATCGTGAGGCGGCCGGCCCACCAGGCGAGGTCGGTGCCGTTCATGCGACCCGCGCCCGGACGAGCAACTCGATCCGCGAGACCACGTCGTCCACGTCGAGGTCCGTCGTGTCGATCAAGTCGGCGTCGTCGGCGGGCTGCATGCGGGCGGCGTCGCTCTCGTCGCGGAGCCGGAGGTCGGTCGCGAGCGCGTCGCCGCCGATGTCCGGCCGCTCGGCCTGACGGCGCTGGGCGCGGATCTCCGCGTTGGCGTTGAGGTAGACCTTCACGTCCGCGTCGGGCGCGACGACCGTGCCGATGTCGCGGCCCTCGATGACGGCGTTCCCCAGGTCGGCGAGGTCGCGCTGGCGACGCCGCATGACGGCCCGCACCTCCGGGTGGCGGGCCACGATCGGGACGAGGCGGTCGATCTCCGCCTGGCGGATCTCCTCCGTCACGTCCGTCTCCGCGATCCGGACCGAGCCCTGCTCGTCGAGGTCGACCGGGTACGCCTCCGCGAGCTCGCCGAGCGCGCGGCCGTCCTCGAGGTCGAGGGCACGCTGGAGCGCGAGCCAGGTGACGGCCCGGTACATCGCGCCCGTGTCCAGATACCGGAAGCCGAGTCGCTCGGCCAGCCGGCGGGCGACGGTGCTCTTGCCGGCTCCGGCGGGCCCGTCGATTGCCACGATCATCGCTGGGTCACCGAGTCGAGCAGGTCGAAGAATCCGGGGAAGCTTACTGCCACGCTTTCCGGATCCTGGAGCTCGGCGCCGTCGCGGGACGCGAGCCCGGCCACCGCAGCCAGCATCGCGATCCGGTGATCGCCGCCGCTGTGGACCACACCCCCGCCCTTAGGGCGGGTGGGGACCCCCTTCACCCTGAAGCCATCTTCGCTCGCGCGGATCCGCACGCCAAGGGATCGGAGCACAGTTGTCACGGTTTCGATGCGGTCCGTCTCCTTTTCGCGCAGTTGCGACGCGCCGCGGACGATGCTCTCGCCGCGCGCCATCCCGGCGGCGAGCGCGAACAGCGGCAGCTCGTCGATCATCCGCGGCACCTCCGCCTTGCGCACCGTCGTCGCGACGAGGGGCGCGGCGCGCACCTCGAGATCCGCGACCGCCTCGCCCCCGACCCGGCGGCGGTCGAAGATCGAGATCCGCGCGCCCATCCGGATCAGCACGTCGAGCAGTCCGGTCCGGTACGGGTTGACCCCGACGCCGTGGAGCGTCAGCTCCGAGCCCGGCACGAGCGTGGCGGCCACGATGAACGGCGCGGCGGACGAGATGTCGCCGGGAACGTCGACCCGGTCGAGGCGGAGCGACTCGGCGCGCTCGACCGACACCGTCCTGCCGGAGCGCCGAACCGCCGCTCCGGCGGCCCGCAGCATCGTCTCCGTGTGGTCGCGCGTGAACTGCGGCTCGTGAACCACCGTCAGCCCCTCCGCCTGCAGCCCGGCGAGCAGCAGCGCGGACTTCGTCTGCGCGCTCGCCCGCGCCAGTCGGTGCTCGGCCCCGCGCAGCTCGGCGCCGTCGATCCGCAGCGGCGGCTTCCGGTCGGTCGTCTCGATGGTCGCCCCCATCGCCCGCAGCGCCTCGGCCAGGTCCTCCACGGGCCGGCCCCGCAGCGACTCGTCGCCCGAGAGCACGAACTCGCCGCGCTGACCGGCGAGGAGCCCGGTCAGCAGCTTGATCAGCGTTCCGGCGTTCCCGCAGTCGATGGGCTCCGCCGGCGACCGCAACCCGCGCAGGCCCACGCCGCGCACGACGAGGACGTCGACGTCCTCCTCGTCCACCTCGACCCCGAGCACTCTCATCGCGCCGACCGTGGACATCGTGTCCTCGGAGCGCCCGAACCCCTCGACGCGCGTCTCGCCCTCGCACACCCCACCGATGAGGACGCTGCGGTGCGAGATCGACTTGTCGCCCGGCACGCCGATGTGCCCGGCGATCGCCGTCGCCGGCTCGATCCTCACTCGTCCACGACCGGCAGGACCGAGACCCCGTAGCCCTGCGCCTCGAGCAGCGCGGCCCCACGCTCGGCCTCCTGCTCGCCGGCCACGAGGATCTCCAGCGTCCCGCCGCGCTCCGGCGACTGGTGGTGGAGCTCGAAGTCCTCGATGTTGATCCGCTCGGCGCCCAGCGCCTGCGTGATCCCCGCGAGCACGCCCGGCCGGTCCGGAACGTGGATGCGAAGGCGGTGCAGCTGTCCGGGATCGCCGTAGGCCGCCGAGATCATCCCGTGGCGGTTGAGCGCCGCCTCGCCGATCCAGCGGGCCAGGAACCCGGCGTCGCCCGCCTGGAGCGCCGCCTCCACCTGCTCCAAGCCGCGGCGATGGTCGGCGAGCGCGTCGCGGAGCGCGTCGGCGTTCTCGAGGAAGATGTCGACCCAGATCCGCGGGTTCGCGCCGGCCACACGGGTCATGTCCCGCAGCGACCCGCCTGCCGCCGACAGCGGCGCATGTCCGTCGATCCGCGTCGCGCCGGCCTGGTTCACCAGGACGTTCGCCATCACGTGCGGCAGGTGGCTCGTCAGCGCGACGAGCCGGTCGTGCGCGCCCGGATCGACCGCGACCGGCGTCGCGCCGAGACCGCCGACGAACCCGTGGACGAGCCGGTACCGATCGGGCTCGCTCTGCGTGAGCGGCGCGAGGAACCACGTGGCGCCCTCGAACAGGTCGGCGTTCGCATGCTCCGGGCCGCGCGCCTCCGACCCGCATACCGGGTGGCCGCCGATGAATCGCGGCGAGCCCGCGGCGGCCGCGCACACCGCCGTCTTCGTCGACCCGACGTCGGTGACGGTGCACCCGTCGCCGCTCGCCTCCAGCACCGCCTGCACCTCCGAGGGGAGACGCCCCACCGGCACGGCGACGACCGCGAGCTCCGCGTCGGCGACCGCTTCCGACAGCGCCCCGGCCACCGAGTCGACCGCGCCGCGCGACGCCGCCACCTCGGCCGTGGCCGGATCGGCGTCGTACCCGACGACTGTCGCCCCGCTCCGCTTCGCCGCCAGACCGACGGACGCGCCGATCAGGCCGGTGCCGACGATGGCGAGCCGCACTTACCCGAGCTGCTTGCCCATCAGCTGGACGAGCCCGGCGACCTCCCGCGCGAACTCCCCGAACTCCGCCGCCGGAAGCTGCTGCGGGCCGTCGCAGAGCGCCTCCTCCGGGCGGGGATGGGCCTCGACGATGATCCCGTCGGCGCCGACCGCAGCCGCCGCCCGCGCCAGCGGCAGCACCAGCGCACGGCGCCCGGCCGCGTGCGACGGGTCGACGATGACGGGCAGGTGCGTCTCCTCCTTCAGCACCGCCACCGACCCGAGGTCGAGCGTGTACCGGAGCGAGCTCTCGAACGTCTTGATCCCGCGCTCGCAGAGGATGATCCGCTCGTTCCCCTCCTTGGCCACGTACTCCGCGGCCATGAGCAGCTCCTCGACGGACGCCGACGGCCCGCGCTTGAGCAGCACGGGCTTGTCGATCCGCCCGACCTCCGAGAGGAGCAGGAAGTTCTGCATGTTCCGCGCGCCGATCTGGATCACGTCCGCGACGTCGAGCACCTCCTCGACGTGCCGCGGGTCGAGCAGCTCGGTGACGATCGGCAGGCCCGTCTCCTCGCGCGCCTCCCGCAGCACCTCGAGCCCGTCGAGCCCGAGCCCCTGGAACGTGTACGGGGAGGTGCGCGGCTTGAACGCGCCGCCGCGCAGCATGGTCGCCCCGGCGTCGGCGACCGCGCGCGCCGTCTCGAGGGTCTGCTCGCGGGACTCGACCGTGCACGGGCCGGCGATCAGCCCGAAGTACGAGTCGCCGACCTTCCGGCCGTCGACCTCGATCACGGTCGGGTCGGGCGAGAACTCGCGGGCGACCAGCTTGTAGGGCTTGAGGATCGGCAGGACACGCTCCACACCGGGATAGCCCTCGAGCGGGAGCTCGGCCAGCGTCTCCCGCTCGCCGATCGCGCCGATCACCGTCGCCTCGCGCCCACGCGTCACCCGCGCGTCGGCCCCGGCCTCCCGCAGCCGTGCCACCACGTGCTCGGTCTGGTCGTGCGTCGAGCCGCTGCCCATCACGATCAGGAGCTCCGGCGAGGCGTGGTTGGTGGCCATGGCGGCAAGTGTAGGCTCCGGCCCGAGGCCAGCCATCGACCCGAGCGCCGACCCGTTCATCCGCCAGCTCCGCGAGCAGGTCTCGGACAACGACCGCGCGCTGATCGAGGCGGTCAACGCCCGCCTCAGGCTCGTCGCCCGGCTGAAGGCGTACAAGGACTCGAAGGGTCTCGACTTCGTCGACCCGGACCGCGAGGAGGCGATGCTCCGCGACATGAGCCGCGCCAACCGCGGACCGCTCTCGCAGGATGGGCTCGAGGAGATCTACAGGTCGATCCTCGACCTCACGAAGCGCGAGGTCTCTTGACCCTGCCGCTGCGCCGTCGTACGCTGAGACCGATGTCTCCCGCATACCGCACCTGGGGCTGGTCCTGGCGCCACGAGCGGTGCGGGAGCATTGCCTGACCTGACCTAGGCACAACCCGTACCGCTCACGAGACCTTCCGCCGGAGGGTCTTTTTCGTTGCACCCATGATCGTCCAGACCGTCATCGCCACCGACCTGATCACCCCGCTCGGGGCCTACCTCCGGCTGCGCGAGACCGGGAGCGCCAGCTTCCTGCTCGAGTCGGTCGAGAAGGGTCGCCTCGGCCAGCACTCCTTCGTCGGCGCCGGTTCGCGGATCGTGTCGTTCGAGGAGGCGGAAACCTGCGGCGCACCCGTCGTCGGCTACCTCTCGTACGACTACGCCGCGAAACTCGAGCCGACCGTCCAGCTTCCGGACGCCGGCCGGGACTTCCCGGAGAGCCGCTTCGTCGTCGCGGACACCCTCGTCCGGTTCGACCACGCGCGCGGGATGGCCGAGGTGCTGTGCGGGAGCCCGGACGAGGTGACCGAGCTCCTCGCCGGCGCGATGCCGCCGCTTCCCGACGGCTCCGGCTCGTCCGGCCAGACCCGCCGCTTCCCTTCGGCGCACGACTACGAGCTCGGCGTCGCGCACGCGAAGCGCTCCATCCGCGCGGGCGACGCGTTCCAGATCGTGCTCTCGCAGCGGGCGGAGCGGCCGACGTCCGCCAGCGCGCTCGAGCTCTACCGCTCGCTCCGCCGGGTCAACCCGTCGCCGTACCTCTTCCTGCTCGAGCTGGACGGCCTCGCGCTGATCGGCTCCTCGCCGGAGACCCTCGTCAAGGCCGAGGGCCGGGTCGCGTCGCTGAACCCGATCGCCGGGACGACGCATCCCGGCGACGGCGACGCCGAGCGGCTGCTGGAGTCCGAGAAGGACCGGGCCGAGCACGTGATGCTCGTCGATCTCGGGCGGAACGACCTCTCCCGCGTCTGCACGCCGGGCTCGGTGCGCGTCGAGCGATTCCTGGAGCCCGAGCGCTTCTCCCACGTGACGCACCTCGTGTCCGAGGTCGCCGGCGAGCTCGACGAGGGCGCGAGCCACTTCGACCTCCTCCGCGCGTGCTTCCCCGCCGGGACCGTCTCCGGCGCGCCGAAGGTGCGCGCGATGCAGCTGATCTCCGAGCTCGAGGGCTACCGGCGCGGCACGTACGCCGGCGCGGTCGGCTACGCGCTGCCGGGCGAGGCGCTCGACACGTGCATCGCGATCAGGACGATCGTCCTCCAGGACGGCGTCGCGCTCCTCCAGGCCGGTGCGGGGATCGTCGCCGACTCGGACCCGAAGCTCGAGCAGGAGGAGTGCCGACAGAAGCTCGCGGCGCTCGAGACCGCGATCCGCCTCGCGGAGGCGCGCGGATGATCCTGTTGATCGACAACTACGACAGCTTCACGTTCAACCTCGCGCACCTCTTCGGCGAGCTCGGCACGGAGGTCGTCGTGCGGCGGAACGACGAGCTCGACGCGGACGAGGCGGAGAGCCTCGCGCCGTCCCACCTCGTCATCTCCCCCGGCCCCGGCCGGCCGGAGTCGTCCGGCGCCACCGTCGAGATCGTCTCGCGGCTGGCGCCGACCACGCCGACGCTCGGGGTCTGCCTGGGGCACCAGGCGATCGTGGTGGCCTTCGGCGGCGAGATCGGCGCGGCGCGGGAGCTCGTCCACGGCAAGGCGACGACGGTGCAGCACGACGGTGAGGGAATCTTCCGCGGCCTGCCCGACGGCTTCGAGGCCGGCCGCTACCACTCGCTCGCGGCGACCCGGATCCCGGACGAGCTCGAGGTCTGCGCCACGGCGCCGGACGGCGAGATCATGGCCGTGCGGCACCGGACGCTCCCGATCCACGGCGTCCAGTTCCACCCGGAGTCGGTGCTGACCCCGACCGGCCCGGAGCTCGGGCGGAACTTCCTGGAGGCCGCGTGATTCAAGACGCGCTCTCTCGGCTGCTCGACGGTCAAGACCTCGACCGGGACGAGGCGCGCGCCGTCATGGGGACGATCATGGCCGGCGAGGCGACGCCCGCCCAGATCGGCGGGTTCCTCGTCGCGCTCCGGCTGAAGGGCGAGACCGCCGACGAGATCGCCGGGTGCGCCGAGGCCATGCGGGCGCACGTGCTCGCCGTAAAGCCCAGCCGCGGAGACCTCGTCGACACCGCGGGGACGGGCGGCGACGGCGCCCGCACGTTCAACATCTCGACGGCCGCGGCGCTCGTGGCCGCCGCCGCCGGCGCAGGCGTCGCGAAGCACGGCAATCGCGCGGTGTCCTCGTCGTCGGGCTCGGCCGACGTTCTCGAGGCGCTCGGCTTCTCGCTCGAGCTGGAGCCGGAGCGCATCGAACGCTCCATCGACGAGCTCGGCTTCGGGTTCCTCTTCGCGCCCACGCACCACCCGGCGATGCGTCACGCGGCGCCCGTGCGGAGAGAGCTGGCAGCCCGCACGGTCTTCAACGTCCTCGGGCCGCTGACGAACCCGGCCGGAGCCCGCGCCCAGGTGGTCGGGGTCTACGCGCCCGAGCTGGTGCCGACGATCGCCGACGTCCTGCTCGCACTCGGGGCCACCCGTGCGTTCGTCGTCCACGGCGCGGGCGGCGTCGACGAGCTGTCGCCGGCCGGCCCGAACCTCGTCTGCGAGGTCGCGGACGGGAAGGTCCGGCGCCGCGAGATCGACCCGCTCGAGCTCGGCCTCCCTCGCTGCTCGCCGGACGACCTGCGCGGCGGCGAGCCGGCGGACAACGCCAGGACGATCCGCGAGATCTTCGCCGGCGCGGACGGCGGCCGCCGACACGCCGTCCTGCTCAACGCCGCCGGTGCGATCGCCGCGGCCGGGCACGCCAAGGACCTCCAGGAGGGCCTGGGCGTCGCCCGGGAGGCGATCGACTCCGGCGCCGCCGGCGAGCGCCTCGAAGCGCTGATCGCGTTCTCGCGCACCGAGGCGGTCGCCTGATGGGCCGCTTCCGGGACGCGCTGGCGGGGCCGGGCCTGGCCGGGATCGCCGAGGTGAAGCGGCGATCGCCATCCGCCGGCGACCTGCGACCCGACGCCGACCCGGCAGCGCTGGCGAGGGGCTTCGAGCGCGCCGGCGCCGCGGCCGTCTCGATCCTCGTCGACGAGCGCTTCGCCGGCTCCGTGGCCGATCTCCGAGCCGCACGAGCGGCGACGCGCAGCCCGCTGCTCGCCAAGGGCTTCTTCCGCGAGGAGCGGCAGCTCGTGGAGCTCGAGGAGGCGGGCGCCGACGCCGTCCTGCTCCTGCTTCGCGACCTCGACGACCGGGCCGCCGCCGAGCTGCTGGACGTCGCGCGGCGCCTCGGGCTCGACGCGCTCGTCGAGGCGCACGACGCGGACGAGCTCGCCCGGGCCGTGGCGCTCGGCGCCGACCCGATCGGCATCAACGCCAGAGACCTCGGCACCTTCGAGATCGACCGCCAGGCCCAGCTCGAGCTCGTGGCGCAGGCGCCCGAGGACCGGGTGGTGATCGCCGAGAGCGCGATCGCGTCCACGGCTCAGGCCGCGACCGCCGAGCTCGCCGGGGCGGACGCGGTGCTCGTCGGCAGCACGCTGATGCGGGCCGCCGACCCGGCCGGGAAGCTCCGCGAGCTTCTCAGGCGGCCGCTCGTCAAGGTCTGCGGCCTCACGCGCCAGGAGGACGTCGACGTCGCCGTCGAGGCAGGTGCCGACCTGACCGGCTTCATCCTGGCCGAGGAGAGCCCGCGCCAGGCCGACCGCATCCTCGACGTTCCGGAGACGGCGCTGTCGGTCGCGGTCCTCGTCGGCGAGCTGCAGGAGACGACCGCCGACCTGACCCAGCTCTACGCCCGCGAGAACGGCCACCGCGCGCGCAACGGCTCGCTGCTCCGAGACGGCCGGAACGTCGCCACGGTCCTCGACCAGCCGTGGGAGGAGCGCGATCCCGATCACCTCGCACGCGCTGCGGCGGCGGAGGGTCGCATCGTCCTCGCAGGCGGCCTCTCGCCGGAGAACGTCGCCGAGGCGATCGAGACCGTCCGGCCGTGGGCGGTCGACGCCAGCTCGAGCCTCGAGGTCGAGCCGGGGATCAAGGACCACGAACGCGTCCGTGCCTTCGTGGAGGCGGCGCGGTGCTGACCTACGGCGCCTACGGCGGGCGGTTCGTCCCGGAGACGCTGATCCCGGCGCTCGACGAGCTCGAGCAGGCGTGGAACGAGGCGAAGGCGGACCCGGCGTTCGAGGTCGAGCTGGACGACCTGCGCCGCTCGTTCGGCGGGAGGCCGACGCCGCTCACGCGGGCGGAGCGCTTCGCGCCGGACAAGCGCTTGTACCTCAAGCGCGAGGACCTCCTTCACACCGGCGCGCACAAGCTGAACAACGCGCTCGGCCAGATCGTCCTCGCCCGGCGGCTCGGCAAGCGCCGGATCGTGGCCGAGACGGGCGCCGGCCAGCACGGCGTCGCGACGGCGACGGTGTGCGCGCGCTTCGGGCTCGAGTGCGTCGTCTACATGGGCGCGGAGGACATGGCCCGCCAGCGGCCCAACCTCGAGCGGATGCACCTCCTCGGCGCCGAGGTCGTCCCGGTCGAGTTCGGGACGCGCACCCTCCGCGAGGCGACGAGCGAGGCGATCCGCGACTGGATCGCCAACGTCGAGACCACGCACTACCTCCTCGGCTCGTGCGTCGGCCCGCACCCGTACCCGGAGCTCGTCCGCGAGCTGCAGGCGGTGATCGGCCGGGAGGCCAGGGAACAGGTGCTCGAGGCCGAGGGACGCCTGCCGGACGCAGCGATCGCCTGCGTGGGCGGCGGGTCGAACGCGATCGGCCTCTTCGCGGGCTTCCTCGACGACGACGTGCAGCTCGTCGGCGTCGAGGCCGCGGGCGCGGCGAGCCTCGGCTCGGGCCGGGCAGGCGTCCTCCACGGCGCCCGCTCGTCGCTGCTCGCCGACGAGGACGGCCAGGTGCTGGACGCCGAGTCGATCTCCGCCGGCCTCGACTACCCCGGGGTCGGCCCCGAGCACGCGTTCCTCCGTGACTCGGGCCGCGCGAGCTACCTCGAGGCGACGGACGAGGAGGCGCTGGACGCCTTCCGCCGCCTCGCCCGGACCGAGGGCATCCTCCCCGCCCTCGAGCCGGCGCACGCGCTCGCACGGGTGGACGACCTCGACGCCGACCTGGTCGTCCTCTGCCTCTCCGGCCGAGGCGACAAGGACCTCGACCAGGTGACGGGATGACGACGCTCGTCGTCTACCTGATGGCCGGACGGGACACGCCGGAGCTGGCGGAAGCGGCCGTGGACGCAGGCGCGGACGTCGTCGAGCTCGGCTTCCCGTTCTCGGACCCGCTCGCCGACGGGCCCGTGATCCGCCGGGCCGCGGAGAAGGCGCTGGCCGAGGGGATGCGGACCGCGCGCTGCCTGGAGTGCCTCGCCGAGACCCGGAGCCGCGTGGACGTCCCGCTGATCCCGATGACCTACGCCTCGCTCCTGGAGGCCTACGGCTATCAGCGGTTCGCCGACGACGCGCGTGCCGCGGGCGCGACGAGCATGATCGTCGCGGATATGCCCGCAGGCGAGCGCCCGGAGCTCCGGCGCGTGCAGCTCGTCGCCCCGACCTCGACGGACGAGCGGCTCCGGGTTGCCGCGGCGCAGACCGACGGCTGGCTCTACCTGGTGACGCTGACGGGGACGACCGGCGCGCGGGACACGCTCTCCCCCGCCCTCGCGGGCCTCGTCGAGCGGACGCGGGCCGTCACGGAGCTGCCCCTCTACGCCGGCTTCGGCATCTCGACGCCCGAGCACGCCGCGCAGGCGGCGGAGCTCGTGGACGGCGTCGTCGTCGGCTCCCGCGCCGTCGAGGTCTCCGAGCAGGGCCCGGAGGCGTTGCACGACTACGTCGCCTCGCTCCGGAGCGCGCTCGGCGCCTTGGCACAATCGACCCGGTGAGGATCTTCTCCGGCATCCAGCCGACGGGCTCGAAGCACTTCGGCAACTACAGCGGCGGCTTCCGCCAGTACGCCGCGACGCAGGAGCTCGGCGACGCCTTCTTCTGCATCGTCGACCTGCACTCGATCACCGTCGACTTCGACCCGAAGGACCTCCGCGAGCGGACGCTCGACCTCGCCGCGATGCTCTTCGCCACCGGCCTCGACCCCGACCGCTCGACCGTCTTCGCCCAGAGCCACGTCACCGCCCACGCCGAGGCCGCCTGGCTGCTCGGCTCGGTCGCGAGCTTCGGCGAGCTCCGCCGGATGACGCAGTTCAAGGAGAAGGCCGACCAGCAGGAGTTCGTGTCGGCGGGGCTCCTCACCTACCCGGTGCTGATGGCCGGCGACATCCTGCTGTACCAGACCGACATCGTCCCGATCGGCGACGACCAGCGGCAGCACCTCGAGCTGTCGCGGAACGTCGCCGAGCGCTTCAACTCGCGCTACGGAGAGACGTTCAAGCTGCCGCAGGGACGCTACCCGGAGATCGGCGCGCGGATCATGGACCTCCAGGAGCCGGAGCGGAAGATGTCCACCACGCTCGGGACGCCCCAGGGCACCCTGCAGCTGCTCGACCCCGCCGACACGCTGCGGAAGAAGGTCAAGAGCGCGGTCACGGACTCCGGGACCGACGTCCGCCGCGGGCCCGACAAGGCGGGGATCACGAACCTGATCGACATCATGGCCGTGGCGACCGGCGAGACGCCCGAAGCGATCGAGTCCCGCTACGACGGCTCCGGCTACGGCCAGTTCAAGTCAGACGTGGCCGAGGCGGTCGTGGAGGTCGTCGTCCCGATCCAGGAGCGCTACAACGCGCTCCGCTCGGACGACGCCGAGCTCCACCGGCTGCTGGCGCAGGGCGCGGACAAAGCGCGCGAGGAGTCGGCCCCGACGCTCGAGCAGATGTACGAGCGCATGGGGTTCGTCAGAGCCAGCCGGACTTCCTGAACTGCGCGTACAGCGCGAGGCAGATGGCCGCCATGGTGCCGAGCGCGAGCGGGTAGCCGACCCGCCAGGTCAGCTCCGGCATGTGCTCGAAGTTCATGCCGTAGATCCCGGTGATCAGGGTCGGGACGGCGACGATCGCCGCCCAGGCCGAGATCTTCCGGACGTCCTCGTTCTGCCGGAAGCTCGCCTGGCTCATGTTCGCGGTGAGGACGTTCGTGAGCAGGTCGCGGAACTCGTGGATCCGTCCGGCGACGCGGAACAGGTGGTCGCGGACGTCGCGGAAGTACGGGCGCATCGCCTCGGGGACGTGGCCCTGCACCCCGCCGGCGAGCCCGTCGACGACGGGAAACAGCGGCGAGACGGCCTGGTGGAGCTGCAGCACGGTCCGGTTGAGGCCGTAGATCCGCGCCGCCGGGTTGTCGCGATCCGGTGAGAACACCTGGATCTCGACCTCGCGGATGTCGGAGTCCAGCTCGTCGATCACGGGCAGGTAAGCGTCCACGACCCGGTCGACGATGCCGTAGAGCGCCGCGAGCGGGCCGTGCGACAGGAGATCCGGCCGCTTCTCCAGCTCGACCCTCACCCCGTGCAGCTCGAAGTCGCCGTGGCGGACGGAGACGATGAACCCGTCGCCGACGAACGCGAGGATCTCGCCGAACTCGACCCCGTCGTCCGTGTACCTCGCCGTCTTGAGGACGAGGAAGAGGATGTCGCCGTAGAGCTCGAGCTTCGGCCGCTGGTGCGCCTTGATCGCGTCCTCGACGGCGAGCTCGTGCAGCTCGAACTCGCGGCGCACCGCGTCGAACTCCTCCTCGGTCGGCTCGTGGAGGCCGATCCACGCGAAGCAGCCGGGCTTGCGGCTGGCCTCGTAGGTCTGATCGAGCGAGATCTCGCCGGCGAACCGGTGGCCGTTGACGTAGACGGCGCTGTCGACGATCACGACGACGAGCGTAACGCGGCGACCTCGGCCTCGGCGAGCTCCCGCCACTCGCCCGGCTCGACGCCGTCCACGGTGAGGCCGGCGTATCGGCTCCGGTGCAGGCTGAGCACCGGATGTCCGACCGCCTCGAGCATCCGCTTGACCTGCCGGTTGCGCCCCTCGTGGAGCGAGAGCTCGACCCGCGACGGCGCGAGCAGGCGTGCGCGCGCCGGCGCGGTCACGCCGTCCTCCAGCTCCACCCCCTCGGCCAGCCGGCGCAGCACCCCCGCCGAGGGCTCCCCCTCGACCTCCGCCTCGTAGACCTTCTCCACCTCGTACTTCGGGTGGGCGAGCCGGTGCGCGAGCTCGCCGTCGTTCGTGAGCAGGAGGACGCCGGTCGTGTCGGCGTCGAGCCTCCCGACGGGGACGACGCGCGACTCGTGGTCGACGAGCCCGACCACGGTCGGCCGTCCCTGCGGGTCGCTCGCGGTCGTGACGACCCCGGCGGGCTTGTGCAGGAGGACGTACGCGAGCCGCTGCGGCGCGACCGGCTCGCCGTCGACCTCCACACGGTCGCCGCTCTCGACGAACGTGTTCAGCTGGCCGGGCTCGCCGTTGACCGACACCCGACCGGCCCGGATCAGGTCGTCGGCCTTCCGCCGCGACGCGACGCCGGCCCTGGCCAGGTAGGCATTCAGGCGCACCCGGGTAAGGTTGCACCGTGTCGCGGATCGCGCCCTACCTGCTCTACGAGGACGGCGCCGCAGCGATCGACTTCCTGACCTCGGCGTTCGGCTTCGAGCAGGTCGTGCGGATGGACGAGGGGGATGTCGTGGCGCACGCCGAGCTTCGCCTCGGCGACGATCCGGTGATGCTCGGGCAGCCCGGCGGGGACTACCGCAACCCGCGGAACGCCGACCACCACACCGCCCTCGTCCACGTCTACGTCGACGACGTGGACGCGCACTACGAGCGCGCGCGGACCGCCGGCGCCGAGATCGTCGAAGAGCCGACGGATCAGGAGTACGGCGACCGCCGGTATGCCGCTAAGGACCCCGAAGGCCACCTCTGGTTCTTCGCCGCGCCGCTGGGCTAGATGCGCATCGCACTGATGGTCGAGGGCCAGGAGGGCGTCTCCTGGG
Source organism: Gaiellaceae bacterium (assembly GCA_036554945.1). GTDB lineage: Bacteria > Actinomycetota > Thermoleophilia > Gaiellales > Gaiellaceae > JACDAN01. Next base: position 6,491 of record DATBMH010000019.1, on the reverse strand, counting down.
AGCAGTGGCTGGCGCTCGCGGAGGCCTGCGAGCGGCATGGGATCGACTCGCTGTTCCGCTCCGACCACTACCTCTCGCAGACCGATCCCGCTCGCGTCGCGACCGACGCGTGGACGCTGCTCGGCGCCCTCGCCGCCCGGACCGAGCGGCTGCGGCTCGGCACGCTCGTCTCGCCGGTCACCTTTCGCCACCCGGCCGTCGTCGCCAAGGCGGCCGCCACGATCGACCAGCTCTCGGGCGGCCGGATCGAGGTCGGCATGGGCGCGGGTTGGATGGAGGACGAGCACGAGCGCTTCGGCATCCCCTTCCCGGAGACGGCGGAGCGCGTACGGCTGCTCGCCGAGCATCTCGAGCAGGTCGAGCGGCAACTGCGCGAGGACCCGCTCGTCGTCCAGCAGCCGAGGCCCCCGCTGATCGTCGGCGGCAGCGCAGCCCGCGGCACGGCCGACCCCGCCGTGCGGTTCGCGGACGAGTACAACACCTACGGCGTCGGGCCGGAGGAGGCCGGCCGCAGGCGCAGGAAGCTCGACGAGGCGTGCGAGCGCCACGGCCGCGACCCCGCCTCCCTCCCGTTCTCGGTGATGACCCCGTTCGTGCTGGGCCGGGACCACGCCGGGCGCTTCGTGGAGGTCTTTCCGAACGCCGGCTCGGCCGACGAGTGGTACGAGGAGCTTCGGCAACGGGGGCTCGCAGGCGGTCCCGTCGACCTCGTCGACGGCCTCCGGGAGTTCGAGGCGCAGGGGGTCGAGCGCGTCATGCTCCAGCATGTCGTCCACGACGATCTGGACGTCGTTGCCGCACTAGGAGAAATCGCCGCCGCGCTTTAGAGTCGCCGCATGAGCGCGGAAGCGCGCGACGCCCTCGTCGAGCGGCTGTTCGGCGCGGTGCTCGGCTTCAACGACATCTACGCCGTCTACATCGGCGATCGGCTCGGGCTCTATGCCGCACTGGCGAGCGGCGCCGCGACACCGGCCGAGGTTGCGGCGGCCGCCGGCTGCGACGAGCGTTACGTGCGCGAGTGGCTCGAGCATCAGGCCGTCGGCGGCGTCCTCGAGGTCGAAGACGAGGGCGAGCGCCGTTACAGCATCCCGCCGGGCCACGACGAAGTCCTCCTCGACCGCGACAGCGTCAACTACATGGCGGCATTCGCGCGGATGATGGTTGGGATGGTCGAGCCGCTGCCCCAGGTGCTGGCGGCGTTTCGCAGCGGCGCGGGCGTGCCGTACGCGGACTATCCGGCGGACTTCGTCGAGGGCCAGGGCGACATGAACCGGACGCAGTACGTGAACCTGCTCGCGTCCGAGTGGCTCCCGGCGATGCGCGACGTCGACGAGCGGCTCCGCTCCGGCTCGGCGCGGGTCGCCGACGTCGCGTGCGGGACCGGCTGGTCGAGCATCGCGATCGCGAAGGCGTACCCCGCCGCGCAGGTGGACGGGATCGACCTCGACCCCGCGTCGATCATGCTCGCCCGCTCGGCGGCCGCCACGGAAGGGGTCGGCGAGCGCGTCGACTTCCAGGTGCGCGACGCCGCCGACCCGGCGCTCGCGCACCGCTACGACCTCGTGACCGTCTTCGAGGCGGTCCACGACATGGCGAAGCCGGTCGAGGCGCTCTCCGCGATCCGCGGGATGCTGGCCGACGGCGGCGTGGCGCTCGTCGCCGACGAGAAGGTCGCGGACGAGTTCACGGCGCCGGGCGACGACGTGGAGCGCGTGATGTACGGCTGGTCGATCCTCCACTGCCTCCCGGTCGGGCGCGTCGAGCAGCCCTCCGCCGAGACGGGCACCGCGATGCGCGAATCGACCTTCCGGCGGTACGCGGAGGACGCAGGCTTCGGCAGCGTCGAGGTTTTGCCGATCGAGCACGACTTCTGGCGGTTCTACCGCCTGCTGCCTTAGGGCGCTTCGAGGTCGCGGCGCTCCAGGAGGAGCGAGCCCGCGGCGAGCGCGACGAGGGCGGCGGCGGCGACCAGCACGAACCGCTCGTAGTCGACGCCGTGCGAGAGCGGCGACTGTCCGATCCACCAGAAGCTCGAGACGAACCGGAAGGGCTCGAGCCACGACGCGAGCTCCTGCAGGCCGTTGATCAGGTAGCCGGCCGCCGCCACCCCGGCGGGGATCGCGATCGCGAGGCCGCGCCCCGGTCGCGCCGCGGCGACGGCGATCGCCAGCCACGCGTAGAGCACTCCGTGGAGCCCCAGGCCGAGGATCCCGCCTGCGAGGCGCTCCAGGCTGAGGTCGAGCCCGACGAGCCCGTCGAAGGCGGCCAGCGCGCCGAAGGCGACCGCGGAGACGATCGCGACCTCGACCGCGACGGCGACCCCCTTCGTGAGGACGGCGCTGCGCCGGCGCAGCGGGTAGGCGAGCAGCAGCTCGAGCCGTCCGGCCTCCTCCTCACCGGCCAGCGTGCGGCTGCCGGCCCCGATCGCGAGCACGAGGACGAGCAGCGGAAGCATCAGGTTGAAGAGCTCCGTGTCCATGTAGCCGGGCCCGGTCGTCAGCGAGACGTCCGAGAGGCCGAAGAGATCCTTCAGTGCGGCTGGGTAGTCCTCGACGAGCTCGTCGAACTCGTCCGAGCCTTCGAGTGAGGGGAACGTCGCCGCGAGCAGGGCGACGTAGGCGACGACGCCGATGCTCCACGCGAGCAGGGCCCGCGTGCGGTCGAGCAGGCCTCGACGGGTGAGCTCAATCGCGCCCATCGTTCTCCCGGTAGAGCTCGAGGAAGATCTCCTCGAGATCCGCAGGCTCCGCAACGAAGTCCAGGACCCGGCTGCGGGCAGCCGCCTTCACGATCCCGTCCATCGCGGTCTCCGGCGCCGAGAGCTGCACCAAGCCGTCCTCGGAGCTCTGCAGCCTGACGCCGTCGAGCGCCTCGAAGGCGGACGGATCCACGGGCTCGGCGAACCGGATCGTCACGCGGCGCAGGGAGCGCTCCCGGAGCGACGCGACCGAGTCGACGTCGATCAGCCGGCCGGCTCTGATGATCCCGACGCGGTCGGCGATCCGCTGCACCTCCTCGAGCGAGTGTGAGGAGAGGAAGACGGTGTGCCCGTCGGCGGCGGTCTCGCGCGCCAGGTGCCGGAAGGCCTCCTGGACGAGCGGGTCGAGCCCGCCGGTCGGCTCGTCGAGGATCAGCACCTGCGGGCGGTGCATGAACGCCTGGACGATCCCGAGCTTCTGGCGGTTGCCTTTCGAGAGCTCGTGGATCGGCCGGTCGAGGATGCATTCGAAGCGCTGGACGAGCTCGTCCAGCAGGGCCGGGTCGTGGCCCCCGCGCAGGCGTGCAAGCGAGTCGAGCTGCGCCCGGCCGCTGAGCTTGTCGTTCAGGCGAAGGTCGCCCGGGAGGTAGCCGACGGCGCGCCGCGCCTCGACGGTGCTCGTGTCACTGCCGGCGATCGATGCCTGACCGGCGGTCGGGCGGATCAGGTCGACCAGCAGCCGGATCGTCGTGCTCTTGCCCGCGCCGTTCGGGCCGAGGTAGCCGAAGACCTCGCCCGGCTCGACCCTGAGGTCGAGGTCGACCAGCGCCCGCACGCCGCTCGCGTACGTCTTCGACAGGCCACGCGTCTCGATCGCCGGGGCCTCGGCCACCGGGCCATGCTAGGCCAAGCTACGCAGGCCGCTTCTCGGCGAGCTCTTCGAGCCTGGCGCGGATGTCGTCCGTCTCGCCGAGGTCGTCCAGCCGCGGCAGCACCGAGAGGCTCTCGAGCCCGAAGACGCGCTCGAACAGCGGCGTCGTGCGGTAGCGGACGGCCCCGCCGTCCTCGCGTCCCGCCTCGGCGATCAAACCGCGCTCGACGAGGCCGGCGACGACCGAGTCGACGGCGACTCCCCGCAGCCGCGCGATCTCCGGGCGCGAACAGGGCCCGAGGTAGGCGACGACGGCGAGCGTCTCCATCGCGGCCTGCGAGAGACCGCGCTCGACGGGGCGCTCGAAGAGCCTGCTGCAGGCATCCGCGGCCCCGCGGGAGGCGCGGAACGCCCACCCGCCGGCGACCCGCTCGAGGATGATCCCGCTGCGCCCCTCCTGGAACCGCTCGCCGAGATGAGCGAGCGCCAGGTCGACGCGCTCCGGGTCCTCCGCGCAGGCCTCCGCGAGCTCCTCGGTCGAGAGCGGCTGGGAGGCGACGACCAACAGGGCCTCCAGCGTCCGCGCAAGGCGGTCGAGCGGGTTGGCGGCGACTAGGCGGAGCGGGCGGTCCATGTCCCTGTCCTTTCCGTTTGGGGCTCGGCGTTCCTCTGTACGCGGATGGGCGCGAACGGCGCGGCCTGGGAGAGCTCGATCTCGCCGGCCTTCCGCAGCTCGAGCAGGGCCAGGAAGGCGACGGCCTGCTCGACGCGCGTGAGCTGCTCCACTTCGGTGTCGAAGTCGAACCGGGTCCTGCGGGCCAGCAGCGCGCGGAACCGGCCCAGGAACTGCTCCACGGGCGGGAAGCGGAGCTCCAGGTGCGCGAGCGACACCGCCGGCGGCTCGGCAGTGAGGACCCGAAGCGCCTTGGCCAGCTCGGCCGGGTCCTGCGGGGCGAGCCGCCGCTCGACGACCGGCGCGAGCGGCGCGGGCCCGACCCGGTAGTAGCGGTCGCTCTCCTCGTCGAGCCGCTCGACGAGCCAGGCGGCGGCCTCCTTGATCCGGCGGTACTCCGCCAGGCGCCTCGCGAGCTCCTCGGCCGCCTCGGCCGGGTCGAGATCCTCGAGGTCGCCCTCCTCGCCCGTCAGCAGCGCGCGGGCCTTCAGCTCGAGCAGCGCGGCGACCAGGACGAGGAATTCGCCACAGGCGTCGAGGTCGAGCTCCTCCCGCTCGGCCAGCCGCTCGAGGAAGGCGAGGACGATCCCGGCGACGTCGACCTCGCCCAGGTCGAGCTCCTCGCGGAGGACGAGCGCCAGCAGGAGGTCGAAGGGACCCTCGAACGCCTCGAGGTCGAGCTCGAGCTCGCGGACCGGCATCGCCATCGTGGCCGGAAGCTAGCGGGGAGGTCGGACGCGGCCCTTCGGGATCGCCATCGCCGGCGCGCCCTTCGGCGCCTCGCGCGCCCGCTCGCGGCGTCGCGGGCGGCCGCGCCCGCGGAGCAGCTGCCAGTAGACGAAGAACGCGGTCGAGACGAGGAAGACGACGAGCGAGACCCAGGCGTTCAGGCGCCACGGGCCCAGCTCGTGCGACGGGTCGATCCGCAGCATCTCTTCGAAGAAGCGGCCGAACGTGTAGAGCGAGACGTAGAGCGCGAAGAGCGCGGGCGGCCGGAAGCGGATGAAGCGGTCCAGGACGAGCAGCAGCACCGCCGCGAGCGTGACGTAGACGAACTCGTAGAGGAAGGTCGGGTGGAAGGTCTCGGACGCCGCGTAGTCGAACGGCCGGTTCTCGGGGTCGATCTCGAGGCCCCACGGCCGGTCGGTGGGCTTGCCGAAGAGCTCCTGGTTCCACCAGTTGCCGAAACGTCCGATCCCGTGCGCGAGCATCAGGCCCGGCGCAGCCGCGTCCATCAGGACGAGCGGGTTCTTGCCGGCGCGCCTGCAGATGATGTAGCCGACGACCGTCCCGAGCAGGATCCCGCCCCAGACGCCGAGGCCGCCTTTCCAGACCATGAAGACGCCCTGCCACTTCGGGTCGGGCACCTCCGACCAGCTCGTCAGCACGTGGTAGAGCCGGGCGCCGACGATGCCGGCGGCGACGCCCCAGACCGCGATGCGCAGCAGGAGGTCCCAGTCCCCGCCCTCGGGGTTCTTCGTCCAGCGCAGGCCGGTGACGACGATGCAGACGGCGATCGCCAGCAGCAGCATCAGGCCGTACATGTGGATGTCGAGCGGTCCGAGCTCGAAGAAGCCGCTCGACGGGGAGGGGATCGTCGCGATCACGGGCAGGCATTCTGCCCGTCCGCGCAAGCCGCGTCCGAGTGACAGTCACTCGGACCTGGCCCGAGCGGCGGGTCCGAGCACAGCCGACCGCGCAACGACGTCACCACACGCGTCCGCGCAGGGCACGTCCCAGTGACAGTCACTGGGACATGTCTAGGTCAGCTTCGGCCTAGAGCAGGATCTTGACGGCGAGCTCGGGGGGACAGCCCTGGTCGAGGAGCTCGACGGCACGATGCAGATCGATGTCGTGGCGTGCCGCAAGCCGCCCGGCAGAGCGGTTCCCGTACCCGGCTCGCTCCAGCTCCTCGGCGCGCCACCGCTCGATCTTCTCGAGCTCGGTGTCCTCGAGGACGTGGAGTTCGGTCTGGGCCATTCCGCAGTGCCTCCGTAGTCGCGTACCCGCTCATCGTCGGCGCTGCGAGAGGCCCTGTTCTCCCCCTTTGGGGGAGTTCGAGGTTAGGAAATTTGGTCTGGGTGGCCGTGAAAAGGCCACCCAGACCGGAAAGGCGCTAGTGCGTCGGGGCCGGAGCCCGAACGCGCACGCGGCGGGTGAGGAAGTAGATCACCGCAACCGCGGCGATCATCAGCAGCCCCACGCCGAGGATGGCCAGGTACGGCAGACCGTCGCTCCCGCCGACCCCC
>DATBMH010000107.1:0-19081 GCA_036554945.1 Gaiellaceae bacterium | reverse complement strand
TCGAACAAGCTCGAGGCTCCCGCGCTGGAGCGAGCGAGGAGGGCGGGTGTTGCAACACAAGCCTTTCCGCTCGAGGAGTATGCGACGCGCGAGGAGCGGGACGAGGCGATGGGGCGCTGGATGGAGGAGCAGGGCACGCGGTTCGTGGTCTGCGCCGGGTACATGCACCTCCTGCGCACGACGTTCCTGGACCGGTTCGAGGGCCGGATCGTGAACACGCACGCGGCGCCGCTGCCCGACTTCCCCGGGGCGCATCCGATCGAGGACGTGCTCGCCGCCGGCGTGTCCGAGACCGCCGCGACCGTGCACTACGTCGACGAGGGGGTCGACACCGGCGCCGTCATCGTGGCCGAGCCGGTGCCGGTGCTCGCCGGCGACACGGCCGACACGCTCCGCGCCCGCGTCCAGGCGGTCGAGCACCGTCTGCTGCCGGATACCGTTCGCAGCCTGCTCGAGTGATGAAGCGCGCCCTCCTCTCCGCCTGGGACAAGACCGGGCTGGTCGAGTTCGCGCAGGGCCTCCGCGACCTTGGCGTCGAGCTGGTCGCGAGCGGCGGCACGGCCGAGCACCTGGCCGAGCACGGGATCCACGCGACGCCGGTGGAGGAGCTGACCGAGATCCCTGAGATGCTCGGCGGGCGGGTCAAGACGCTGCACCCGCGCATCCACGCGGCGATCCTGGCTCGGCGGGACCATCCGGACGACCTCGCTGCGCTCGACGAGCACGGCATCGAGCCGTTCGACCTCGTCTGCGTCGGCTTCTACCCCTTCACGCAGATCGCGGCCCGCCACGGGGTCACCGAGGCCGACGCCGTCGAGATGATCGACATCGGCGGTCCGTCGATGCTCCGCGCCGCCGCGAAGAACTTCGCCCACGTCGCGCCGGTCTGCACCCCGGCCCGCTACGGCGAGATCCTGGAGGAGCTCCGCACGACGGGGCGGCTCTCGCCGGACACGCGGCGCCGGCTGGCCGCGGAGGCGTTCGCGACCACCGCCGCGTACGAGACGGCGATCGCGAGCTGGTTCATGGGCCGCGAGGCCTTCCCCGACCGCTTCATCCCGAGCTTCGCGAAGGTCGCCGACCTCTCGTACGGCGAGAACCCGCACCAGCGCGGCGCCTACTACGCCGAGGAGGGCGCGCGGCGCCACCTGCTCTCCCGCGTCGACCAGCTGCACGGGAAGCAGCTGTCGTTCAACAACCTCAACGACCTCTCGGCCGCGCGGCGGCTGCTGGGCGAGTTCCAGCTGCCGGCCGCGGTGATCGTCAAGCACGCGAACCCGGCCGGCGTCGCCGTCGCGCGGTCGCTCGAGGACGCCTTCCGGCATGCGCACGACGCCGATCCGGTCTCCGCCTACGGGATGGTGCTCGCGCTGAACCGGCCGGTGACCGCGGCCCTCGCACGGGAGCTCGCCGAGCGCTTCATCGAGCTCGTGATCGCGCCCGAGTACGAGGACGAGGCGCTCGAGACCTTGCGGCAGAAGCCGGCGACACGGATTCTGCTCGACCGGGAGCGGCGGCGCGGCGACCTCGGCGAGCGGGACTACAAGCGCGTGATCGGCGGTCTCCTCGTGCAGGACGGCGACCGCGAGATCGACGACCGCAGCGGCATGGAGCTCGTCTGCGGCGAGGCGAGCGAGGAGGTCTGGGGCGACCTGCTCTTCGCCTGGCGCGTCGCGAAGCACGTGGCGTCCAACGCGATCGTGCTCGCGAAAGACCTGCAAACACTGGGAATCGGTGGCGGCCAGACGAGCCGGGTCGACTCGGTGCGGATCGCCGTCGAAAAGGCGAGGGAGCACGGACACGATCTGGCGGGCGCCGTGCTCGCCTCCGACGCCTTCATCCCGTTCGCCGACGGCGCGGAGGCCGCGCTCGGCGCCGGCATCGCGGCGATCATCCAGCCGGGCGGCGCGAAGCGGGACGACGAGGTCGTCGGCGCAGTGGAAGCGGCAGGCGGGGCCATGGTCTTCACGCACCGAAGGCACTTCCGCCATTGAGCGACCACGAGCGCTTCATGCGCGAGGCGCTGGCGGAGGCGGAGGCCGCCGGCGAGGCCGGGCAGCTGCCGATCGGCGCGGTGCTCGTCCTCGACGGCGAGGTCGTCTCGCGGGGACGGAACCGGCACCTCGAACGGAGGACGCAGCTCGCGCACGCCGAGCTGGAAGCGCTCTACGAGGGCGGCGAGGCCGCGTGGTCGCGCCATGCCGACTGCGTCCTCTACACGACCGTCGAGCCCTGCCCGATGTGCCTCGGCGCGCTCGTGATGGCCGACGTCCCGCACGTCGTCTTCGCCGCCCACGATCGCGGCGGCGGGATCGGCGCACAGGTGATCGAGACCGTCCCGTACGTCCGCCGCCACATCCGGACCTTCGAGGGCGGCGTCCTCGAGCGGGAGTCGCTCGACCTGATCGCGCGCTACGACCCCGAGCTTCTGGCCTTCCTCCAGGGCTAGGCTTCCGCGCGATGGAGTTCCCGACCGCGCTCGAGCTCGTCGGCAGGACGCCGATCGTGCGGCTCCAGAAGCTCGCGCCGCCGGACGGGCCCGAGCTGCTCGCGAAGCTCGAGTACCTGAACCCCGGCGGGTCGGTGAAGGACCGGATCGGCCTCCCGCTCATCGAGGCGGCCGAGCGCGACGGGCACCTCAAGCCCGGCGGCACGATCGTCGAGCCCACCTCCGGCAACACCGGGGTCGGCCTCGCCATCGCGGCGGCGATCAAGGGCTACCGCTGCATCTTCGTGATGCCCGACAAGATGAGCCAGGAGAAGATCTCGCTGCTGCGCGCCTACGGCGCCGAGGTGGTGATCTGCCCGACCGCCGTCGACGCCGACTCCCCCGAGAGCTACTACTCGGTCTCCGACCGCCTGGCCGAGGAGATCCCCGGCGCCTTCAAGCCGGACCAGTACTCGAACATGGCCAACCCGGACGCGCACTACGAGGTCACGGGCCCCGAGATCTGGGCGCAGACGGGCGGCGAGATCGCCGCCTTCGTCGTCTCCGTCGGCACCGGCGGAACGATCTCCGGCGCCGGCCGCTACCTCAAGGAGCAGAACCCCGACATGCTCATCGTCGGCGCCGACCCCGAGGGGTCGGTCTACACGGCCATGGAGGACTCGGACATCCACCCGTACCTCGTCGAGGGGATCGGCAAGGACACCTGGCCGAGGACGATGGCGAAGGACGTCGTGGACGAGTGGGTGCGCGTGTCCGACCGGGACTCGTTCGTCACGGCGAGACGGCTGGCGCGAGAGGAGGGGTTGCTTTCAGGCGGGTCCGGCGGGACGTCCGTCTGGGCCATGCTCGAGGTGGCCAAGCGCTTCGGCCCCGGCGACCGGATCCTCACGATGATCGCCGACAGCGGCCGCAACTACCTCTCGAAGTTCTACGACGACAACTGGATGCTCGACCACGGCTTCCTCGAGCGCCGGGCGCCGCAGCCGACGGTCGAGCAGGTGCTCAGCTCGAAGCGGACCGAGGAGCCCGACATCCCCGACCTGGTCACGATCGCGGCCAACCAGAAGGTCGGCGCGGCGATCGACCTGATGCAGCGCTACTCGATCTCGCAGCTGCCGGTGATCCGCGACGGCGAGGTCGAGTCGCTCGCGGACGTGATCGGCTCGCTGCAGGACCGCGACCTGCTCGACCGGGTCTTCAAGAACCCCGACGCGCTGCACGAGGACGTCGCTGCCGCGATGCAGCCGCCGCTGGCCGCGATCGACGCGACGGATCCGCTCGACCAGGTCTTCTCGACGCTGACCGGGCACCGGAACGCCGTCGTCGTCGCGAAGCAGGGCCGGCCCGTCGGGGTGCTCACGCGCACCGATCTCCTCGAGTTCCTGGCGCACAACCGGTAGTGCGAGTCGCGCTCTTCTCGGACGTGCACGGCAACGCGGTCGCGTTCCGCGCGATGCTCGACGACCTCCGCGGCCTCGGCGTCGACCAGGCCGTCTGCCTCGGCGACCACGCGCAGGGCGGGCCTCAGCCGGGCGAGTCGCTCGACCTGCTGCGGGAGCTCGGCGCGCCGGCCGTGTACGGCAACTCCGACCACTTCCTGCTCACGCTCGACCCGGGCGAGGAGGAGGTCACCGAGGCGCAGGTCGAGCGCGCCCGCTGGTCGCAGTCCCAGCTCTCGGACGACCAGCTGGCGTTCCACCGAAGCTTCGAGCCGACGGTCGAGCTGAGCCTCGGCGGCGGACGGCGCCTGCTCGCCTTCCACGGGACGCCGCGCTCCCGCGACGAGATCGTCGGCCCCTGGATGGAGGAGGCCGAGTTCCGGGCGGCGTTCGAGAGCGAGGCCGCGACGATCTTCGCCGGCGGCCACACCCACCAGCAGTGGGCGCGCCGGCTCGGCGACGCCTACTACGTGAATCCCGGCAGCGTCGGGCTGCCCGTCGACCACCTCCAGGAGGACGAGAAGGACCCGAAGGCCGACCGCGCGGCCGAGTACGCAGTGCTCACCGTCGACGGCGGCGTCACGGTCGAGTTCCGCCGCATCCCGTTCGACACGGCCGAGGTCGTGGCCGCGATCGAGGCGAGCGGGATGCCGGACCCGGAGCAGGCCGCCCGCACCTGGCGCGCCTAGTCGAGCGGCACGCCCGCGTAGCGGAATCCGAGCCCCGGGACATCCTTGCCCTCCACGGGGTACGGTCGCCACTCGAAGAACCGCTCCTCGAAGCGCGCGTCGAGCTCCGCCCGCATGACGCCGTAGGTGTGGAGGCCCTCGTGCTCCTCTTCCCACTCCGGCGTGATCGGCTCGTACCGGTCCCACGCGAACTCGTTGACGACGAGCGGCCCGGGCGAGAGGCGCACGAGCTTGTCCAGCACGCCGCCGAGGTCGTGGACGTGATGGAGCGACAGGCTCGCGACGACGGCGTCGAAGCGGCCGGGCTCCTCGAACGCCTCGATCGTCGTCCTGCGGAAGAGCTCGCCCTCGGGCGCCTCGGGGTCGATCGCGACGACGTCGTAGCCGGCCGCGTCGAGCGCACGCGCGAGCTCGCCGTCGCCGCACCCCACCTCGAGCACCCGGCGGGGCGGCGGCGGAAGTTGCGAGAGTACGAAGTCGATGGGCGGCGCCACCGGGGTCGAGGTTACGCAAGACGAGGCGCGGAGGATCGCCGTCCGCGCGCAGCTCCTGGACGGCTCGGCGTCGAACGTCCTCGACACGATCCGGCAGCTCGGCTTCCTTCAGATCGACCCGATCGCGACGGTGGCGCCGCCGCAGTACCTCGTCCTCTGGAGCCGCCTCGGGCCGTACGACCGCACCGAGCTCGACCGCCTGCTCGCGCAGCGGAAGCTCTACGAGTGGAACGCGTTCATCTGGCCGAAGGAGGATCTGCCGCTCATCCGGGCACGGATGCGCGAGCGGTGGGGCCCGACCAAGCGCGACCAGTGGGCGAAGGAGTTCCTGCAGGAGCAGTCGGCGCTGCGCCGCTACGTCCTCCGCGAGCTGAAGCTGCGCGGACCGCTGCCCTCGCGCGAGCTCGCGCACACGGACGCCAAGTTCCACGAGCGAACCGTCTGGTGGGGGACGCGGGCCCAGCTGATGTGGATGCTCGAGCTCCTGCACCAGCGCGGCGTCATCGCGGTCGCCGGCCGGGACGGGACGCACCGGCTCTGGGACCTCGCCGAGCGCGTGTACCCGAGCTCGGCGGCGGTTCCGGCCTCCGCCGCGCGCCGCGCACGCGCTGAGAGGCGCTTCCGCTCGCTCGGCGTCAAGCTCGAGCGCGGGCGGCTGCTGGCTCACCCCGAGGCCGACTCACGGCCCGTCGGGCAGCGCGTCACGTTCCTCTCCCCCTTCGACCGCCTCGTCCACGACCGCGCCCGGGCGGACGCGATCTGGGGTTTCTTCTACCGCCTCGAGATGTACGTCCCGAAGGGGAAGCGCGAGTACGGCTACTACGTCCTCCCGATCCTCAGCGGCGACGACCTCGTCGGCCGGATCGAGCCGGTCTACGACCGCAAGACGAGCACGCTCCGCGTCGCGGGCGTCTGGTGGGAGCCCGGCAAGCAGGAGGTCGCGCTGGACGAGCCGCTCCGGTCGCTCGCCGCCTGGCTCGGCGCGGATAGCATCAGCACCTAGATGGACTTCGAGACCAGGGCCATCCACGAGGGCCAGGACCCGGATCCGGCCACGGGCTCCGTCACCGTCCCGATCTACCAGACGTCCACGTTCGTGCAGGACGCCGTCGGCGTCCACAAGGGCTACGACTACGCGCGCGTCGCGAACCCGACGCGGACCGCGCTCCAGCTCTGCCTCGCCTCGCTCGAGAACGCCGAGTTCGGGGCGGCGTACTCGTCCGGGATCGGGGCGACGACGACGCTGATGCACCTCGTCCACCCGAGCGAGAAGGTCGTCTCGGTCAACGACGTCTACGGCGGCGTCTACCGGCTCTTCACGCAGGTCTACGAGCCGAAGGGCTACTCGTTCGAGTTCCTGGACGTCGACACGATCAACACGTCGCTCGCCGACCACCTCGACGAGCAGACGCGGATCGTCTGGCTCGAGACACCGACGAACCCGCTCCTGAACGTCGTCGACATCGCGGCGGCGGCGAAGGCCGCGCACGAGGTGGGCGCGATGGTCGTCGTCGACAACACGTTCGCGACGCCGTACCTGCAGCGTCCGCTCGACCTCGGCGCCGACATCGTCCTCCACTCGACGACGAAGTACCTCGGCGGCCACTCGGACACGGTCGGCGGCTTCGTCGCCACCAACGACCCCACGGTGGCCGAGCGCCTGTACTTCCTGCAGAAGTCGCTCGGCGCGATTCCGGGGCCGATGGACTCGTGGCTCGTGCTGCGCGGCGTCAAGACGCTGGCGCTCCGCATGCAGAAGCACTCGGAGAACGCCCGGAAGGTCGCGGAGTACCTCGACTCGCACGCCATGGTCGAGCGCGTGCTCTACCCGGGCCTGCCCGGCCATCCCGGTCACGAGATCGCGGCGCGCCAGATGGACGACTTCGGCGGCATGGTCTCGTTCCTCGCCCCTTCCGAGGAGGAGGCGGTCGACCTCGTCGCCCGGACGAAGGTCTTCCAGCTCGCCGAGAGCCTCGGCGGAGTCGAGAGCCTCATCGAGCACCCGACCCGGATGACGCACGCCTCCACGGCGGACGCGCCCTTCGCGGTGCCCGGCAACCTGATCCGGCTGTCCGTCGGGATCGAGTCCGCGACGGATCTCATCGAGGACCTCGAGCAGGCGCTCGTCCGCTCGCCCGCCGCGGCCGGCGCCTAGGAACCTCCGGCGCGCCGTCGGTGTAGAGACGGCATGAAGCGAATTGCACTCACGCTGCTCGCCGCAGCACTCCTCGTGCCGGGCACGGCGCTCGCCAAGGGCCCGACCGCCGCGACGCTCGAGGGTCCCGGCATCGGTGCCGTCACCTTTTCGGGCTACGTGGAGCAGGGTGGAACGCTCGGCGACCTGACGCGAGATTCCGGCTTCTTCCCCGCGATGTTCGGCGCCTCGCCGAACGTCATGCTCGCGAAGCGGCCGAAAGGGGACCTCGGGCCGCGCTACACGATCACGTACACGGTTCCCGGCGGCGGCTCGGCCGAGCAGGTCGTCCAGGACGTCTACCCGTACGCCCCTGCCGGAGCGGTCACGTACCTGGCTCCCGGTTCGGACATGTTCGGCATCAAGGCGAACGGCGGCTGGTACCAGGGCGGCGAGGCACTGAAGGCGACGCTCGTGGAGGCCGGACTGCCCGCCACCGCCCGCGCGGCGACGGCCGATCCAACGTCCTTCCCGACGGTTCCGGTGACCGTCCTGGGCTTCGGGCTGCTGCTCGTGGCCGGGACGGCCGTCCTGCTGCGGCGCAGAACCCGCCCCGCAACGGCTTGACCCCCGCGTAGGATCGGGCCGAGTGGATCCGCTCGGCCCGATCGACCTCCACCACCAGAACGCCGAGCGCGTCATCGGCTGCTGGCTCCTGGAGACACCCGACGGCCTCGCCCTCAACGACTGCGGCCCCGCCTCTTGTGTTCCATGTCTCGAGCAAGAGCTCGATCGTCGCGGCGTCGCCCTGACGGACGTCCGGCACCTGCTCCTCACCCACATCCACCTCGACCATGCAGGCGCAACCGGGGTGCTCGTCCGCAAGCACCCCCACTTGCAGGTGCACGTGCACTCGGACGGGGCGCCCCACCTCATCGACCCGACGAGGCTCGAGCGAAGCGCCCGGAGGCTGTACGGCGAGGCCTTCGACGACCTCTGGGGCGAAGTGGTCGCGACCCCGGAGGAGAACGTTCGTATCTTGGAACACAAGGTTCTGGGGCTCGACGCGGTTCCGACGCCGGGGCACGCCGACCACCACGTCTGCTTTCTTGCCCCGGACGGGACGCTCTACGCCGGGGACGCCGCGGGCGTTCGGATCGCACCCGACCCGTACGTCAGCCCGCCGACGGTTCCGCCGCAGTTCGACCTGGACACCTGGCTGCGGTCGCTCGACGAGCTCGAGCGGCTGGAGCCGGAGCGCATCGCGCTCATCCACTTCGGCGTCGTTGACGACATCGGCCCGCACCTCGACCAGCTCCGGGACCGGCTCCGCACCTGGGCCGCCGACGAGGCGCCCGAGGACGAGTGGCTCGGCCGCCGCGAGGCCGAGCGCGCGGCAGACAGCGACGACGTGAGGACGAGCGAGCTCGCGATGCCGCTGTGGCAGTCGTACCGGGGGCTGCGCCGCTACTGGGACACGGCCGCCGAGACCGACGAGCCGACGATCGCCTCGCGGTAGGCGCGCACGTAGTCCGCGACCATCCGCTCGGGCGAGAACCGCTCTTCCACGAACCGGCGGCACTCGAGCGGATCCAGCTTGTCGGCCTCCTCGAGCGCCGCGGGCATCTCGCGGTAGTCGTCGACGATGATCCCCGACTGCCCGTGGACGATCACCTCGGGCACCGCTCCGTAGTTCGTCGCGATCACCGGGGTCCCGCACGCCATCGACTCGATCATCACCAGGCCGAAGGGCTCCTCCCACTCGATCGGAAACAGCGTCGCCCGAGCATCCTGGAGCAGCTCGACCTTCATGCCGTGCGAGACCTCGCCGAGGTACTCGATCCCGTGGACGCCGAGGTGCGGCTCGACGAACTCGGCGAAGTACTGCTGCTCCTTCGTCTCCTGCATCTTCCCGGCGATCTTCAGCGGCATCTCGAGCTCCATCGCGACCGCGATCGCACGGTGGCAGCCCTTGTCCGGGCTCATCCGCCCGAGGAAGAGCAGGTAGTCGCCCCGGTGCGGCTTGCACGGGTAGACGGAGAGGTCGAGCGCGTTCGGGCAGTTCGCGAGCCACGGGAGCTCCGGCTTCGGCCGCCGCTGGTTGATCGAGATCGAGATCAGGTGGACGTCCGGGACCAGCCCGCAGAGCTGCTCGTACATCTCCCCCGGCTCCCCGGTCAGCGGCCCGTGGACGGTATGGACGACCGGCGTGTCGACGAGGCCCGAGATGACGATCCCGGTCATGCCCGTGTGCTCGTTGATCACGTCGAACTCGTCGGCGTTCGTGTAGCAGGGCAGGTTGTGGAGCCACTCGAAGTGCGATCTGCCGATCCACTCGCTCGGAGCCGTCTCGAAGACGTACGAGAGCTTCGCCTTCGTCCGCGAGTCGCCGGACGCGAAGAGCGTCACGTCGTGGCCGGCGTCGGCGAGCCCGTCCGCGAGCAGCGCGACCACCCACTCGATCCCGCCGTAGCCGCTGGGCGGCACCGGGAACCAGGGCGGGCTCACCACCGCGATCCGAAGCCGCTCCTCGCTCATGCCGGGTGCACCGTCGCCTGTCCCTCCTCCACACGGACTTCCCAGAGGCGATCGAATGCTCTCACGGACGACAGTCTGAGGGAACCCGCCCACGCCGGGAGCTCCGGCGGCGCGACCGTCTCGAGCGTGTGCTGGCGGCGGTCCGGGTGCAGGCCGAGGAGGAGCTGGAGCAGCAGCACGGGCGTCCCGGCCGCCCAGGCCTGCGGGCGGGCGGCGGTGGGATAGGCGATCGGGAAGCGCGTCTCGGTCCGCGGCATGCCGGCGAACACCTCGGGCAGCTGGTAGTCGAAGTGGCGTCCCGCGGTCAGCATCTGCCGGACGATCCGGTGCGCCTCCGGCCAGCGGGCATAGCGCGCGAGCCCCCAGGCGATCAGCGAGTTGTCGTGGGGCCAGACGGTGCCGTTGTGGTACGCGAGCGGGTTGTAGGCCTTGTCGTGCGTCGACATCGTCCGGATCCCCCAGCCGGACCAGAGCGCGTCGCCCATGAGCGCGTCGACCACCGAGTCCACCCGCTCGGCCGGGACGATCCCGCTCCAGAGCAGATGCCCGACGTTGGAGCACAGAGAGTCGACCTGGTTCTTCTCGCCGTCGAGGGCGAGGACGTAGTAGCCGCCCCGTGCATCGGTCCAGAACGCCTCGTTGAAGCGCTCGTGAAGCTCGGACGCCTCCCGCTCGAGCCGGTCGGCGAGCTCCCGGTCGCGCCAGACCTCGCGTGCCAGCTCCGCCGTCCGACGCTTGGCGTCGTAGACGTAGCCCTGCACCTCGCACGGCGCGATCGGCGGCTCGGCTATGCGCCCGTCCGCGAACCGCTGCGAGTCGTGGGAGTCCTTCCACGACTGGTTGTCGAGGCCGCGCGGGCTGCGCTTCAGGTACTCGACGAAGCCGTCGCCGTCCAGGTCGCCGCGCCTGTCGATCCAGTCGAGCGCCTTCAGCGCCGGATCCTTCAGGCTCTCGACGAGGCTCGCGTCGTCGGTCCAGCGCCAGACCTCCGAGAGAAGGACGAGGTAGAGCGGCGTGGCGTCGACCGTGCCGTAGTACGTGCCGTGCCAGGCGCGGGCGGCCTTCCCGCGCCGGAGCTCGTGGACGATCTTGCCCGGCTCTGCGTCGCGCACCGGGTCGTCCGCCGTCGCCTGGAGGTCGCCGAGGACCTCGAGCGCGGTCACCGCGAGCTCGGGGCCGAAGAGGAGCGTCTGCAGGCAGGTGATGATCGTGTCGCGCCCGAAGACGGTCATGAACCACGGCATGCCGGCCGCCGGCAGCTTCCCGACCCCGTCGTCACGGCCGTGCATGCGCAGCGAGGCGAGATCCGAGACCGACCGGCCGAACGAGTGCGCCAGGTCGTCCCAGGTCGCGCGCAGCTGCGGCACCCGGAGCTGCCACGCCGCGAGCGACTCGCGGACGCGCGCGAGCTCGTCGCCGAAGCGGCGCTCGGCCACCCGCGGGACGAGCGGCTGGCCGTTCGAGACCGGGACGATGTCGAGCCGGAGGTCCCACCGCTCGCGCGGCTGCAGCTCGATCCGGTACGAGACGGCGCCGCCGTCGATCTCGCCGGCGCGGGACATGATCACCTGGGTCTGCACGGTGACTCCCGACTCGTCCGCGAGCAGGAACTGGTTGTTCCGCTCGTCGTACCTGCACTCGACGAGGGACGGCAGCGGATCGGCGTGCTGCGGGTCGCCGAGCGCGAAGTCGTAGTCCTTGACCGCGAAGATGTCCGCGAAGTCACACCCGACCTCGATGCCGAGCGTGAGCGTGACGGGGTCCATGCCCTGGTTCTGCACGACGATCCGGTCCTGCATCGCGTCGCCGATGAACCGCTCGCGCGTGATCGACACCTCGTCGGGCTCGAGCGAGTCCGTACGCGGGTTGCGGAGATAGAAGGCTGCCGAGAAGTAGTCCACCTTGTCGGAGGTGAGGAGCAGCGGGCGCTTGCCGTCGATCGTGAGCTTGAGGATCGACAGGAAGCGCGTGTCCTCGGCGAAGAGCCCGCTCGTCGCCCAGGTCCCGACGTCGCCGACGTCGTCGCAGATGCAGAAGGTCGAGCCTTCGAGGATCGTGATCGCCATTACGGGTTGCGGAGGATGCGGCCGCCCGAGCTCTGGGCGAGCGCCTTCACGACGATCTCGTCCACGTTGACGTGCTGCGGCCGGGTCAAGGCGAACACGACGCATTCGGCGATGTCCTCCGGAGTCATCGCCTCGACGCCCTGGTAGACCTTGGCCGCGGCCTCCTGGTCGCCGCGGAACCGGACCCGAGAGAAGTTCGTCTCGACGAGGCCGGGGTCGACCAGCGTGAGCCGGATCGGGCGGCCGAGAAGGTCCTCGCGCAGCGCGTAGGTGAAGCCACGCACCGCGTACTTCGAGGCGACGTACACCGACGCGTTCTCGTACGCCTGCCGGCCCGCGATCGAGCCGATGTTGACGACGTGCCCGCCCTCCTCGAGGTGCGGAAGGCAGAGCCGGGTCATCCGGACGAGGCCGTGCACGTTCGTCTCGAGGACCGCCTCCTCGTCCTGCTCCGTGCTCTCGTCGAACCGCTCACGACCGAGCGCGAGGCCCGCGTTGTTCACGAGGATGTCGAGGCCATCGAGGCGATGCGTGGCGCTCGCGACGAAGCTGGCGCAGCTCTCCGGATCGGTGACGTCGAGCTCGAGCGCGACGAAGCCGTCTCCGAGCTCCGCGAGCCGGTCGAGCCCGCGGGCGCCGACGGCCACCGTCGCGCCTTCGCGGGCCAGCGCGCGGGCGGTCGCCGCCCCGATGCCGCTCGACGCCCCGGTCACGATCGCTCTCTTCCCGTCGAGGCCCCCCACGCGCGCGGAGCTTACGTTTTTGACACGATGATCAGCGCCAGTCGTCCGCACCGAAGGAGGCCAGGATGTTCTCGCGTGTCGCGCGCTACCGGATCCCCGAAGAGCACCTCGACGACGCCGTTCGGGCGTTCGAGCAGGCCGTCATCGAGCTGCGGGAGATCGACGGGAACGACGGCGGGTACCTCCTCGTGGATCGCGAGAACTCGACCGCGATCACGGTGACCCTCTGGAGGGACCGCGCCTCGCTCGAGGCGAGCGAGGTGCGGGCGAGCAAGCTCCGTGCCGACGCGGTGAGCCCGTACGGGGGCGAGATCCTCGCTGTCGACCGGTGCGAGGTCGCGCTGGACTTCAGCGAGCGCACGTCGGTCTAGCCCGGACCAAAGAGAGAGCCCCGGACGGATCTGCGGCCAATCCGCCGGGGCTGACCCAGTCTTCGGCGTTCCTGGGGGAGCCCTCTACCCCAGAACGAGGGATGGGCTCAGGAGGGTTTGCCTCCTAGTCCTGCGCCGCGAATGCCGCCGTGAATGCTCCCGCGGCCCAGCCGAGAATTCCCCAAGAGAACGTCGCGATGAAGTCCGGCGTCGGATTGGACTCGGTGATCCAGAGCGTGAAGACGATCCCGCCGATCGCGAGGTAGGCAAGCACACCCGCGGCGAGCAGCACTGCGCGTGCCGTCTTCTGGGAGAACCACGCCCGGAAGCCCATGCCTGGACGCTGCTTGATCTCGATCCCGAGGAAGGCCGCGGTCCCGGCACCGACGGTTGCGGCGAGAAATCCCGCGACCTCGACGACGTTCTCTCGCGGCTCGAGCACCGCCTCGTCGTCGGGCGGCTCGAAGTAGTAGAGGTCATGGGCGATCCACGCCCACACCGCGACGAACGCAACGAGAAAGGCGAAGGCGACGACGCTCACGAGAGCGTTCTTCATGGTTGAACCTCCTCCGTTGGCGCCGCCCAGGGTGCGCCTCGGGGGACATCGTGTCAACTGTCACGCGATTCGCGGGCTGGGCGTCGATGACTTCCGGCCGGCAGTCGCGTCTGAAGGACGAGCGGCAGGAAACCGACGTCGCAGGCACGCGAGCCGGGAAAGGAGCTGCGCCATGACCAAGGTGGTCGCGATCATGTCCATGTCTCTCGACGGGTACGTCGCCGACGCGAACGACGGGGTCGCGGAGGTCTTCGACTGGTACTTCTCGGGCGACGTCGAGGTCCTCACCGCGAGCACCCCGTCGGGCATGACGTTCCGCGTCTCGCCGCCGAGCGCCGACCACCTGAGGGGGTTGACGGCTGAGATCGGCGCCATGCTCACCGGTCGGCGCACGTTCGAGCGCGCCGGCGGCTGGGGCGGCCGGCATCCGTGGGATGTGCCCGCGTTCGTCGTCACACACCAGGTGCCCGACGGCTGGCCTCGGCCCGGCTCCACGGTCCAGTTCGTCACCGACGGGATCGAAAGCGCCGTCGCTCGAGCGAAGTCGGCTGCCGGCCCGAAGTCCCTCGGAGTGCACGGCGCCCAGACGATCCAGCAGCTCCTGGATGCCGGACTGCTCGACGAGCTCCACATCGATCTGGCCGCTGTGTTGCTAGGCGCGGGGGTGCGGCTGTTCGAGCACCTCGCGAACACACCGGTCGTCCTCGGGAATCCGACCGTCGTCGCCGGCGTAGGCGTCACGCATCTGCGGTATCCCGTGCGGTCGTCAGGCTCTCGGCCCCAGGGGTGAACAGCTTCCAGTCGCCTTCGGAGACGACCTCGACGGCACCGTCGGTGACCTTGATGGCGGTCTGATCGTCGATCGCGTATGCCGGCACCGGTATCCCGGCGGCCCATCGTTCGATGTTGGCCAGGGTCGTATCCGGCATGTCCTCGCGCTCCAGGTGCGGAAACACCGAGAAGTCGACCAGTCCCAGCGCCTTGTCGCTGCCGGTGAGCGGATCACTGTCGTCGTAGCTCTCTCCTCCGAAGTCGGGCGTCGCGACCATCGCCCCGCCGCTCGTGCCGACGTAGACCGTCTCGGGCCGTAGCGACGGCAAGAGGTCGGACAGTCCGGATTGCCGCATCCAGTAGCACAGGTACAAAGGGCTGCCGCCCCAGACCAGCAGCGCGTCGGTCTCCTGGACCGCGGGGATCCAGTGCTCTTCTCGGATGCTGGGCAGTGCGGTGAGCTCCAGCACTCCCAACGACTTCCACCCCAACTCGCACATCGGGCCGGGGGCCGTGCCGTTGATGAACCGGTAGACGTGTGAAGGCCCGCCGGGGAAGGGCTGCACCCCGGTGGGAATGCAGAGGGCGCTCGACTCGGCGATCGGCTTCCCCAGCAGGTCGACCAGCGCGTTGTGGATGCTCGTGTTCGTGATGCCGGCGGAAGTGAGAAGAAACCTCATGCGGCCTCCTTCAGTACGTGCGGGCGAGATTCTCCAGGACGATGCGTGCGCGGTAGAGACTCGTGTCTCAGTGGAAACTCATCGGCTCTGCCACTACCCGAAGGAGGCGGGTTATGGCTGTCTTCGCCGTGAGCGTCGAGATGGGCGGTGCCGGGCTCGAACCAGCGACCTCCTGGGTGTAAACCAGGCGCTCTCCCAACTGAGCTAACCGCCCCAACGCAGGGTATCGGCCGGGATCGCCGCTACCCTCACGCCCCGATGCGAGCCGTCCTCGCGATTTCCTGCGCGCTGCTGCTCGCCGGCTCGGGCCCGGCGGCGGTCGCGGAGCCCTCGAGCAGCGCCGCTGCGCCGTCTGCGGTCCCGATCTACACCAAGCAGCGCCCGCCGAAGACGCCGCGGAGCCTGCCGACTCGCAGCACGATCTCGAAAGACGGCGTCACCTGGACGCTGGCCCGGCCCGCCCCGGTCGGCCGGTTCGTCACCGGCGACCCCTACGTGGTCGGCCCGGTGACGGTGACCGCGATCAGCCCGGCCCCGGCGAACGGGCGCAACGGCTCCGTGAAGAACGTGCCCGCCGAGGAGGACGAAAGCGGCTTCGACAGCAGGACCGAGGCGAACCGGTACGAGTCGCGGCTGAGCGTCCGGCTGCCGGTCAGCCTGGCGCCGGGGGACTCGCTCGTGTCGTCCATCAGCGTCGACCGGCCCGGCTCGACGAGGCGCTGGCTCTTCGACACCTCGGCCGACAGCCCGGTGCGGTCGATCTCGATCCTGACGAGCGTGCGGCGGCCGCAGCCGCCCGACGCGTTCCGGCCTTCGTACGCCGGCCGAGGGCCCATCTACCTCTCGCGAAACCTGAAGCGCGGACTGCTCCCACGCCTCCGGCGGGTGGCGGGCACCCCGTCGCTCCGCGAGTACGAGAGCCATTTCCGGCGCCCGTGGGTCGACAACCTCATGTTCAACTTCGACACGCCCGTCGAGTACATGCCCGACTACTCACGGGAGATCGCGCGCGCCGTCGGCACGGCCGGGCTGCTGCTCACCCTCAACTCCGCGCCCCGCCAGAAGGAGGCGCTGCTCGTCTACCTGACGCAGTACGGGATCGACCTCCACGGGCTCAAGCGGCGCGGCCATCCCGGCTGGTCGGCGCACGGCGGCCACGGAAGCGGCCGCAAGTTCCCGATCCTCTTCGCCGGCGTCATGCTCGGCGACCGGGCGATGCAGCGCGTCGGCGGCCGGTTCGGCGAGGACATGCAGACGATGCGCGGCCAGGGCTGGACGGGCGCGAAGGCGCTCTACGCCGGTCACTACGGCCGCAGTGGGGAGGGTCGGTACGGCCCGTACGAGCATCTCCAGCCGCGCGACTGGCGCGACACGCTCGGCGAGGACTACCGGCGCTGCTGCACGTCGAGCGCCTGGATCGGTGAGGCGCTCGCCGCACGACTGGTCCCCGGCGTGCGGAAGGCGTGGCGCTGGGCACCGTTCTTCGAGTACGCGGACCGCTGGATGACCGAGGACGACTCGCGCGCCCGGGCCACGATCCGGTCCCAGATCGGCAAGGACTATCGCGGCTTCCCGCAGCGCGAGGCCTGGGACGACTTCGTCACGAATATGTGGCGCGCGTACCGCGGGCGCGGCTAGCCGCGGGTGACGTCGCGGCGCTGCGCGTCGAGCAGCGCGTCGCGCTTGGCCTCGGCGAGCTGCTGCTCCGCCTCGAGTGCCGCTTTCTCGGCTTCGGGATCCTTCGGCCGCCGGAGGCGGTCGAGGAGCCGGCGGATCGTTCCTCTCATGCGTCTGAGACTATTCGACCGCGGGCAGCCGCAGCACGAGTTCCTCGATCTCGGCCGAGCGCGCTCCGGCGACGCCTCGGTCGGACGCGATCACGCGGAACCCACACTTCTCGAGGACGCGCCGCGACGCAACGTTGTCGTAGGCGACCCGGGCCTGGAGCGGCCGCGACCGTTCGACGGCCAAGAAGGCGGCGAGGGCGGCAGTCGCGATCCCTTTCCCCCAGTAGGAGCGGCCGATCCAGTACGTGATCTCGCGCTCGCCGGGATCGCCCCACGACCCGATCGTCCCGACGACCTCGCCGTCGACGACGATGGCCTTCGCGATCACGGTCTCGTCGGCTCTCAGCCTCGACCAGCGGCGATCGAATGCGTCCCGGTCCATGTGGTCGGGAGCCGTAAAGGCGGCCATGTGGGCGGCGACGGGATCCGCCCATTGCTCGAACAGCACGGGCAGATCCTCGTCCCGTACCTCCCTCAACACGCACTGCATCGGACCGAATCTTGCCTGGGGAAGACGGATGCCCCCAGCGGGATTCGAACCCGCGCTACAGCCTTGAAAGGGCTGTGACCTGGACCGCTAGTCGATGGGGGCGATGAGCCTTCGGGCAGGATAGCCCGGTGCCAGACGGGAGGCGCGTCGCGATCATCGGTGCGGAGCTCGACCTCGGCGCCGGCCGCCGTGGGGTCGACATGGGCCCGTCGGCGATCCGGTACGCCGGCCTCGGCGAGCGGCTGGCGAGCCTGGGCATCGCGTCGGAGGACTGGGGCAACGTGTACACGCACGTTCGCGAGACGATGGAGGTCGGCGAGGAGAACGCCCGCTTCCTGACGGAGATCCGCGAGACCTGCGAGCGAATCGCGGACCAGGTGCGCTCGGCCGCGGAGCAAGGGCTGACCCCGCTCGTGCTCGGCGGCGACCACTCGGTCGCGCTCGGGACGATCGGCGGGCTCGCGTCGGTGCACGGGCCGGGCGGCGTCCTCTGGTTCGACGCGCACGCAGACCTCAACACGCCCTCGACGACGCCGAGTGGGAACGTCCACGGCATGCCGCTCGCCGCGGCGCTCGGCCGTGCGGGTGCGGGGTTCGAGAGCAACAAGTGGCCCCTGCCCGCGCTCGATCCCGAGCGGGTCGTCCTGATCGGCGCGCGGAGCATCGACCCCGGCGAGCGCGAGGCGATCGAGCAGTCGGGGCTCGCGGTCCACACGATGTCCGACATCGACCGCCGCGGCGTCGAGCCTGTTCTTCGGGAGGCGCTCGAGCGGGTGGAGGGCGCGGCGTTCGTCCACATCTCCGTCGACATGGACCTTGTTGATCCCGCCGTCACGCCCGGCGTGGGCTCACCGGTGAAGGGCGGCTTCTCGTACCGCGAGGCGCACCTGGCGATGGAGCTGGTCGCCGAGAGCGGCCTGCTGACCTCGCTCGAGCTCGTCGAGGTGAACCCGATCCTCGACCACGAGAACGCGACGGCGAAGCTCGCGGTCGAGCTCGCCGCGAGCGCGCTGGGCGCGCGGATTCTCTAGCGGTCGACGACCAGGCGCAGGCCGAGGGCGACGAGCACGACGCCGGTGATCGCCTCGAGCGTCGTCCGGAACCGGCGGCTGTTCGCCAGCGCGTCCGCGACGAAGGCGTAGAGCGACAGGCAGCCCAGGCCGAGCGTCGTGAAGAGCACGGCGAGCAGGATCGCCTTCGCCACGTACGGGTCCTCGGCCGAGATGAACTGCGGCAGCAGCGTCGTGAAGAACACGGCGAGCTTCGGGTTGAGCAGGTTGGTCACGAGGCCCTGCCGGAACGGCGAGCCGCGCCGCGCCGGCCGCGCCTCGGGCTCGACGCCGCGCCGCAGCGAGCGAAACGACTGGATCCCGAGGTACACGAGATAGATCCCACCGGCGACCTTGAGCACCGTGAAGACCGTCGCCGAGGCAGCGAGCACCGCGGCGACGCCGAGGGCCGTCGCGAGCGCCCAGCCGACGAGCCCGACCATGATCCCGCCGATCGTCCGGAAGCCGTCGGCCCTGCCGCCGCGCATCGTGTTCCGGAGCACGAGCGCGATGTCCGGCCCCGGCGTCAGGCCGACGACGAGCGCGACGCCGCAGAATGCGAGGACCTGGGCATCTAGCATGGATCCGTTCTACCTGGATCCCGCGACGGATCCCAGGGCCGGTAGCTCAGCTGGTAGAGCAGGGGACTTTTAATCCCAAGGTCGCAGGTTCGAATCCTGCCCGGCCCACCTGCTGAATCAGGCCACGTCGAAGGTGCCGTTCATCTGGGCCGCGTGCGGGTCGCACTGGTACGTGTACGTGCCCGGCTGGAAGGTCACCGTCAGCGACTTCTCGCCCACGAACGGCACGTCGGTGATCTCCTCG
>DATBMH010000091.1:0-7059 GCA_036554945.1 Gaiellaceae bacterium | reverse complement strand
GTCAGGAACGTCGCCGTCAGGTTCGCCGCGATCGTCTCGTTCCAGCGCTCGAGCGACAGCTCCCAGAGCGGGACGTCCTCCTCGGGCCAGACGCCCGCCACCGCCGCGCAGACGTCGACCCCGCCCAGCCCGGCGCGCGCGGCCGCGAAGAGCGCGTCGGCCTCGTCCTCGCGACGGAGGTCTGCCCGGAGGAGGAGCCCCCCGCCGCACTCGGCGGCGACCGCCTCCGCCCGCTCCCGCCCGGCGTGGTAGTGGAGCGCGAGCCGGCAGCCCTCCTCGGCGAACGCGCGGGCGCAGGCCGCGCCGATTCCCCCGGATGCGCCGGTGACGAGCACGCGCTTGCCAGAGAGCCCCGTTTCCATGTGGCGGCTCTCATGTTCGCACCTGGACGCGGAAGTCTCGACCGCGTCGGGGCACGCCGCACCGCGGCTCGGCCCACGGGAATCGGGCAGGATGACCGCGGGCGGAGCCGCAGCGCGGCTTGGCGCGAGCTCTAGGAGCGCCGCCAGTCGAGGCGCCGAATCTCGTCGATCCGAGAGTCGGTACCGATGAGGGCCGCGAGAGGCCCGACGAGAAGGATGAAGGCGATTACGACGTACCCCATAGCCATATGGTCGGCCGCCTTCTCGATAAGCACAAATCAAGTTATGATTCATGTCGATCATGAGAGCTGATGGTTGGCTGGGCGTCGAACTGCGGCATCTCGCTGCCCTCCAGGCGGTCGCCGAGGAGGAGTCGTTCGGGCGCGCCGCCGAGCGGCTCGGGTACACGCAGTCCGCCGTGAGCCAGCAGATCCAGGCGCTCGAGCGCATCGTCGGCCAGCGGCTCGTGGAACGCCCCGGGGGCCCGCGCCGCGTCTCCCTGACGGAGGCGGGCGAGCTGCTCCTGCGGCACGCCGCGGGGATCGTGGCGCGGCTGCAGGCTGCCCAGGCAGATCTCGCCGCCTTCGCGGAGGGCTCCGCCGGCACCTTGCGAATCGGGACGTTCCAGAGCGTCGGCGCCCGCGTCCTCCCGCTGCTCCTGCGCGAGTTCACGAACGCGTGGCCGGACGTCTCCGTCCAGCTCACGGAGGGAACCGACGACGGCTTCCTCCTCGAGCTCGTGGAGCGCGGCGAGCTCGACCTCGCCTTCGTGATGCTCCCTGTCGAAGAGGGGCCGTTCGAGACGCGCGAGGCGATGGTCGACCCGCACGTCCTCGTCGTCCAGAGCGACTCGCCTCTCGCGCTCCGGAACCGGCGGCCGTCACTGCGGGAGGTCGCGGACTTGCCGCTGATCGGCTTCCGCCAGTGCCGCAGCATCCACGCGGTGGAGACGCGCTTCCGGGACGCCGGGCTCGAGCCGCGGATCGTCTTTCGCTCGGACGACAACGGCACCATCCAGGGGCTCGTCGCCGCCGGGGTCGGCGCGGCGCTCGTCCCGCTCCTCTCGGTCGACGTCGGCCACGAGGGCACGGCGGTCTTCGGCCTCGCCGACGTCCCCCCGCGTCTGATCGGAGTCGCCTGGCATCGCGACCGTTACCGCTCGCCCGCGGCGCGCGCTTTCGCCGACCTCGCGATCGACGTCTGCGCCCGCGTCCAGGCCGAGCAGGTCGGCGCGGAGACGGTCGCGGCCTAGAGCGAGAGCTTCCCAGGCCGCGGGGTACGGTGCCTCACCTCTCGCCCTCCCCCTCGCGCAGCACGGCCCGGCAGAATTCCGCGCGGCCCAGCATCCCGAGGAACCGTCCGGCCCTAACGACAGGCAGGGCGCCGAAGCGGCAGTGAAGGAACCTCTCGGCCGCGTGAATGGAGCTCGAGCCCTCGTCGAGGGTGATCGGCTCGTGCATGTGCCTCTCGACCGGCTGACCGGTGACTGCTCGCGCGCCCTCGCCCAGCATCCCCTCGTCGTCGCGCGCGAACGCCGTGTGGCGGAGCTCACCCAGGTAGCGGGGGAAGACCCCGGCGAGGAGGTCGTCGTCGGCGAAGAGGCCGACGACGCGGCCCTCCTCGTCGACGACGGCGATCGTGGTCACCGGGTGCGAGACGAGGGTCTCGGCGGCCTCCAGGAAGGTGGCCGTCCGGGGCACGGAGGCGGGGAAGAGCTCGATGTCCGAGAGGGCAGACATGGCCTCAGAGCTGCAAGGCGAGGAGATAGACTGTGGCGACGAGGAGCGAGAGGAGCGTCACCGGCAGGCCGACGGCGAGGAAGCGCGCGAAGGAGACCGGCCGCCCGGCGCGGTCCAGGACTCCCGCTGCGGCGACGTTCGCGGCTGCCGCGATGAGGGTCGCGTTCCCACCGAAGCAGGCGCCCAGCGCGAGCGCCCACCACAGCCCGTCCTGGAAGGACTCGTCGCCGGCCTGGAGCTCCTGCACGACCGGGATCATCGCCGCAGTGAAGGGGATGTTGTCGACGAGCGCCGACCCGGCCGCCGCGCCCCAGAGAACGGCCATCCCCTGCCCGGCCGTCGAACCGGTCGCCGCGGCGAGCCGGTCGGCGACCTCGGCGATCACGCCCTGCTCCTCGAGGGCACCGACCATGACGAAGAGTCCCAGGAAGAAGAAGATGGTCGACCACTCGACCCGCTCGAGAGCATCCTCGACATCGTCCGAGGAGACGAGCAAAAGGATTGTCGCGCCCCCGAGCGCGACCACGGCCGGCTCGACGTGGAGCGGCGCGTGGAGGAAGAAGGCGATGATCGTGCCCACGAGGACGGCGATGGAGCGCTTCACGTACCGGCTTTCGCGTACGTCCCGAGCGGGATCGAGGCGCTCGAGCTCGGCCACTCGATCCGGCGAGACGACGAGCTGCTTCCGAAACGCGAAGTAGAGGACCGCCGTCACGATCGCCAGCGTCACGATCGCCACGGGCGCCAGGTTGACGATGAAGTCATTGAAGGTGAGCTCGGGGACGGCGGTTCCGATCATGATGTTCGGCGGGTCGCCGATGAGAGTCGCCGTCCCGCCGATGTTCGAAGCGATCACCTCGACCAGGACGAGCGGAATCGGCGAGATCCGGAGCACGTCCGCGAGTAGCAGGGTGATGGGGACGACGAGCAGGATCGACGTCAGGTTGTCGAGGAACGCGGAGGTGAGCCCGGTGACGGCGGCGAGCAGGAAGACGAGCCGGAACGGCTCGCCGTTCGAGAGCTGGGCGGTTCTGAGCGCAAGCCACGTGAAGATCCCGGTGCGCTCGGTCAGCCCGACGAGGATCATCATCCCCGTGAGGAGGCCGAGAGTGCTCCAGTCGACGGCCTCGATGGCCCCGTCGAGGTCGATGACGCCGAAGACGACGACGAGACCGGCGCCGGCGAGGGCGGCCTTCGTCCGGTGCACCCATTCGAAGGCGATGACCGCGAGCGCGGCCACGAAGATGACGACGGCGACGACGTCCAGGATTCGGCCCCCGAGCATCAGTATCGGACCCAGCCGGCGCGTGCCCGAGGTAGACTCCCCCGGCGATCGAGGGTCGCAGAGTCGGCGGTCAGCCGGCGGCTGTGTGACCTTCGATGCAGACCGCGCTCCAGATCTTCCTGCTCGTCGGCGGGCTGGCGGTGGCGTTGGTGGCGAGCGACGTCGCCGTCCGCTACACGCGGGCGCTGGCTGCCGCCCTCGGCGCCCCTCCCTTCATCGTCGGGGTCGTGCTCGTCTCGATCGGCACCGACCTCCCCGAGATCGCCAACTCGGTCGCCGCCCATCTTCAGGGTGAAGGCGATGTCAACGTGGGCGACTCCATCGGGTCGACGCTGACGCAGTACACCCTTGTCCTCGGGCTCTTCCCGCTCGTCGTCGGGGTGATGATCATCGACCGGCTCGAGGTCGGCCTCGTCACGATCTTGACGATGGCCGGCCTCGCCATGACGACGGTTTTCGTCGCGGACGGCTGGCTGGGACGCTGGGAGGGCGCCGCGCTCGTGCTCGCCTGGGCCGCCTTCACCTGGATCGTCGTCCGGGCCCTGCCGCGAACGGTCGCCCACGACGCGCCGGCCGTGCGGCAGCAGGGCCGGCTCGCACAGGCGACTGTCGTCCTTGTCTCCCTTGGCTTCGTCGGGTTTGGCGCCACCGTCGGCGTCCGGGCGCTCGTGCGCCTCGCCGAGCTCGTCGGCGTGCCGGAGTTCCTGATCGCCTTCTTCGGCGCCTCCCTGGGGACGTCGGCGCCCGAGATCGTCGTGGACATCACGGCGCTCCTGCGCGGTGCCCCGGGAATCGCCCTCGGAGACGCGCTCGGGAGCTCGCTCATCGACTCGACGCTCTCCATCGGCGTGGGCCCGCTCGTCGCCCCGGCTCCAGTCACGCCGCGGCTCGCGGTCACGGCGGCCCTCTACACGCTCTTCGCGGTCGGCCTCGCTGGCGGCGTCCTCGCCGGCCGGGCACGCCACGACCGCTGGAGCATGGTCCTGCTAGGCGGTCTCTACCTGCTCGCCTACGCCGTCCTCCTCTCCGCCGACTGAGCCGCCGAGTCGCCGCTCGATCCAGCGTGCGCCCAGGGTGTCGGTCAGACCGTGCGCCAGGATCGAGGAGAGGATGACGAACGAGGCGATATCGAAGACGTGAGTGCGGTCGCGCGCCGTCGAGTTGAGGACGAGCAGCGCGAAGAGCATCGACGCCACCCCCTTGGGCCCGAACCAGGCGATGAAGAGCTTGTACGGCGTGGGCATCGTCACTCCCAGGAACGAGACGAGGACGGCCGCCGGCCGCGCGACGAGGAGGGCGAACGCGATGAAGACGACGAGCGGCCAGACCTCCCAGTTCCAACCTGTGGCGACGATGAGCGCCCCGAAGACGAAGAAGGTGGCGATCTGGAAGACGGCGCTGACGCTCTCGTTGAACTCGAGGAAGGCGTCGGGGATCTCGTGCCGGCTCGCGGCGAGGGCGATGCCGGCGACGAACGCAGCGATGAGCCCGTTGCCGTACGTGACGTCAGCGAGGCCGAAGGCGGCCAGGCCCAGTCCGAGCGCGTAGGCGCCCTCGTACTTCGCCTCCATGTGACCTCCTGGCAAATGCGGGAGGAGGCGGCCGGCGACGACGGCGAGCCCGATCCCGATCAGCGCGCCGACGGTGGCCTCGCCGGCGAGGTTGAGGGCCTCGCCCGCCGCGTCGTCCTGGGTCGTTGCGAGGACGAGGAAGAAGAGCACGAAAGGGAGAGCGAGCCCGTCGTTCAGGCCCGACTCGAGGTTGAGCGTATGCCGGATCACCCGGGGCACCCGCTGTGCCGCGACGACCGCGGACGTGACGACGGGGTCGGTCGGCGACAGTACCGCTCCGAGCAGAAACGCCTCGGGCCAAGTGAGGTCGGGAAAGAGCACCTTGGCGGCAAGTGCCAGCAGGACGAGGGTCAGTGGCATCGCGATCACGAGCGCCCGCGCCGGCGGTCCCCAGTGCTTGCGCAGAAGCTCGGACTCGACGAAGAGCCCGTCGGAGAAGAGCGTCAGGATGAGTGCGAGCTCCACGAGGATGAGGACGAACTCCGACCCGGGGTCGGCGTCGGCGAGGCCGATGAGCGCCAGCCCGACTCCGGAGACGACCGAGAGCACGGAGATCGAGAGCACCGTCCCGCGGAGCCAGCCGGAGAGGGCGGCGGCGATCGACAGCAGGAGCCCGAGCACGAGAAGCGCCTCGGCGAAGCTGATCTCCATGCGAGGACCCTAGAGCGGTCGACGGTCGAGGCAATGCCCCGGGGGCGCTTGAGTTAGGGTTCTGCGCGGGCCGCCAGAGCCCACAGACTCTCCGTGCGGAAGCGCTCGATCATCCAGATGATGCTCGTCGGAGTGGCCGCCGGCGCTGCCCTGGCGGTCGTGGCGATCTTCATCCCCTGGCTGCCCGAAGAAGCCTCCGACGAGGCGGGCATCATCGACTCGGTCTACTGGACGGTGACGATCATCTGCGTCGTCATCTTCGCGGTCGTGGCCGGTGTGTCCGTGTACGCGATCTGGAAGTTCAGGGCGCCGCCCGGCGACACGGACGACGGCAGCCCCATCCACGGGCACACGGGCCTCGAGGTCGTCTGGACGCTCATCCCGACGGCCCTCGTCACGGCGATCGCGATCTACTCGAGCGTCGCGCTGGCCCAGATCACGGACCTGCCCGCTGACCACCGGACGATCGAGGTGCAGGGCGAGCAGTTCGCCTGGACCTTCACGTATCCCGACATCAAGCTCCAGAACGGGCAGCCGCTGACGACCGGCGACCTCGTCGTCCCCATCGGCAGGGCGATCGGGTTCGACATCACCGCGAAGGACGTCATCCACTCGTTCTGGGTGCCGGAGTGGCGCATGAAGCAGGACGCCGTTCCCGGCATCGTCACGCGCATCACCGTGACGCCGACGAAGACGGGGACGTTCCCGGTGATCTGCACCGAGCTCTGCGGGCTCGGACACGCCCTCATGCGCTCGCAGGCGCGCGTGGTCTCGGCGTCGGAGTTCGAGGCGTGGGTGAAGGAGCAGCGACGCCTCGCCGCCGCGGGCGGTGCGGTGCAGGGCAAGGAGCTTTTCACCCAGCAGTGCGGCAGCTGCCACGTCCTCGCCGACGCCGGCACCCAGGGGCAGGTCGGGCCGAACCTCGACGACGTGCTGCCGGGGATGACGGCCGAGGAGATCCACACCTCGATCGTCGATCCCAACGCTAGTATCGCGAAGGGGTTCCAGCCCGACGTGATGCCGAAGAACTTCGGGGAGACGTTCACCCAGCCCCAGCTCGACGGCCTCGTCAAGTACCTGCAGGAAGCGACCGGAGGAAGCTAGTGGCCGTCGAGACGCACGAGGCCGAGCACGCTGTCGCGCACGCGCCGCCGCCGCGGACGGGGCTCCGCCGGCTGACCGGCCCCGGCTGGCTGCGGGCCCTCTGGATCACGCCGCTCGCGTGGTGCTTCGCCACGCTCCTCGTCATCGGCTGGCGCGCGGGGATGGGGTTCGAGCCGCTCTGGAGCCTCCAGGTCCTCATCGTCGCCTGGACGGTGATCGTGCCGCTCGCGTTCCTCGGGGGCCTCGGCGGCTTCGACTACTGGGTCTACTGGATCTCCGGGCGGCCGACGCGGCCGGAGGACCACTCGGGCCACGGCGCCCGCTCGTGGAAGGACTACTTCCGCGTC
>DATBMH010000028.1:0-2503 GCA_036554945.1 Gaiellaceae bacterium | reverse complement strand
CTTCGCCGCCGGATCGGTTTCGTAGGCCGTCTTCAGGTCGGAGCCGGGCTTGAGGCACTCGGCGAGCGTCTGCCCCGGTCCTTCCGGGATCAGCTTCGCGATCCGGTCGACGACGCCGTACGGGATCTCGAGCACACGTCCGGCGTCGCGGACGGCGGCGCGGGCGGCCATCGTCGAGAAGGTGATGATCTGCGCGACGCGGTCGCGCCCGTACCTCTCGGTGACGTAGTTGATCACGCGCTCGCGGCCGGCGACCGCGAAGTCGATGTCCATGTCGGGCATGGACTTCCGGCCCGGGTTGAGGAACCGCTCGAAGAGCAGGTCGTGGGCGATCGGGTCGACGTCGGTGATCTCGAGCGCATAGGCGGCGATCGAGCCCGCCGCGGAGCCGCGGCCCGGCCCGACCTGGATCCCGTTCTGCTTCGCGAACCGGACGAAGTCCCAGACGATCAGGAAGTAGTCCGCGAAGCCCATCTCCTTGATCGTCTTCAGCTCGAACTTGAGACGCTCTTGGAGCTCAGGCGTCACGGTCCCGTAGCGCTTCTGCATCCCCTTCTCGCAGAGCTCGACGAGGTAGTCGAAGGCGTCGCGGTCGTCCGGCGTCGGGAACTTCGGGAGGCGGATCTCGCCGAGCTGGAGCTCGACGTTCAGCCGCTCCGCGATCTCGACGGAAGTCCGCAGCGCCTGCGGGTAGTCCGCGAAGTCCGCGGCCATCTCGGCCGGGCTCTTGAAGTAGAACTGGTCGGTGTCGAACTTCCAGCGGCTCGGGTTCTTCAGCGAGTCGCCGGACTGGATGCAGAGCAGCGCCTCGTGCGCCTTCGCGTCCTCGTGCCGCAGGTAGTGGACGTCGCCCGTCGCGACCAGCGGCAGCCCCGACTGCGTCGCGAGCTCTGCGAGGGCCGGGTTGATGCGCGCCTGCTCGGCGAGGCCGGCGTTCTGCATCTCGACGTAGACGTTGTCGCGGCCGAAGACCTGGGCGAGCCGGTCGAGGTCGGCGGCGGCGTCCTGTGGACGACTTTCCTCCAAGGCTTTGCACACTCGGCCCGAGAGGCAGCCCGAGAGCGCGACAAGCCCCTTGGCATGCGCGGCCAGGTGGCCCCAGTCCACGCGCGGCTTGTAGTAGTAGCCCTCGAGGTAGCCCGCCGAGGCGAGCCGGATCAGGTTCCCGTAGCCCTCGTTGGACTCGGCCAGCAGGGTCAGGTGCGCGTACCCCTTCTCCTGCTTCGACGCGTCGTCGCAGACGTAGACCTCGCAGCCGATCAGCGGCTTGACGCCGTGCTTCGCGGCCTGCTGGTAGAGCTGGACGGCGCCCGCGAGCGACCCGTGGTCGGTGAGCGCGACGGCGGGCATCTCGAGTTCGGCGGCTCTCGCGGCCAGGTCCGGAATCCGGCAGGCGCCGTCCAGGATCGAGAACTCGGAGTGGACGTGGAGGTGGACGAAGTCGGCGGCGGCAGCCAAGGCCGATCGATTCTTTCATTCGGCCCGGCCAGCATTAGGGTCGCCGGCTGGAAGCTTCTCCGGTGTCCCCACCCAGGGTCGGAGTGTGCCGCCAGCCGGCGACGAAACGAGTGCCGGGGCACCGCGCTCGGACGGCCACTCTTCGTTACAGACGCAATCTACGCCCGAACGGTTTGGAGGCCAAGGAACTCGGACGCGTCGGCTACGGCCGGGTCGTCGAGCGACAGCCGGCGGACCTCACGCACCGCGAGCCGGCGGACCGCCCGGTCGAAGATCGTGTAGTTCGCCCAGAGCGACTCGTGGATCGACCACCAGCGCAGCCCGGCCGCGTCGGTCTCGCGGTAGGCGGCGAGCGCCTGCGGCTGCGTGATCTCGCGGTCGCGGGTGGCGACGAGCGACGGCCGCAGACGGCGGCGCCGGAGCACGGCCGGGTCGTCGAGGTCGATCAGCTCGGCGCTGTCCGGCAGCTCGATCGCGGCGATCGCCAGCGGGTGACCCCGGCGGATCAACATCGGCTCGATCAAGCGCTGGCCGCGGAACCGCGCGAGCTGCTCGACCACGCCGGACGCCTCCCGGTCGGTCAGGTACAGGCAGCCGTAGGCGTCGGGGTTGTCGTGCCGGCCGTCGCCCTGGAAGACGCGCGGGAACCAGAGCGGCGAGTCGGGCTGGCCGGCCCGCGCGCGCTCGTTCCAGGCGAAGCAGCGGTGGAGGATCAAGCGAACGAGTCCGCGCGCTCGGCGCGGATCGCCCGCATCAGCTCCTCCGCCCGCCCGGCGCGGACGAGGTCGATCGGCCGCCGGTCCCCGAGCAGCGGGTTGACGCCCCACAGCCACGACCGCGCGGCCTCCGGCTCGTAGACGCGCAGCAGGTTCGACCAGACGAGCTCGAGCAGGTCGACCTTCTCGGCGTTCAGCGGGTCGATCCCGGCGCCCTTCAGCCAGCGGGTGACGCGCGAGCGGCTGACGCCGAGGATCTCGGCGAGGGCCGCCTGCGAGCGGAAGTCGACGCTGAGCGCCTCGACCTTGGCTGCGGTTGCGACCGGCAT
>DATBMH010000101.1:0-32843 GCA_036554945.1 Gaiellaceae bacterium | reverse complement strand
GCCGCGCGGCGGCCGATGTCCGGCTCGGCGCCGGACCCGAGGCCGCCGGTGAGCTCGCGGCCGATGTGGATCTTCACCTCGGCGTCGCTCAGCGCCAGCTGCTGCAGGTCGGTGTTGACGGCGACGAACTCGACCGCCGCGATGCCCGCGTCGATCATCCGGTTGACGGCGTTGAGACCGGCGCCGCCGACCCCGACGACCTTGATGTCCGCCAGGTACGCGGAGTCCGCCCGCGGCGCGCGGTGCAGGCGCGGCGGCGGCTCGGGCAACGGCTCGAGCAGCCTGGCGATCCCGCGGTCGGGCGACTGCTCGCGAGGCTCGACCGGCTGAGGCGGCTGAGGCCTGGCCGGAGCGGACGGCTCGGCTGCGGGCTCGTGCTCGGGCTCCGGTGCGACCTCGAGCTTGGGCGGCGGGTGCTCGACCGTCTCCTCGAGCGGCTCGCCGGGAACCGCCTTGCCTTCCTTCTCGGCCTGGCGCTGCGCCGCTTCGGTCGCGCGGAAGAGCTCCGCGAGCGGGCCCTCACGCATGCTTGCGCGCTTTCGCGCCATTGAGCACCTCCTTCGCGAGCTCCCGGTACGCCGCGGCGGCGTTGCCGGTCGGGTCGTACTTCAGGACCGAGCTGCCCTTCACGGGAGCCTCCGCGTAGCGCACGGTCTTCTTGATCCGCGTCTTGAACACGAGGTCGCCGAAGTTCTCCTGGAGGATCTCGACCGCCTCGCGGGCATGGAGCGTCCGCCCGTCGTACATCGTCGGGAGGATCCCCTGGATCCCGACCTCGGGGTTCAGGTTCTCCCTGATCATCGACAGCGTGTTCTCGAGCTGGACGAGGCCGCGGAGTGAGAGGTACTCGCACTGGACCGGCACGATCACGCCGTTCGACGCGACGAGCGCGTTGATCGTCAAGAGCCCGAGCGAGGGCGGTGTGTCGACCAGGACGAAGTCGTAGCGCTCCTTGATCGGGTTGAGCGCCTTCTCCAGGGCCCGCTCGCGCCCGATCATGCTCGACAGGGCCAGCTCGGCGCCCGCGAGGTCGATCGACGACACGGCGAGGTCCACCTCGGCCTGCTGGATCACCTGGTCGATCGGCAGCCGGTGGACGAGGACGTCGAACATCGACCGCTCGATCTGGTCCGGGTTGAACCCCTGGCTCATGGTCAGGTTGCCCTGCGGGTCCATGTCGACGACGAGGACCTTGTAGCCCTGCTCGGAGAGCGCGACCGCGAGGTTGAGCGTCGACGTCGTCTTCGCCACTCCGCCCTTCTGGTTGGCAAAGGCGAGGACCGTCGCCTCGCGCGGCGTCTCCGGCTCCGGCGGGGTCTCGGGCAGCGCGCTCACGTCGGCCGCATCCGGCGCATCGTCGTCTGGCTCGCCCGTCGGGGGGCGGGAAAAGAGACCGGCTAGGCGCATCGACGAACCGTCCTTCGGCCTGGGACCGGAGTGTCCTTCACACGTCTCAGTGTGCCGGAAAAGCCGGACCGCGCCCACTCGGGAAGCTGGATTTTCTCGCTGCTAGCGGGCCAGGAGCGCCTCCTCTCGGTCGTTGGCGGCCAGAGCGCGACGGCACCCCGCGAGCGCCTCGACGGCCCCGTGCGGCTCCGGCTCCGCCCGTAGCCACGCCTCGGCGTCGCGAACGAGCCCGCGCAGCTCGTCCAGGAGCACGCCGGTCGGTGCGTCGTCCCGATCGAGCGCCTCGATCCGGTCGAGCCGATGCAGCACGGCACGTGCTTCGTCCATGCGACCGAACGTACCGGCCCCGGACGCGCGTGTCCGTTACGCCTTCGTCCCTAAAGTGCGCCAACCGCGAGGGCCGGCTCGGGCGCGACGGCAGGCTTGGGCCGGAGCCCCAGGAGCGTCTCGTCGAGCGTCCGCAGCAGCTCCTCGCGGGCGCCGTGCTCGAGGACGGCGACGATCGCGAGACGCACGAGATCGCTCGTTGCGGCCGCGGCGTCGCCGGCCGCCAGGAGCCGGAGGCGGTCCAGGACGCCCGACCGTTCGCGCGGCGTCTCCCCCAGCACGGCGGCAGCCCGTAGCGAGGCGGCGAAGAGCCCCTCGCCACCGCCGAGCAGCGCAGTCAGCGAGCCTCGAAGCTGCTCGGACGCGAACGGATCGGTCTGGAAGAGCGAGAGCTCCCAGCGGTCCAGGGCATCGCCCAGCTCGCGATCGTCGTCGGCCAGCCCGACGCGATCGCGCAGCCGAAGCGCCAGCTCGCCGCGGAGCGAGTCGAGCCGGACCGGATCTCCCGGAGGCTGGGTCGCGGCGATCGGAAGCACCGGTCGGATCCCGTACGGACGCCAGTCGAGCCGCTCGAACAGCACCGGTCCGGCCGCGATCGCACCGGCGGTCGCCAGGCGGAGCGCCGTGACGGCGTCGGCGAGCTCGCCCGGCGCGTCCGGCGGCCCGTCCTCCGAGCCCTTAGCGAGCTCGCTCTCGAGCTCGATGACGCAGAGCCGGTCCGGCTCGCGCTCGAAGCCGTCCGGAAGCAGTCCGCCGGACTGCGGCCAGTGGGCGGACAGCTCACCGGAGGCGACGTGACGGACCCGAAGGCCGCCGCCGAGGTCCACCGCACTGCCGAGCGAGACGCCGACCAGCGGGGCGATCGCGCCGTACGACCGCCGCGCGCCGAAGAGCGACTGCTCGAACGCGGCGTACGCGCGGTCGAAGGCAGCATCGTCCCAGTCGAAGCCGCCGCAGGCCTCCGCGGTCTCAGCCAGCAAGGGGAGGAGCACGGTCCGCGTCAGCGCCTCGCGCGAGCTGGGCCGACCGCTCGAGTGCGCCTGCGCGAAGATCGCCGCGGCCGGCACGCGCTCGAGCTCGGCGAGCGCCGGCTGAGCGTCTGCGAGCGTCGCGAACCGGCCCGCACGAGCGTCGAGGAACGGCTTCACCAGCGGCCGGTACTCGTAGAGCGTCGGCTGCCCGAGCGCCTGGTGCTCCTCGAACGAGAACGGGACGTCGCCACCGTCGTCCAGCTCGCGCGAGACGGCTGCGAACGCGCCGAGGCAGAAGGCCCGCAGCGCCTGGTGCAGGTCGGGTGACCGGATCACCCGTCCGCTTACGCGCCCGGTCGCCCCACTCCTTCGCGGAAGACGAGCCGGGGCCGAGCCGGATCGTCGTTCTCGACGACGACTTCTGCCCGCTCTCGCGGCCCGACCCGCTCGGCGTAGAGGCGCTGACCCGGAAGGTACCGGACGCGGTAGAGCCGCTCCAGGTCGGCGCCGTCCCGCTCGATACCGCGACGCAGCATCTCCTCCTCGCCGACGGCCACGAAGATGCGGAGGCTCCACAGATCGTCCAGCTCGGGTCTCAGGAGGAAGATCCCGTCGACGAGCACGAGACCCTGCGCTGCCAGGACGGCGCCGCGGAGACGTGGATGGTCGAACGAGTCCTCGTAGTAGCCCTCTGGCGACTCCCGCCCGCGCCGGTGCCGCTCCTCTGCCGGACGAAGAAAGTCGTCGGCGGAGAGCCGCTCGGCGGCGAGGAGCGCGGCCAGCTCGTCCGCGAGCGTCGTCTTCCCCGCCGCGTCCGGGCCGTCGATCGCGATGCGGGCAGGCTCGTCCAAGCTCGCGATCAGGGCCGCGACCCGCTCGAGCGCCTCGGCGCGAGTCAGCGCTGGCAGCCCGGGCACCAGTACGCCGTCCGGTTCGCGTCGCCCTGCCCACGGGACTCGATCGCGGTCCGGCAGCGCGGGCACGGCCGGCCGGCCCTCCGGTAGATCGCGCGCTCGGTGCGCCCGGCGTCCACCGAGCGGCGCATCAGTCGAGCGGCCTCGCCGAGAACGGCACGCAGCTCTCCGTCGTCGGTGTCACCGACCGGACGCCACGGCGAGACCCGCGCGTGCCACAACGCCTCCGCCTTCCAGACGTTTCCGATCCCTGCGACGAGCCGCTGGTCGATCAGGGCGTCCCCGAGCTCCCGCCGGCGATCGCCGCTCCGGAACCGCCGGACGATCGCGTCGAGGTCCGGCGGCCTGGCGAGAATGTCCGGACCGAGGCGACGGACCACCCGCTTGTTGAGCTCGAGCACAGGGCCGCCCCACAGCACCGCCTCCCTCCCGCTCCCGCGGAGCACCAGCCACGGGCGGCCGCGCGAGACGGAGCCGCGCGAGCGGACCGTCCACCGACCGGACATCCGGAGATGGCTCCGGAGGACGAGCCCGCCCTCGAAGCGGAGAAGCAGGTTCTTCCCGACAGCCTCCACGCCCTCGAGCCGACGGCCGTCGAGCTGCTCGGCGACGCCGGTCGCCGCCGCCCGGGGATTGGGGCTCTCCACCTGCACCGTCTCACCGACGAGCACCTGGAGGCGTTTCGCCGCGCGATGAAGGGAATCACCCTCGGGCATGGGCTCGATTGTGACCGAGCGAGGTCTCCACCCGGCGCTCGCAGGTGCCGTCGCGGCGACGGCCTGGGCGCTTGCGGAGCCGCTGGACCGGCGGCTGTTCCGCTGCCACTACTCCGACGTCCTGCTTCTCGGGAAGACCGTCACGCAGGGACGGCTCGCTTGGCCGATCGGACTCGGCATCCACGCCGCGAACGGCGCGCTCTTCGGCCTCGCATTCGACCGGACGCGGAGGCGGCTGCCGATCGGAAAGGAGAAGCTGGCGCTCGGCATGGCGCTCGCCGAGCACGTGGGTCTCTACCCGCTCTCGTATCTGGTGGACCGCTACCACCCGGCGCGCGGCACCGACGGTGTCCCGCCGATGCTCACCAACCCACGCGCCTTCGCGCAGGCAACGGTGCGGCACGCGCTGTTCGGTGTCCTCCTGGGGCGGCTCTCGCGAGATTGACCTTCAGGGACGCAGGACGGCGCGGCGCGGCCCGGCCGTGAACCCGGCCTCGACCAGCAGCTCCATCACTTCCGTCTCGGCCACGGGCTCCCCGTCGAACCGCTCGACCGCGAGGCGCTTCGCTCCGCGCCGGCTCCTGACGTGCTCGACGAGCCCCGCCAGCGCGGGTCGCAGCCAGGCCGGATCGGGGTCGCGGAGCGGCACGAGCGTCTTGCCCCCGCGCTCGACGAAGAGCGCCGGCTCGCCGCCGATCAGCACCACGTACGCGCCTGCCACCCGGGCCGCCCGCGCACCGGCGCGCTTGGGCCAGGGCAGGGCTGCGCCGTACGGCTGCGCCGGATCCGCCGCGGCCAGGACGGACATGTCGTCAGCAGGCTCCTCGTCCCTCGGGCGCAGCTCGCGGATCCGTTCGACCGCGCCGCCGAGCGCGAACTGCGCTCCACCGAGCCCCTCGACGAAGTAGCCGCGCCGGCAGAGGCCGAGCGTCTCCAGCGCCTTCAGCTCCCTGTAGACCGCGCTGTACCCGCCCGGGATCCCCTCGGCGCGCACGCCGTCGCGAGTCACGATCCCCTGCCGCTCGAGCAGCAGCTCGGCGAGTGCCCGCGGATCCCGATCGCCTGCGAACAGCCGGCCGGTGAGCGACCAGCGCCCCTGGGTCGCCGTGATCGCCGTCGCGCGGCGGCGGGAGAAGCGCCGCGGGCGCCGCTCGGGCTTGGGCACGCCGTACCTCCGCCCGGCGCGCAGCGGCGTCCACGCGTCGTTCGTCACCTCTCCGGCCCAGACGAGCTCCCAGAGCGCCGGCAGCGCCTGCTCGGCCTCGAGCCCGGTCGCCTCGAGCAGGTCGAACCAGAACTCCGCGCTCTTCGCCAGCGCCTCGCGAATCCGGTCGTGCACCTCGCCCTCGGGCCGCTCGGTCCCCTCCGGCTTCCCCAGCACGGCCGCGTCCTCGCGGAAGAAGACGGCGACGCGGTCGAGCCCGGCGCCCACCCAGACCAGCTCCCCGGTCGCGCAGAGCTGGTCGAGCTGCGCCGGCGCGTAGTTCGGCACCCGCCGCGGCAAGACCTCGGACTCCCACAGCGAAACCGGCAGCGCCAGGCCCTGGAGGGGAACGAGCGCCTCGCGCAATGTCGCCCGCCGGTCGACCCCGTGCCAGCCGGGGAGGAACCGCGCGAGGGCCACCTGCTCGACGGGCTCGACCTCCTTGCGGAGCGCCGCCAGCGAGGCGCGGCGGATCCGGCGAAGGACGTCGGGGTCGCACCACTCTCGCTCGGTCCCTCCCGGCCGCAGCTCGCCGCGCACGAGCCGGTCCTCGCGCTCGAGCTCGACGAGCTCCGCCTCCAGCCGCTCGGGATCGACACCGAAGCGCTCGGCGGCCTCGCGGGTCGTGAACGGCCCACGGCCGCGCGCATAGCGGGCGAGCAGCGACCGCAGTGGCTGGTCCGTCTTCTCGAGGAAGGCGTCGGGCAGGCCGCTCGGCGGCATCGCCCCGAGCGCGTCGCGGTAGCGGCCCGCGTCCTCCGCGGCGATCAGCCGCTCCTCGCCGGCAACGCGGATCCGGATCGCCCTGCGCTCCGCCTCGAGCACGGCCGCGAAGGCCTCGTCGAACTCGCCGGGCCGGAGGTCACCGCGCCGGAGCAGGAGGTCGTGGAGACCGTCCGCGTCCCGGGCATCCCCCGCCAGCGACGTCTCGACCTGGTCGAGCGCGCCGGGGTCGAGAAGGTCGCGGAGCTCCTCCTGCCCGAGCAGCTCGCGCAGGAGATCGCGATCGAGCGACAGCGCCTGCGCCCGCCGCTCTGCGGGAGGCGTGTCGTCCTCGTACATGTATGTGGCGATGTAGTCGAAGAGCAACGAGGCCGAGTACGGCGAGGCGGACGCGCTCTCGACGTCGACGACGTCGATCTGCCGCGTCTTGACGCCGTGCAGGAGCCGCTTCAGCGCCTGGAGGTCGAAGACGTCCTGCAGGCACTCGCGGAAGGTCTCGAGCATGACCGGGAAGGACCCGTACTTCTTCGCCACCTGGAGAAGGCTCTGCGCCTTGAGGCGCTGCTGCCACAGCGGTGTCCGCTCGCCCGGGCGGCGGCGTGGGATCAGGAGCGCGCGAGCGGCGTTCTCGCGGAACCGGGCGCCGAACAGCGCTGATCCGTGCAGCTCGGCCATCACGAGGTCGTCCACCTCGTCGGGGTCGAGCACGAGCTGCTCGGTCGGCGGCGTGGCATCGGTGTCGGGGAAGTGGAACGCGATCCCGTCGTCCGACCAGAGGACGTGGGCGTCGACGCCGTACGACTCCTGGAGCCGTGCGGAAGCAGCGAGCGCCCAGGGCGCGTGGACCCGCGCTCCGAACGGGGTCAGCACGCAGACGCGCCAGTCGCCGATCTCGTCCCGGAAGCGCTCGACCACGATCGTCCGGTCGGACGGGACCGCCCCAGTCGCCTGCTCCTGCTCCCGGAGGAAGGCGATCAGGTTCCGCGCGGCCAGCGGGTCGAGCGAGTAGTCGGACTGCAGCCGCTCGTCCGCCTTCTCGTCCGGCAGCGACGCGAGCTCGCGGGAGGCCTTGCCGATCGCCTCGCCGAGCTCGTACGGCCGGCCGGGGCCCTCGCCCTTCCAGAACGGGATCGCACCGGGCACGCCGGGCGCCGGGGAGACGAGGACGCGGTCGCGCGTGATCTCCTCGATCCGCCAGGTGGAGGCGCCCAGCATGAACGTCTGGCCGGCGCGCGCCTCGTAGACCATCTCCTCGTCGAGCTCGCCGACCCGGCCGCCGCCGTCCACGAGGTGGACGCCGAAGAGGCCGCGGTCGGGGATCGTCCCGGCGTTCGTCACAGCGAGACGGGCGGCTCCGCCACGCCCACGGATCACCCCGGCCGTCCGGTCCCAGACGATCCGCGGCCGCAGCTCTGCGAACTCGTCCGACGGGTAGCGACCGGCGAGCATGTCGAGGACGTTCTCCAGCTGCACCCGCGAGAGGTCCGCGAACGGATACGCCCGCTGCACGAGCCGGTGCAGCTCGTCGACCTCGATCTCCTCCTGCGACGCGATGCCGACGATCTGCTGGCCGAGGACGTCGAGCGGGTTGCGCGGGATCTGCGTCTCCTCGATCGCGCCTTCCTTCATCCGCTGCACGACCACCGCCGCCTCGAGCAGGTCGGCGCGGAACTTCGGGAAGACGCGTCCCTTGGAGACGGAGGCGAGGTCGTGGCCTGCACGCCCGATGCGCTGGAGGCCGCGGGCGACAGACTTCGGCGACTCGACCTGGATCACGAGGTCGACGGCGCCCATGTCGATCCCGAGCTCCAGCGAGGAGGTCGCGACCAGGCATGGGATCTCGCCGCGCTTGAGCAGCTCTTCGACCTCGAGCCGTTGCTCCCGGGCCAGCGAGCCGTGGTGGGCGCGCGCGATCTCGCTCTCTGCGAGCTCGTTCAGCCGGAGCGCGAGCCGCTCGGCCAGGCGGCGGTTGTTGACGAAGACGATCGTCGAGCGGTGGGCCCGGACGAGCTCGAGCAGCCGCGGGTAGATCGACGGCCAGATCGACTGCCCGCGCGACTCGCCGCCCGTGCCGAGCAGATCGGTGATCTCCGCGTTGACGCCCGGCTCGCGCATGTCCTCGAGCGGCACGACGACCTCGACGTCGAGCTCCTTCGAGCGGCCGGCGTCGACGAGCTCGATCGGGCGGCCGCCGGAGACGAACCTTCCGATCTCCTCCATCGGCCGCTGCGTCGCAGAGAGGCCGATCCGCTGGAACGGCTCGCCTGTCAGCCGTTCGAGGCGTTCGACGCTCAGCGCGAGATGCGCGCCACGCTTCGTCCCGGCGACGGCGTGCACCTCGTCGAGGATCAGCGTCCGGACGCCGGTGAGCGTCTCGCGCGCCCTCGAGGTCAGCATCAGGAAGAGGGACTCGGGGGTCGTGATCAGCAGGTCGGGCGGCTCGCGGAGCATCGCCGCGCGCTCCTTCTGCGGCGTGTCCCCCGTGCGCACCGCGACCTTGAGGTCGGCCTCGAGCCCCGCCAGCGGGCCGCGCAGGTTCCGCTCGATGTCGTAGTTGAGCGCCTTCAGCGGCGAGACGTAGACGAGGCGGGTGCCCTCGCCCGGCTCCCCGAGCAGCCGGTCGAGCCCGAAGAGGAACGCCGCGAGCGTCTTCCCCGACCCGGTCGGCGCCTGGATCAGCGTGTGGGCGCCGGAGGCGATCTTCGGCCAGCCGAGCTGCTGGGCAGGGGTCGGGCCGTCGAACGTGCGCTCGAACCAGGAGCGCGTTCCGGGGCTGAAGACCGAGAGCGCGTCCATGCGACCAGCCTAGCCAGTGCGACACTTCCCGCATGGCCGATCACAAGGCGATGTTCGAGGCACCGGCGGAGGTCTACGACCGGTTCGTC
The DNA here is from genome assembly GCA_036554945.1 of Gaiellaceae bacterium. Taxonomy (GTDB): domain Bacteria; phylum Actinomycetota; class Thermoleophilia; order Gaiellales; family Gaiellaceae; genus JACDAN01. Next base: position 23,696 of record DATBMH010000101.1, on the reverse strand, counting down.
GGCCGGTACAGCGCCGGCCTCGCACGCGGGATGTGCACGGCGGCGGAAATCCGTCCCGGGCAGCGCGCGCTCGACGTCGGCTGCGGGTCCGGGGCGCTCCTCCGGGCGCTCGCCGCGATCGTCGGCGAGGAGAACGTCGTCGGCGTCGACCCGTCCGAGCCGTTCCTCGAGGCCGCCCGCGCCAAGGTTCCCGGCGCTCGGGTCGTCGTCGGCTCGGCCGAGGCGCTGCCGTTCGCGGACGGCGAGTTCGACGCAGCCCTTGCGCAGCTCGTGATCAACTTCCTCGACGACCCCGCGGCAGGCGTCGCGGAGATGGCGCGTGTCACGCGTCCGGGCGGCATTGCGGCGGCGTGCGTGTGGGACTACGCGGAGGGCATGACGCTGCTGAAGACCTTCTGGGAGGCGGCGGTTGCAGTCGATCCCGAGGGCGCGAAGGCACGCATGGAGCACCAGATGCCGTTCGCCCGGCCCGAGGAGCTCGAGAACCTCTGGAGCACCGGCCTGACGGGCGTGACCGTGTCCGCGATCGACATCGAGGCGTCGTACGAGGACTTCGACGATCTCTGGACGCCGTTCCTCGGCGGCGCCGGGCCGGCCGGGTCCTACGCCGCCTCGCTCGAGCCGGAGCCGCAGTCCCGGCTGCGCGAGGAGTACCTTCGCCGCCTCGGCGAGCCGGACGGGCCGTTCACGCTCCCCGCGCGGGCCTGGTGCGCGGTCGGCGCGGTCGGGTAGCCGTAGGAATACGCAGCCGGGGCCTACTCGTTCAAAACGGTAACGCCGTAGTTCCTCACGAGGCGAAAGGAGGCAGTGATGCCACTCTCGCGCAGAGCTCTCTGGATCAGCGTGGCAGTCGTCACCGTGGCCGTGGTCGTGCTGCTCGCCGTGCTTACGGGCGGCGGCAGCGGCGGCGGCGGCGTCGGCTACTAGCGGTTGATCCGCGAGCGAGGTCTCGGCGCAGCGGACGAAGGGCTTCCAGGCGCGTCGCTCGGCAGGGAGAGTCAACAGGCGGCCGTTCTGGAGGCCCACGCGTCGGGCAACTAGCATCGCCTCGGTGCCCGAGACTCCGGAAGAGCTCTACGAGCGGGCCAAGAACGACCTCCGTACGCCGCCCGTGGAGGATTGGGACACGTGGCCCTTCGAGGGCGGTGTCCAGCCGAAGCCGCTCCTCCCGCCAATCGCCGCGGAGCCGCCGCGCCACGGAGAGGGAGGCGTCGCGTGCTGGGCGTGCGAGAAGTCCGACGACGGGTTCGTCTGGACGAGCGACCGCTGGCGCATCGCTTCCACGCTGGAGCCAACCGGGTTGCCCGTGGTGGTCATTCTCGTCCCGCGAGCGCACTACGCCGATCCTGGAGACTTGCCCGACGAGCTCGCGGCCGAGCTCGGCGTGCTGATAGCGCGTGTCGAGAGAGCCGTCCGCTCCATCGGCGAGATCGGCCGGGTCCATGTCTGCCGCTGGGGCGACGGAAGCGAGCACCTGCACTGGTGGTTCCTCGCTCGGCCTGCGCGACTACCGCAGCTGAAGACAAACCTCACAGCGATCTGGGACGACGTGCTGCCGCCGGTCCCCGGGGAGATCTGGCGCGAGAACCTCGCTCTCGTCGCGAAGGCGCTCGGATGACCTACGACCCGACCGTCCTTCCTGCGGGCCTGCCGGTGCCCGAGGACGACGGCGCCGCCGACCACCTCGAGGGCCGCCTCGTGCCGCCGCTCTTCCTCGAGACGACGCACGGCGAGCTGAACCTCGCGGCCGCCGCGGCCGACCTGCTCGTCCTCTACGTCTACCCGCGCACCGGCCGGCCCGGAGTCGAGCCGCCGCAGGCCTGGGACGAGACGCCCGGCGCCCGCGGCTGCACGCCGCAGTCCTGCGGGTACCGGGACCGCGGCGAAGAGCTGCGAACGCTCGGCGCCACCGTCGTCGGCCTCTCCGCACAGCCGCTCGACGACCAGCGGGAGGCTGCCGAGCGCCTGAACCTCCCCCACGCCGTCGCGGCCGACCCCGAGCTGCGGCTCGCCGACGCCCTCCACCTGCCGACGTTCGAGTTCGAAGGCCGTCGGCTCTACAAGCGGCTCGCGCTCGTCGCGGAGGACGGCCGGATCGTCAAGGTCTTCTACCCGGTCTTCCCGCCGGACGAGAACGCAGCGGAGGTCGCCGCCTGGCTCCGGGCCCGGCTCGGCTGACCACGTGGAAGAGCCCCGTCTCCGGGGCCCTTCCATGCGGCTGATCTTGCGTGAGCCCTAGCGCTGCGAGCGCTTCGAGCCTGCGCCGATCTTGTCGAAGCCGCCGTAGCGAAGCGCGCCCGGAGCCCGATGGCCCGGCGTCTTCACCTTCGGCTCGACGGCCCAGCCGTTGTGGCTGGCGCGCACCTTGACGTCGGCCTTGTCGGCCGCCTTCAGCACGCTCTCGTAGGCCGAGCGCGCCCACCACCACGCGTCCGCGTAGTCGTGCGACGCGAGCTCGGACCTGGCCTTGCCGATCGCGTAGTCCGCGTCGGCGAGGTCCTTCTTCGCACGGTCGGCCTTCCTGCTCCGCAGGACCCGCCCGGCGACCTCGTTCGCGTTGACGATGAACCCCGCGGCCTGGTGGCGCGCCGCGTTGTCGCGATCGAACTGGCTGAAGTCCCAGTTCAGGTCGATGTAGCTCATCATCGAGTTGTGCTCGTCGGTCGCCCAGGCGAAGAAGAACGGCCCGGTCGGCTCGTAGTCGACGCCCGTCTCCCAGTCGAACCCGTCGTGCGGGTGGCTCATCCCGAAGTGATGGCCGTACTCGTGGATCTGGGTCGTCGTCAGCCCGTAGCCCGACTCGACGATCCCCGGCGAGACGAAGTTGAAGACGAAGCTCTGCGTCCCGTCGACGTAGTTGTCGTCGGCGAAGCCGAGGAACGGTGCTGAGATGTCCTCGTCCGTGGCGTAGTTGAAGGCCGGCGCCTCGTACCGCCGCTTCTCGCCCGCGTCGTCCGGATCCTCGTCCAGCGCCTCGTCGAGGTTGAGCGCGTTGTAGAGGAACAGGTTCGCGAAGCCGGGGTACTGCGGCCGGTTCGCGTAGCACGGCGTCTCGTCCAGCCAGAGGATGTAGCACTCCCGCGCCTTGCCGGCGAACCGCAGGTCCTGCGTGTCCGTCGACCACTTGGACGGGAAGAGCTCGCTCTCCTCGGCCTTCAGCAGGTCCGGCTTCTGGTAGTCCCGGCTCGCGTTCACGCCGGTCCAGCCCTCGTACGTGTTCAGGTCGAGGTTGATCGACTTGGGCAGGAGCTGCGGCGTGAGGTACGGCGGGTACAGCGGCGAGGACGTGAACATCAGGTTGATCGCGGCGTAACGCGCGACCTTGCTGAGGTCCCCGGTGAGCTCGGCCGGTGACCGGTAGCCGCCGGCGGCGTACTCCCATGCCACCGGGATCCGATAGTCCGGCACCTCGTCGCCGTCCAGGTCCTCGTTCGTGATGTCGTAGTTGCCGCCCCACGCCTCGGGCCCGGCCGAGAGGTCGAAGAACCAGATCCGGCGCTCGCCGCGCCGGCCCAGCCCGGTCTCCTCGTCGTCGGGCGTCGTGCCGCCCCAGGCGATGATCTTCCGGCTCGAGCGGTTGACGCCGAAGTCGTAGCCCGTGTCGGGGTCCGGCTCACCGAACTTCGTGTAGACGTGGTCGACGAAGTCGGACCGCCCCCACCAGTTGACGAAGAAGATCGTGTTCTGGCGGGTGTTCACGCCCCACGGCGCATGGTCGATCAGCCACTTCTCGACCGTCGGTGCGTCGATGAAGTGGTTCTGGCCGACGTCCCGAGTCCCGTCCTGCTCGTTGTAGAGCTCCTGGAAGTCGGTCCGGTCGGCCGGCGTCGCGAGGCCTTTCAGCGCCGCGAAGAAGCTGTTCGTCCACGAGTTGCTCGCGTACGTGACGTCGTAGTCGTAGGTGTAGTCGAGCCCGAGCTCCTCGACCGTCCCGTACGGAAGGCGCGAGCGAACGATCGGCTTGTAGCGCTGAGGCAGGCCGGACAGGAAGCCACTCCGGTTGACCTGGCTCTGGCTGAAGCCGACGAAGACGACGTTGACGGGAACCCGCTCGCGCAGGCCGGCGCTGGTGCTGCCGGGCTGCAGGTTCGAGTACCCGGCGCCGGTCGCGCCGGCCGCGGTGGCGGCGGCTGCCGCCGCAGCGGCGACCAGCGTGAGCACGTGTCGAAATCGCATCTCTCCCCTTTCCCCTGTTCTGTCCCGTGCCGCCCGGGACCCCGGTGAGACCCTGGAAAGTAGACGAACCTCCACCAGGGGTCAATCAGCCCCAATGCAGGGATTTCAATAGCCTGCACCGGCCGTGACCTACTCGATCGTCGCCCGGGACCCGGAGAGCGGCCAAGTCGGCGCCGCCGTCCAGTCGCGCGCGTTTCGCGCCGGCGCTGTCGTGATGTGGTCGGCGCCGGGGGTCGGGATCGTCGCGTCGCAGGCCTTCAGCGAGCGCAGCTACGGCCCGCTGGGCCTCGAGCTGATGCGGAGCGGCAAGACACCGGAGCAGGCACTCGCAGCGCTGCGCGTCGCGGATCCGCAGGCCGGCTCGCGACAGGTCGCGATGCTCGCGGCCGACGGCTCCGCGGACGCCTTCACCGGCGCGGACTGCATCCCGGCCGCCGGTCACCTCGTCGGCGAGGGCGTGTCCGCGCAGGCGAACTGCGTCGAGGGGCCTGCGGTCTGGGAGTCGATGGTGGAGGCGTTCGGCGTTGCGCCGGGCTCGCTGGCCCGGCGCCTCCTCGCGGCGCTCGAGGCCGCCGAGGCCGCGGGCGGCGACTGGCGCGGCCGCCAGGCGGCGGGCATCCGGGTCGTGGCGGCCGAGGGCCAGCCGTGGGAGACGGTGTGCGACCTGCGTGTGGACGACCATCCCGATCCGCTCGGCGAGCTCGGCAGGCTCCTCGGGCTCCACGAGGGCTACGAGGCGATCGGCGAGGTCGACGGGAGCCTGGAGATCGCGCGGGACGCAGGCATGGACGAGCTCGACCTCCGCTTCGCGGAGATCTTCGACGCGGCGCGCGCAGGCGAGGTCGAGCGAGCCCGTGGGCTCGTCGCCCCGCTCCTCGCCGAGGAGCCGCGGTGGCGCGAGTACTTCCTCGCGCTCGCAGGGCACGGCTACCTGCCGCACGCCGACGAGGTGCTGCCCGAGGAGTAGGCTGCAGGCATGGCCGTCGCCGCTCCCGACAGGCTCCACTACACGCCGAGCGACGAGGCGAACGAGCTGCTTGCGCGCGACCCGCTCGCGCTGCTGATCGGCTTCGCGCTCGACCAGCAGGTGACGGTGCCGACGGCGTTTCTCGGGCCGCAGAAGCTGAAGGACCGGCTCGGCACGCTCGACGCCGCGGAGATCGCGCACATGGACCCGGGCCGGCTGGAAGGCGCCTTCCGGGAGAAGCCGGCGGTGCACCGGTTCCCCGGCGCGATGGCGACGCGGGTGCACGAGCTCTGCGCGGTCGTCGAGGAGGAGTACGGCGGCGACGCGTCGCGCCTCTGGCGCGAGGCCGGCGACTCGGCCGAGCTCCGCCGCCGGATCGCGGCGCTCCCCGGCTTCGGCGAGATGAAGATCAAGGCGCTGAGCGCGGTGCTCTTCAAGCGCTTCGGCGTCGAGGCGGCCCGGGATCTCACCCCCGAGCATCCGACGCTCGGGGACGTCGACTCCCCCGAGGCGCTCGAGCGCTACCAGGCGATGAAGCGGGAGCACAAGGCGAAGATGCGCGCGCAGCGCGCGTGAGCGACCTCCGCACGCGCGTCTACGTCATCCGCGAGCACCCGGAGACCGGGGTCGACCAGGTGGTGGTCGCCGACGCCGGCGAGCTCGACGGCCTCGACGTGACGATCGTCCGGGAGCTCGGCGTCCAGGACGGCACGCGGTTCGTCCACGCGCTGCTGGACGCGCCGGCCCCGGCGTGGGACGGCCGCTGGGCGACGCTGACCCTCGACTACGGCGGCCCGTTCGCCGCCGAGCTCGTACGCAGGCGAGCCGTCGCCTACGTGACGCGGGCGCGGAACGGGATCACCGAGCTGCTGACGATCGAGGCCCCCGACGACCCGGAGGGCGGGATCCAGGTCCCCGCGGGCCGCCTCGACCACGGCGAGACGCTCGAGGAGGGACTGCTCCGCGAGCTGGACGAGGAGACCGGCCTCACCGCCGTTCGCATCGTCCGCGAGCTGCCGGACTTCGAGGCCACGTACCGGAACTTCTCCCACAACCATGCCTTCCACCTCGTCGCCGGCGCGGAGACGGCGGACGAGTGGGAGCACCGCGTGCATGGCCACGGGGTCGATGCGGGCATGGTCCACGTGTGCCGCTGGGTTCCGCTCCACGCCGACCTCCGACTCTGGAACGAGGGAGATCCCATGCTGCGCCACCTGCCGATACACGGGGCGTGAGAGCCGCTCTCCTCGCCGCCATCGGCCTCGCCCTGCTGGTCGGAGGAAAGCCCGCCGAGGCGCTGCGCCATCCCGGCGCCCCGCACTGCCCGATCTTCCCGAAGTCGAGCGTGTGGAACCAGCGGGTCGACCGGCTGCCCGTGGCGGCGAGCTCAGCCGCGATCATCCAGTCGATCGGCCCCGACGAGACGCTCCACCCCGACTTCGGCTCCGGCCTCTGGGAGGGCGCGCCGATCGGGATCCCGATCACCGTCGTCCGCGGCCGGCAGGCGAAGACGAGGGTCCGGTTCGAGTACTCCGACGAGAGCGACCGCGGGCCGTACCCGATCCCGGGCAACGTGAAGATCGAAGGCGGGCGGCAGTCGGACGGCGACCGCCACGCGCTGATCCTCGACCGCGACAACTGCCGCCTCTACGAGCTCTTCGCGCTCTACCCCGAGGGCCGCGGCTGGCGCGCCGGGTCGGGCGCGATCTGGAACCTCCGGACGAACCGGATGCGACCCGCAGGCTGGACGTCGGCCGACGCCGCCGGCCTCGCGATCCTCCCGGGCCTCGCGCGGTACGACGAGGTCAAGCGCGGCCGGATCGACCACGCGCTGCGCTTCACCGTCAGCCGCACGCGCCGCGCATACGTCTATCCCGCACGACACTTCGCGAGCAGCGCGACCGACCCGAACCTCCCGCCGATGGGCCTCCGCCTCCGGCTGAAGTCGAGCTTCCGCACGGCCGGCTTCCCGCGCCAGGCGCGCATCGTGCTGGAGGCGCTCAAGCGCTACGGGATGATGGTCTCGGACAACGGCTCCGACTGGTACATCACCGGCGCGCCCGATCCACGGTGGTCGAACGAGCAGCTCCGGGCGCTGAAGCGCGTGCCGGGCTCGGCGTTCGAGGTCGTGGACACCAGCCGGCTCCGGCCTCGCTGAGTTTTCCGTCCGCCCCGAGAGGGAATCTTTCTCGCGATGACGAGGGGTCTGCGGTCAACCCTGCTCGTGCTCGCTGCAGCCGCGCTCGTGGCCGGGCCCGCGGCCGGCGCGCGTGACGACGACCGGATCATCAACGGGACGCCCGCGACCCAGGGCGAGTATCCCGCGCATGGATACCTCGCGGTCGACGACGGCTCGGGCACGTTCCCGCTTCAGTGCGGCGGGAGCCTGGTCAGCAGCGAGTGGTTCCTGACCGCCGCGCACTGCGTGTCGGACTTCGACGTGACGAAACCGCCGAGCAGCTTCTTCGTCTTCATGGGCGACGTCGATCTCGACCCGCCGAACGACGCTGGGAACTTCTTCGACGTCGTCGCGGTCGACCGCTACGCGCCGTACAACCCCGATACGCTCGAGAACGACCTCGCGATGTTGAAGCTCGAGCGCCCGGCTCCGCACCAGCCGATCAGGGTCATCCGAACGAACGAAACTGCGAAATGGGCCGACGGGGTCATCGCGCGAATCATCGGCTGGGGCGTGACGGAAAGCGGCCAGCCGAGCGACGAGCTCCTCGAGGCCGACGCACCGATGCGCGCGGACTCCGTCTGCCAGAGCCCCTCGTCGTACGGGCCCACGTTCTTCGCGAGCTCGATGGTCTGCGCGGGCGACGGGTCGACCGACACGTGCCAGGGCGACAGCGGCGGGCCGTTGATGGTGCCGGACAACGGAGCGTTCGTCCTCGTCGGCGTCACGTCGTGGGGACAGGGCTGTGCCGACGCGCAGTTCCCGGGCGTCTACGCCCGCCTCGGAGCCCCCGCGCTGAACGCCTGGGTCGTCGGACCTCGCCCCGAGGCACGATTCACCTGGACTCCCGCACATGCCGGCCATCCGGTCACACTGACCTCGACCTCCTTCAACCCGGAGGCGGGCGACTTCGACACGTTCAGCTGGGACTTCGACGCCGACGGCCAGTTCGACGATGCGACCGGGGCCAGCGTCACCCACACCTTCCCGTCGCGCGGTTTGCCTCAGGTAAGCATGCGGGCCAGCAAGGTCGACGGCGACTGGGCCTCGACCACGCAGTTCGTCAGCGTCAACGGGCTTCCCGTCGCGGACCAGATCGGGCCGTACGCGGTGCGCGAGGGCGCGAGCGTTGCGCTCGTCGCATCGGGCTCGGACCCGGAGGGGCAGGCGGTGACGTACGCCTGGGATCTCGACGGCAACGGCAGCTTCGAGAACCCGAATCGCATAGCGACCTTCTCCGCGCTGCGCATCGACGGCCCGGCCGACCGCACGGCCGTCCAGCAGGTCTGCGACGTCCTGGGGGTCTGCGCTCGGTCGGCGACAGGCGTCCACATCAGGAATGCCGCGCCCCGTGTGAACGCGGGCCGGGATCGGCGGGTGCGGCGACGACAGCGGGTCCGGTTCCGCGTGCGCGCCTCCGACCCGGGACTCGACCGGCTCCGCTACCGGTGGACGTGCGGGAATCGCGCGCGCGGGTCCGGCCGCACGGTGACCTGTAGGTACCGACGCGCGGGCCGCTACGTGATTCGTGTCACAGTCACGGACGGCGACGGCGGCGTCGGGCGAGACCTGGTCCGCGTGCGCGTCCGCCGTTAGGCGCGAACGTCAGCCGCGGTCGACCGAGCTCCCGCTCGGACGAAGCGCGCCGACATACACGCCCGCGAGCACCAGAAGCCCTCCGAGAACGAGCCCCGCGCCGACCGGCTCGTCGTCGAGCCAAGCCGAGAGCACCACTGTGACGAGCGGAATGAGGACGAAGGTGTAGGCGGCGCGTGAGGCACCCCACAGCCGGACGACGACGACGTAGAGCACGAAGACGGGACCCGAGCCGAGCACGACCATGTACGCGAGCGCGAGCCAAGTCTCGCCTTCCTGCGGCGATGCGATCGACTCGCCCAGGAGGATCGAGAAGGTGACGAGCATCGCGGCTCCGACGGCCATCCCCAGGGCGTTGAGCGCGACCGGGTGGACGGGCGGGAAGGAACGGACGAGCACGGTCGCCTCCGCGAAGCAGAGAACTGCGCCCAACACGGCCAAGAGCGAAAGCACGGGCACCTGCTCTGGGCCGGACAGTCCGGAGATCACACCGATACCCGCGATGGAGAGGAGCGTCCCGGCCAGAGCGGCGAGCTTGAGCCGCTCCTGCCGTTGCAGGACGGCGAGCAGAAGCGTCGCGAGCGGGACGAGTGCCAGGAGCGTCTGCCCAAGCCCGGCGTGGAGACGGACGAGCGCGTAGTAGGCAAAGCTGAAAGCGCCCCCGAAGATGAGCGCTCCGTAGACGACGACTCCCAGCAGCGCGCGCCCGCGCGGGAACGCCAGCCGCATCGCTACCCCCAACGCACCGAGAAGAGCGGCCGCGAGCAGAAAGCGGAGCCCCGCACCCCACAGCGGGTCGAGCTCGCGGTTGCTGACCCTCACGCCGACCGCGTTGCCCCCAGCGAGCACGGTCCCGACGACGAATGCCGCGAGCGCGGTGCGGTCCCGAGCGGACATCGCCTCCTTAGCCGGCGCGCAGCTTCCGCAGGACCGGGCCGAGCGACTGCCCGCCGCGAAGCGTCGGCTCGAACAGGTCGCCGTGCCGCTGGAGGCGCTCGAGCGCCTGGCGCATCCCGAAGTCGCGCGGCCGGACCTTCTCGCCGAGCTCCTCCCACCGGAGCGGCGTCGAGACCGGCGCGCCCGGCTTCGGCCGGACCGAGTAGACGGACGCGAGCGTCTTCCCGTGGCCGTTCTGACGGTGGTCGAGGAGGACGCCGCGCCGCTTCTTCTTCAGCCACTCCGTCGTGACCAGGCCCTCGTGCTCCTGCTCGAGTTGCCGCGAGACGCGCTCGGCGAACTCGTACGCCTCGGGGAACGAGGAGCGGCGGGCGATCGGGACGAGCACGTGGATGCCGTCCGCGCCGCTCGTCTTCACGTAGCACTCGAGCTCGAGCCGCTCGATCGCCTCCCGGACGAGATGCGCGACCCGTATCGCCTGCGCGAACCCGTTCCGCGACTCGGGCGGGTCGAGGTCGAAGACGACGTAGTCCGGCCGGTCGTGCCGGTCGACGCGCGAGTACCACGCGTTCATGTCGATGCAGTTCATCTGCACCATCCACGCGACCGCCGCCGGCTCGTTCACGAGCACGAAGTCGACCATCCGGGATTCGCCCTCCCGCGGCCACGTCTGAAACTCCCGCGTCGGGATCCAGTCCGGCAGCCCCTTCGGCGCCTGCTTCTGGAAGTAGGGCCGCTCGTGGATCCCGTGCGGGTAACGCTTGAGCGTGAACGGCCGGTTGCGCAGATGCGGGATCAGGGCGGGAGCGACGTCGGCGTAGTACGTCACGAGGTCGCCCTTCGTGACCCCGTCGCCGGGGAAGAGCACGCGCTCTCCGCTCGTCAGCCGCACCCGGCGGCGGCCGACGCGCAGGTCCTCGTGCCTAGCCAACCCCCGCCAGCAGGAACGCCCGGTTCTCGCGCAGCATCTCCCGGGCGATCACGAGCCGCTGGATCTGGTTCGTGCCCTCGTAGATCTGCGTGATCTTCGCGTCGCGCATCATCCGCTCGACCGGGTACTCCTGCATGTAGCCGTAGCCGCCGAGGATCTGCACCGCCTCGGTGGTGACGTCCATCGCGACGTCGGTGCAGTAGAGCTTGGCCATCGCGCTGATCTTCGTCAGCTCGGAGCCGTCGACGCCGTCGTCGATCATCTGCCCGCACTTGTAGAGCAGGAGGCGGGCCGCCTCGCACTTCGTCTCCATGTCGGCGAGCGTCGCCGAGATCAGCTGGTGCTGCGCGATCGGCTTGCCCATGGTCTCGCGGTCCTTCGCGTACTCGAGCGCGTAGTCGGTCGCGCCCTGCGCGAGCCCGAGCCCCTGCGCCCCGATTCCCGGCCGCGACCGGTCGAGGATCCGCATCGCGATCTTGAACCCCTCCCCCTCCTCGCCGAGCAGGTTCTCGGCGGGCACGCGCATGTCGCTGAAGAAGAGCTCGCCCGTGGTCGACCCCTTGATCCCCATCTTGGGCTCGATCCGGCCCACCTCGAACCCCGGCGTCGACGACTCGACGACGAACGCCGAGATCCCTGAGTGACCCTGTGTCGGATCGGTCTTCGCGAAGACGGTGTAGAGGTCGGCGACGCCGGCGTTCGTGATGAAGCGCTTCGAGCCGTTGATCACGTACGCGTCGCCGTCGAGGCGCGCCTCCGACCGCATGGCGGCCGAGTCGGAGCCGGATCCCGGCTCGGTCAGCGCGTAGGCGGTCAGCCACTCCCCGGACGCGAGCTTCGGCAGGTAGCGCTGCTTCTGCTCCTCGGTCCCGGCGAGCTTGAGCCCGAGGGAGCCGAGCTCCTGCACCGCGATGATCAGCCCGCTGGTCGCGCAGACCTTCGAGACCTCCTCGATCGCCACGAGGGCCATCAGCGCCGAGGCGCCCAGCCCGCCGTACTCCTCGTCGTAGAGGACGCCGAAGATCCCGTGCTCGCGGAAGACCTCGACGACGTCCCACGGGAACTCCGCGGACTTGTCGATCTCAGCGGCGCGCGGGGCGATGCGCTCGCGCGCGAGCTCGCGGATCAGCTCGCGGATCTCCTGCTGCTCGTCGGTCAGCTGCTCGGTCGGCACAGCCGGAGATCGTAGACCCTGTTAGGTTCCCGGCCATGGCGAAGCGGATCGCTCTGCTCACCGCCACCTTCGGCCTCCTCGCGACGTCGATGGCGCTCGCCTCGGGCGGCCACCGCGACTACGGCTGGCAGCTGACGCCGACCGGCTCGCAGGCCCGGCTCCGCGGGCTCTCCGTCGTCAGCGAGCGGGTCGTCTGGACGAGCGGCAGCCTCGGCACCGTGCTCCGCACGACGAACAAGGGCCAGAGCTGGCAGTCGGTGGGCCCGCCGGGCACCTCGGCGCTCCAGTTCCGCGACATCGAGGCGTTCGGCCGTGACACCGCCGTGATCCTCGCGATCGGGCCCGGGACCGACTCGCGCGTCTACCGGACGACCAACGGCGGCCAGACCTGGACGCTGACCTTCCAGAACGAGGATCCGCTCGCGTTCTACGACTGCATGACCTTCTTCGACGACCGGCGCGGGCTCGCGCTCTCGGATCCGGTCGGCGGACGCTTCCGGATCCTCGCCACCAAGGACGGCGGGCGCAGCTGGCGCGTCGTGGACGCCGACATGCCGCCGGCGCTGCCCGGGGAGTTCGCGTTCGCGGCCAGCGGCCAGTGCATCGTCTCGACCGGCGACATCCTCGACGAGCACCGTGGCCACCACCGGGGCAAGCGGAAGCACGAGCACAACGACGTGGCGTGGTTCGCGACCGGCGGCGACGCCGTCGCGCGGGTCTTCCGCAGCCGGGACGGCGGCAAGAGCTGGAAGGTCTACGACACGCCGGTGAACAGCAACGCCGGCGCCGGGATCTTCGCGCTCGCGTTCAGGGACGTCGCTCACGGGATCGCCGTCGGCGGCGACCTCGCGACTCCCGCGGCCTCCCCGAACGCCCTGGCGCTGACGCGCAACTCGGGCCGTTCGTGGCGGCTCGTCGCCGACGCGCCGAACGAGTACCGCTCGAGCGTCCACTGGGTGGACGACCGGAGCGCGATCGCGGTCGGCCCGACAGGGAGCGACGCGACCTTCGACCGCGGCCGGTCGTGGGAAGGCTTCGACGAGGGCAGCTTCGACACGGTCGACTGCGTCAAGCACGGCGCCTGCTGGGCGTCGGGCGAGCTCGGCCGCGTCGCGTTCCTGACCGACTAGCGCCGCTTCAGATCCTTCGTGGTCGGGCCCTGGATGGCCCGTCCGTCCGCGGCGTAGCGCGAGCCGTGGCACGGGCAGTCCCAGCTCCGCTCGGCCGGGTTCCAGTGCACGTGGCAGTAGAGGTGGCCGCAGACCGGCGACAGCTCGTGGACGGTGCCGTCCTCGTCCCGGTACACGGCCGTCTTGCGCCCGCGGCCGCCGACGATCGCGCCCTCGCCGGGCCGCACGTCGTCGATCGAGGCCTTGTCGCCCGGCCGGATCCGGTCGGCGACGAACCGAACGCCGACGCTCACGTTCTCCTTGAGCAGCTTGCCGAGTGACGAGCGTTGCGGGAGCCGCTGGGCGTCGAAGAGCTCCGCCCACGGGTTCGCCCGGCCGAGGATCGCGTCGGCGATGATCATCGCCGCCGCCGTCCCGTTCGTCATGCCCCACTTGTTGAACCCGGTCGCGGTGTACGCATGGTGCGAGCGGCGCGAGACCCGGCCGACGTACGGCACCTGGTCCGGCGGCATGTAGTCCTGCGTCGACCAGCGGTACTCGACCTCGCCGGCGTCGGGCCAGTGCTCGCGCAGGAACTCCTCGAGCTGGTCGTAGCGGACGGGCGTGTCGTCCTCCTCGGCGACCTTGTGGCCGTTGCCGCCCACGTTGAGGTAGAGCCGCTCGTCGTCCGGGATCGTCCGCACCGAGCGCGTCGGCGTGCCGGCGTTGATGAACATCCCGTCGGGCGCCTCCGCCGGATCGATCCGGGCGCAGATCGCGTAGCTGCGGTGCGGATACGTCCTGGCGAAGAAGAGCCCGCGGTCGAGGATCGGCAGATGCGTCGCGACGACGACGTCACGGGCCCGGACGACGCCGGCATCCGTGATCACCTCGCAGGGCTCGCCGTGCTTCACGGTCTGGACGCGCGAGTGCTCGAAGACGTGGCTCCCGTCGCCCGGGAGCGTCGCGGCGAGCGCGAGCAGGTACTTGCGCGGGTGGAACTGGGCCTGGTTCTCGAGCCGGACGGCCGCGCTGACCGGAAACGGCAGCGGCGTCTCGTCGACGAGCGACGCGGGGAGCCCGGCCGCGCGCTCGACCTCGACCTCCTGCTCGACCTGCGCGCGCTGCTCGGCGTCCTCCGCGTACGCGTAGTTGTGCTTGCGCTCGAAGTCGCAGTCGATCCCGTCCTCCTCGACGAGCTGCGCGATCCGGTCGAGCGCGGCCTGGTTCGCCTCGGCGTAGATACGGGCCCCGTCCTCGCCGAAGGCCTCGCGGATCTTCGTGTAGCCGAGGCCGTGGCCCGACGTGACCTTCGCGGTCGTGTAGCCCGTCGCGCCGTGGACGATCCGCCTCGACTCGAGCAGCGCCACCGTCTTGCCGGCGCGCTTGAGCAGGACGGCCGCGGTGATCCCGGTGATCCCGGCGCCCACGACGGCGACGTCCACGTTCAGCGAGTCGGCCAGGGCCGGGTAGTCCGTCTCCGGCGTCGTGCCGACCCAGAACGACGGACCGCCGTCGCTCACTCGGGCGTGTGGCAGACGGCCTCGATGTTGTTGCCGTCGGGGTCGTGCACGAAGGCTGCGTAGTAGCTCTCGTGATAGTGCGGCCGGAGGCCGGGTGCCCCGTTGTCCTCGCCGCCCGCGGCCATGGCGGCCGCGTAGAAACGGTCGACGGTTGCGTGATCCGGCGCCGCGAAGGCCACGTGCGCGACCGTCGGCTCGCCGCGGTGCGTGACCCAGAAGTCCGGCTTTCCCTCGCGCCCGAAGCCCGCGCCTTCGCCGAACTGCATGACGATCCCGTAGCCGAGCGGCTCGAGCGTCTGTTCGTAGAAGGCCTTGCTCCGCGCGAAGTCGCTGACGTTGAGGATCACATGATCGATGGGCATGGCGCCTCCTTACCTGTTCGGGTGGCCCGCGAAACTAGATTGTCCCGCGTGATCCTCGAGCGGGGCGTCGTGCGGACTCTCGACCGGGCGCTGCCCACCGCCTCCGCGCTCGCGGTCGCCGGCGACCGGATCGCCGGCGGCGTCGGGACGCACGAGGAGTCGCTGCCCACGCCCGATCGGGTCGATCTCGGGGGACGGTGCGTGGTTCCCGGGCTCTCGGACGCGCACGTCCACTTTCCGACCTGGGCGCTCGCGCGGCGTGAGGTCCGCCTGGAGGGCTCGGCATCGGTCGCGGAGGTCGTCGCACGGGTGCGGGACGGGCTGGGGTCGGTTCGACCGGGCGGCTGGCTCCGCGGTCGCGGCTGGCGCGAGGCGAGCTGGCCGGAGCCCCCGACGCGCCAGGCGCTCGACGAGGTGTCGGGAGAGGTGCCGGTCGCGCTGCTCGCCCAGGACTCCCACTCGCTCTGGCTGAACTCGGCCGCGCTCGCCCATGCGGACGGCGAGCTCGAGGTGGAGGGCGGTGTCGTGGAGCGCGACTCGGCGGGCGAGCCGACGGGGATCCTCCGTGAGGAGGCCTGCTGGACGTTCCGCGACCGCCACATGCAGACGCCCGCGGACGAGTACGTCGGGGCGATGCGCGAGGGCCTGCGCGTGGCGGCCGCCCGCGGCGTGACCGCCGTCCACGACAAGGACGGCTGGATCGGCGCGATGCGCTTCTGGCAGACCCTCGCCGGCGAGGGCTCGCTCTCGCTGCGCGTCTGGCAGTCGGTGCCCGCCGAGGCGGTCGACCGGCTGGCCGAGCTCAACCTGCGGAGCGGGCTGGGCGACGGGCTCCTCCGCCTCGGCTACCTGAAGGCGTTCATGGACGGGACGCTCGGGTCGCAGACCGCGCGGATGCTCGACGGCAGCGGCGTCCAGATCACGAGCAACGAGGCGCTCGTCGACATCCTGCGCCGGGCCGCGCCGGCGGGCTGGCCGGTGGCCGTGCACGCCATCGGCGACCTGGCGAACCGCGAGGCGCTCGACGCGTTCGAGGAGACGCGGGACGAGTGGGCGCCGCTCGGGCTTCGGCACCGGATCGAGCATGCGCAGCTGCTCGCGCCCGAGGACGTCGGGCGCTTCGCCGAGCTCGGCGTCGCCGCCTCGGTCCAGTTCAGCCACGCCCCGTCGGACCGGGACCTGGCCGACCGGCTCTGGTCGGGCAAGACGGACGGCGCCTACGCGTACCGCGCGCTCTGGGACTCTGGCGCCGTGGTCGTCAACGGCTCCGACGCGCCGATCGAGGAGCTCGACCCGCTCGCGGGAATCCGCGCCGGCGTCCTCCGCACGCTCGACGACCGGGAGGCGTGGCACCCCGAGCAGGCGCTGACCGTCGAGCAGGCGTTCGCGGCGACCTGCGTCACCCCGGCGTGGCTCGCGTACGACGAGCACCGCCGCGGCAAGCTCGTCCCGGGGTACCTCGCGGACCTCGTCGTCCTCGACCGCGACCCGTTCGACCTCCCGCCGGAAGATCTCGTGGACGTGCAGGTGGTGGCGACGATGGTCGGCGGCCGCTGGACCCACAACCCGCCCCCCTGGGACTAGTCCGAACCGCTCGGTACTTCCAGGACTTTGTGTTGCATCGCAGCACAAGGTGGGCTCGGAAGATCCTGCGGTCGAACGCGAGTGACGCAACACAAGCTCCAGGCTTGTGGCGCCTGAAGGAGCGCTGGCGCGTTCGGACGGCTAGCTGCTTCGGGGCAGGCCGGCGAAGGCTCGGAAGAGCTCCTTGCCCGCCTCGACCGCGAGGGGGATGTGCTCGACGCGCAGGCGCTCGTTCGGCGAGTGGATGTTCCCCTCCGGAAGGTCGAAGCCGGTGATGACCGTCGCGATGCCCTTGTCCGCCAGCGCCGGGACGATCGGCAGGGTGCCGCCGACCCGGATCAGCAAGGGCCGGTTCCCCACGACCCGCTCGAACGCGTCCAGCGCCAGCTGGATCGCGGGCGCGTCCGGTGGGATCAGCCCCGCCGAGGCGCTCGACCAGCGCTCGACCTCGACCTCGGCGCCGTCGGGCGCGGCCTCGCGCAGCAGCCGCTCGAAGACGGGCGTGATCGCGTCCGGATCTTGACCCGGCGCGAGCCGGATCGAGACGTTGGCCTCAGCGAACACCGGCAGGACCGTCTTCTGGAGGTGCGGCTCGCCGCCGACGAACCCGTTCACGGTCACCGCCGGCTCGGCCCACGTGCGGACGTAGAAGTCCTCGGCCGCGGCCCCGTCGGATGGCGTCGCCCCGCCCTCGGCCAGCACCCGGGCGCCGGGATCGAGCTTCTTCCAACCGGCGGCCTCTTCCTCCGACGGAGGGACGAGCCCCTCCCGGAGAGCGTCGGGGAGCAACCCGTCGTCACCCGGCAGGACGCCCCGAAGCGTCTGCATCAGCGCATCGGTCGCAGCCAGGCCGGCGCCGCCGAACACGCCCGAATGGAGGTCGCGCTCGCCCGTCCGCACACGGACGTGGAAATAGGCCATCCCGCGGGTCGCCACGTGGAAGACGGGCTCACCGGGGCGGAGCATCGCCGAGTCGAAGATGACCGCGGCATCCGCCCCGCGATCGTCGCGCTCGATGTACTCGACGACCTGGTGACCGCCCGTCTCCTCCTCCCCGTCGCAGACGAACCGGACGTTGACCGGCAGCTCGCCGGCGGCCGCCAGCTCCTCGACAGCCTTGATCAGCGTCCAGAGCTGACCCTTGTCGTCCGCCGTGCCGCGCCCGTACAGCCAGCCGTCGCGGATCTCCGGCTGGAAGGGCTCCGTCTCCCAGTCCTCGGTCGGACCGCACGGCTGGACGTCGAAGTGCCCGTAGCAGAGGACGGTCGGCGCGCCGGCGCCCCCGTCCGAGGCCCGCACCTCGCCGACGACGAGCGGGAAGGTCTCGGTCTCGACCAGCTCGGCCTCGCCACCCATCCGGCGCACGGCCTCGGCGACCCACTCGGCCGCGCGACGCACGTCGTCCTTGTGGTCGGGATCGGCGCTGATCGACGCGATGCGCAGGAGCTCGGAGAGCTCTTCGAACCAGTCCTGTCTCAACTCGGCCACGAGGGCCGAGATCCTACTCAGGCAACCCGCAGCTTTTGCGAGTCAGCGAGCGCGCGGAGCTTCTTCAGGCTCTGATTCTCGATCTGCCGGATCCGCTCGCGCGTCACCTGGAACGTCCGCCCCACCTCGTCCAGCGTCCGGGGCTGCTCGCCGTTGAGCCCGTAGCGGAGCTCGAGCACGCGACGCTCGCGCTCCGACAGCGTCCCGAGGATCTTGACGAGCGCCTCCTTGCGGAGCACGTCCTCGGCGACCTCCTCGGGCTGCGGCGCGAGCTCGTCGGTGATGAAGTGCCCGAACTCGGACTCCTCGTCGTCACCGACGGGCTTCTCGAGCGAGACCGGCGTCTGCGCGCTGCGCCGGATCTGGTCGACCTCGTCGACGGTGAGGTCGAGCTCGTCCGCGATCTCGGCGGACGACGGCTCCCGACCGCGCTCGGCCCGCAGCTTGCGCTCGGTGCGCAGGATCTTGTTGAGCTTCTCGACCACGTGGACCGGCATCCGGATCGTCCGCGCCTTGTCCGCGAGCGCCCTGGCGACCGCCTGCCGGATCCACCAGGTCGCGTACGTCGAGAACTTGAACCCCTTGCGGTGGTCGAACTTCTCCGCAGCGCGGACGAGGCCGATGGTGCCCTCCTGGATCAGATCGAGGAACGGCAGCCCCTGGTTGCGGTAGCGCTTCGCGATCGACACGACGAGCCGCAGGTTCGCCTCGACCATCTCCTGCTTCGCGCGATGGTCGCCACGCTCGATCCGCTTCGCCAGCTCGATCTCCTGCGCCGCCGTCAGGAGGTCGACCTTGCCGATGTCCTTGAGGAAGAGCTGGAGCGCCTCCGTGGAGACCTCGCGCTGCTCGACCTCGGGCTCGGCGTCGTCGTCGCTCTTGTCGACGATCTCGATCTGGAGCTCGTCGAGCTTCCCGTACAGCTCGTCGACCTGAGCCGGCCCGAGCTCCAGCTCGTCGACCGCGACGGCGAGCTCGTCGGACGCGAGCTGCCCGGACTCCTGGGCGCTCGCGATCAGTGCTTCGAAGATCCCCTCAGCGGGCGCTGCCTGGCCGACCGTCCCCACTTGCTCCACCCGGTTCCCCTCTCCCTTCCTCCGGTTGGTGCCGCTCCCCGAAACATGCCCGAACATGGCGCATCCTTCCAAAGGACCTGTACTACCGCCATAGGCCGACCGGCCTATCTTTCGGTTCGTCGGTCCTAGTGTCGATCAGCG
Source organism: Gaiellaceae bacterium (assembly GCA_036554945.1). Lineage (GTDB taxonomy): Bacteria > Actinomycetota > Thermoleophilia > Gaiellales > Gaiellaceae > JACDAN01. The sequence continues at coordinate 4,493 of DATBMH010000101.1, read as the reverse complement.
TTCTCGTATGTCTTCTAGACGGGCGAGCAGGCGAGTTGCTTCCCGTGAATGGGGCGGTTTGAGGCTTGCCGCCTGCTGCAGCTGCCGGCGCGCCTCGTCCACGTCGCCGAGCCACAGCAGCATCAGCCCCAGGTGGAAACGAACCGTTCCTTCGTCCGGGAACCGCCTCGTCAGGGGGCCCATGCGTGAAAAAGCCCTGTCGGGATGCTCCTTGTCGAAGCGGCCGATCGCGTCGGCGACGAGAGCGTCGGGGTCGTTCGGGGCGAGACGAGCCGCCTCGGCGAACTCCCGACGCGCGGACACCGGACGGTCGATGCGCTGGAGGGCGACGCCGTAGAGGAGCTTCGCCCTCGCGTCCGGCCTGCGGGCCATACGGCGGAGGGCGGCGAGCTGCCGGGGCGCGTCCATCGCTCGCACCGTCTCCGGGCCGCGGAACCCCGGCACGAACGTGGGCAGGCCGGGAGGGGAGCGGCGAAACAGCAGGTCCCCCGCCCGAATGGCGAAGGCGCTGTCGGGGTCCTGGGCCTGGGTCGCCCGCCACGCGTCGACCGCGCCGTTCGTGTCCCCGCTCCAGAAACGGGCGAGGCCGAGATGGAACAGCACGGCGCCGCTCTTCGGATGCTGCCGCGCGAGCTCCTCGAGCCGCTCGAGCGAGCCGTCGGGCCACGCCGAGATCGCCTCCGCGGCCGCCGCCTGGAGCGAGGTTCCCCGCGCGAACTCCGCACGCGCCTGCGAGCGCCGGCCATGGCCGTGCAGCTCGGCGGCGCGCCTGAGCCTCCGCGCCTCGGGGTCGGTCCGGACGCCGAGGTCCACGAGCACGGGCGGTGCCCCGCCCGGCCGCACCGCCTCCGGCTCGTCGTCGCCGCCGCCGAAGAACGCCGCTCCCCCGGCGACGCCGACGGCGGCCGCGACCGCCACGGCGCCGACGACGATGATCCGTGCCCGCTGCGTCATCGCGGTCCACGGTAACTCCAAGGCGCGTGGCTATCCTCAGTTCCATGTCCACGAGGGATCGCGTGCGCGAGATCGGCGTCGAGGAGGCGCGCGAGCGCGGCGCCCTGCTCCTGGACGTCCGCAGCAACGAGGAGTGGAACGTCGCGCACATCCCGGGCGCGCTGCACGTCCCGATGTCCGAGGTCGAGGCGCGACTGCCGGAGCTCGTCCCCGACCGGAGCCGGCCGATCGTCACCTACTGCGCCACGGGCAGACGGTCGCTCGACATCCTCCCGACGATCGACACGCTCGGGTACGAGGACACCGTCTCGATGGCGGGTGGGATCGTCGCCTGGCAGGGCCGCGGCTTCACGGTCGAGTCGGACACCGCGCTCGACGCCGAGAAGCGCGAGCGCTACAGCCGCCACCTGCTGATCCCGGAGGTCGGCGAGGAGGGCCAGACCCGACTGCTCGAGACGAGCATCCTGCTCATCGGCGCCGGCGGGCTCGGCTCTCCGGCCGCGCTCTACCTGGCCGCCGCGGGCGTGGGGCGAATCGGGATCGTCGACGACGACGTCGTCGACTCGTCCAACCTCCAGCGCCAGGTGCTCCACTCGACCGCGGGGCTCGGCGAGCGGAAGGCCCGCTCTGCGCGCAAGGCGCTCGAGGAGCTGAACCCCGACGTCGAGGTCGTCACCTACGAGGAGCGGCTGACGTCCGAGAACGTCGACCGGATCCTCTCCGAGGGCTGGGACCTCGTCGTGGACGGCGCGGACAACTTCCCGACGCGGTACCTGCTCAACGACGCGTCGGTCTGGCACGACCTCCCGGTCGTCCACGGCTCGATCTTCCGCTTCGAGGGCCAGGTCACCGTCTTCAAGCCGAACGACGGCCCGTGCTACCGCTGCCTCTTCCCGCAGCCCCCGCCGCCGGAGCTCGCGCCGAGCTGCGCCGAGGGCGGCGTGCTGGGCGTCCTGCCCGGCGTGATCGGCTCGCTGCAGGCGAACGAGGCGCTGAAGCTGGCGCTCGGGATCGGCCGGCCCGCAATCGGGCGGCTGCTGCTCTTCGACGCGCTCTCGTCGCGGCTGGACGAGGTGCAGGTGCGGCGCGACCCCGACTGCCCGGTCTGCGGCGACCACCCGACGATCACCGAGTACATCGACTACGTCGAGTTCTGCAACTTGCGATGACCGTCGTCCGGATCCCGCCCACCCTCCGCGCCGAGACCGACGGCGAGGCGACGATCGAGGCCAGCGGCGGCACGGTCCGCGACCTGCTCGACGACCTCACCGGCCGCTTCCCCAGGCTCCGCGAGCGCATCTACGCCGAGGGCGAGCTTGCGCGCTACGTGAACGTCTACGTCGAGGGCGAGGACGTGAGAACGCGCGACGGACTGGACACGGCCGTCACCGACGGGTCGACCGTCATCCTGCTACCGGCCATGGCCGGTGGTCGTTAGGTCTGCTCTCGAGCTCGTCGGGAACACGCCGCTCGTCGAGCTCCAGCGACTCTCGCCGAAGGAGGGCGTCCGGCTCTACGCGAAGCTCGAGGGCCAGAACCCCACCGGCTCGATCAAGGACCGCGTCGCGAAGGCGATGATCGAGGCCGCCGAGGCCTCCGGTGAGCTGGAGCCGGGCCGCGAGCTGCTCGAGCCGACGAGCGGGAACACCGGGATCTCCCTCGCGATGGTCGCGCGGCTGAAGGGCTACCGGCTCACGTGCGTCGTGCCGGAGAACGTCACCGAGGAGCGCTTCCGCCTCCTCCGCCTCTACGGCGCCGAGGTGATCACCTCGCCGGGCGCCGAGGGGTCGAACGGCGCCGTCAGGATGGCAGTCGAGCTGGCGGAGCGCGAGCCGAGGTACTTCCTGCCGTTCCAGTACGCGAACGAGGCGAACCCGCGCGCGCACTACGAGGGAACCGGCGCGGAGATCGCGTCCGACCTCGTCCGGGTGGACGTGCTCGTCGCCGGGCTCGGGACCGGCGGGACGCTGATGGGCGCCGGCCGCCGCCTGCGCGAGGCGTTCCCCGACATCGTCGTGGCGGCCGCGGAGCCGCTCCCCGGCGATCAGGTGATGGGCCTCCGCTCGCTCGAGGACGGGTACGTCCCGCCGATCCTCGACGTCTCCGCGCTCGACCGGAAGCTGCTGGTCTCCAACGCCGAGGCCGTGGCCGCGATGCGGGCGCTGCTCGAGCGCGAGGCCATCTTCGGCGGCGTGTCGTCCGGCGGCGTCCTCCACGTCGCGCACACGGTGGCGGAGGAGCTCGACGAGGGCGTGGTCGTGGCGATCTTCCCGGACGCCGGCTGGAAGTACCTCTCCGCGCCGCTCTGGGAGGCCGAGGACGTCGAGCGGGCGATGGAGCACGCCGTCTGGTGGTGATCCCGAAGGCGATCCGGGCGGAGCTCCTCGCCCACGCGAAGGCCGAGGCGCCGAACGAGGCATGCGGGCTCGTGGCGTTCCGCGACGGCATCGCCGAGCGCTACCTGCCCGGCGAGAACGCCCTGCGGAGCCCGTACCGCTTCGAGCTCCGGCCCCGCGACCCCGCCGACTTCTTCCTCGAGGACGCGGGCTACGAGCTCGCCGTCTTCCACTCGCACCCGGAGAGCGAGCCGAAGCCGTCCCGGACGGACATCGCGAACATCGGGCTCTGGGAGGGACGCCCCTACCTGATCATGCGCGCCGACACGGGCGAGCTGCGGGGCTGGCGCATCCGGGACGGACGCGTGGAATCCTTGCCGCTCGAGTGAGCGGCTCGGCCATCATCGTCGGCGCCGGGATCTTCGGCGCTTCCCTCGCCCACCGGCTCGCGCGCGACGGCTGGGACGTCACGGTGTACGAACGGGACGAGCCGGGTCACGCGGGCGCCGCCTCGGGCGGGGAGTCGCGCCTGATCCGGTACGCGCACGGCGCGGACGCCTGGTACACACGGTCGGCCTGGCGCGCCCGCGATCTCTGGCGCGAGCTGGAGGCCGAGTCCGGCCGCGAGCTCCTCGTCGAGTGCGGGCTCGCCTGGCTCGCGCACTCGACAGAGGGCTGGGAGGCCGAGAGCCAGGCGGTGCTCGAGGCGGAGGGCATCCCGGTCGAGCGCCTCGACCCGGAGGCGGGCCACGAGCTCTTTCCCTCCTTCGACCCCGCGGGGCTCGAGTTCCTCGTCTGGGAGCCGAACGCCGGCGTCCTGCGGGCGCGAGAGGCGACCATCGCGACGGTCGAGGCCGCCGAGCGCGCCGGCGTCCGGATCGTCCGGCAGGAGGCGCGGCCCGGCGAGGTCGAGGGCGACGTCGTCGTCTGGGCAGCAGGCGCCTGGCTGCCGGGCCTGTTCGAGCTCCCGATTCGAGTCACGAAGCAGGACACGCTCTACTTCGGCGCCGAGGGCTGGCCCTCGCCACCGCTGCCCGCCTGGGTCGACTACGACCACGCCGTCTACGGGCACGGCGCCCTGGACGGGCTCGGCGTCAAGGTGGCGCCGGATCAGGAAGGGCCTCCGTTCGAGCCGGACACGGGCGCCCGCACGCTCTCGCCGGGGCTGGAGGCGACTGCGCGGGCCTACCTCGCCGAGCGCTT
>DATBMH010000076.1:0-53158 GCA_036554945.1 Gaiellaceae bacterium | reverse complement strand
GAGGTGGGTCGAGTCGACGTCCAGGCTGCCCCACTCCATCGCCTTCTGCGCGGCCTGCTGGAGCAGCTTGCGGGTCGCGTCGCTGAAGTACTGGGTGACGTCGATCTGCTCGGCCGGGCGGCGCGGGCGCGTCGTGGTCGTGCCACCGGCGGCGCCGGGCGCGCGGCCGCCAAAGCCGCTGTCGCCGAAGAAGTCGGAGAAGAACTCGTCGAAGAGGCTTCTGCCACCGAACGGCGACCGCCCTACGCCGCGGCTCTGACCCTGAAGCTCCCGAAGGTGCTCTTCGCAGACGGCAATCGTCCGCTCCTCGCCGTTCTGCCTGATCCGCACGCTTGCGACGGCGGGCCGACGCCCGTCGATCTCGCACATCGTGGTCGCCATGAAGACCTCCTCGCAGCGGGCACTCCGGCGCGCGAGGGGTTGGTGCACGGAGGCACCCGCCTAGTCGAAAAGCGCGTCCCCGGAAGTATGCTCCGCTTTGTAGCCACCGAAACAACGTGCCCCCGCACAGCACCTGGATCCTCGATCTCCAGGTGGTCCGACCGGATCGCGATGTGGAGCCGGAGGGCGAGGTGGTGCGCGTCGACGGCGCGTCCCTGTTCGCTTAGACCCGCGTCACGGCGCCTGTGGGTTGCGGCCAAAGCAAGGATAAGAGATACTGAACCTTATGGTTCAGTATCTGCCGACCGTCGACCGCGCCTTCGCAGCCCTCGCCGACCCGACGCGCCGGGCCGTGCTCGAACGGCTCGGCGCCGGCAGCGCGACGATCAGCGAGCTGGCGGAGCCCTTCGGCATGTCGCTGACCGGGATGAAGAAGCACATCCGGCTGCTCGAGGACGCGGAGCTCGTCACGACCGAGAAGGTCGGACGGGCCCGCAGGTGCATGCTCGTGCCCTACGCCTTCGAGGGCATCAGCACGTGGCTGCAGCGGCTCGACCGCTTCGCGCAGGTCGTCGAACGGACGAGAGGAGCTCGATGAACGACACCACCGTGACCACGCCGAACGAGCTCGAGATCCGGGTCGAGCGCGTCTTCGACGCGCCGCGCGAGCACGTCTTCTCCGTCTGGACCGACCCGGAGCTGATCCCCGAGTGGTGGGGCGACGGCACCGTCGTCGAGGAGATGGACGTCCGCCCTGGAGGCACGTACCGCTTCCGCACCGCGTACGGCGTTGTCGAGGGCGAGTTCCGCGAGGTCGAGGCGCCGGAGCGACTCGTGCAGACGTTTCAGAACCACCTGCAGACGCTTGAGTTCGAGGATCTCGGCGAGCGGACGAAGCTGACGCAGACGATGCACTTCGACACGGCCGAGGAGCGCGACACGACGATGCAGTACGGCGTCGAGGAGGGTGCGAGGAGCGGCTTCACGCGGGTCGACGCGCTGCTCCACCGGCTCGCGCTCGATGCCTGAGCGGTGCTAGTTCCCCTCGCTCGAGCTCCAGACCGGTTGCGCGGGCGCCGCCTCGAGCGCGCGGCGAAGGAGCGCCAGCAGCTGGTGGCGCTCGTCGGCCGTGAGGCCGGCCAGGACCTCGTCCTCGACCTGGCCGATCAAGCCCCGAGCCCGCTCCAGGAGCCGCCGGCCCTTGGGCGTGATCACGATCTCCCGGGCCCGGCGGTCCGTCGCAGAGGGCCGTCGCTTGGCCGCTCCTGCCTCCTCGAGCTGGTCGATCAGCGAGACCATGGTGCTGCGATCGATCCCCAGCGCCGACCCGAGCTCCTGCTGAATGGCTCCCTCGCGGGCGCCGATGACGTTCAAGAGCGCAAACAGCGCCGGCGTCAACCCGACCGACCCGAGCCGCTCCGCGGTACGTGTGTGCGTCGCGCGCCAGAGCCGGAAGAAGAGCTGCCCCGCGAACTCGGTCACCGGGGCCTCGGCAGAGGGGTGCGTCGCCACGTCGACGATTCTTTCACATTGTCTTCAGGTATGCTAATCATTTGTGATACAAACTATCAGCAGGGTCTACACACCTAGACGCAAGGAGGGAGAGATGAGCGCAAAGAGGGCCACGCAGAAATCGGCCAGGCGCAACGAGGCGAGCGGCAAGTTCACGGCCGAGGAACGCGCCGCGATGCGCGAGCGCGCACGGGAGCTCAAGGCCGAGGCGAGCAAGGCGGACGGGGAGAAGGCGCTGCTCGAGAAGGTCGCCGAGATGGAAGGCTCGGACCGAGCGATGGCCGAGCGGCTCCACGAGATCATCACGGCCAGCGCGCCGTCCCTCGCACCGAAGACCTGGTACGGGATGCCGGCGTACGCCAAGGACGGCAAGGTGGTCTGCTACTTCCAGAGCGCGGGGAAGTTCAACTCGAGGTACGCGACGTTCGGCTTCAGCGACGAGGCGAATCTCGACAAGGGCGCGATGTGGCCCACGTCCTTCGCGCTGAAGGAGCTGACCGCAGCCGACGAGGCGAAGATCGGCGCGATGGTGAAGAAGGCGGTGCGCTGACGATCAGCGGGGCCGTGTGACGCGTTCGAGCACCCGGGCCGCGAGCGGCATCTTCGAAGAGCGCCAGACATGGCGCTCCTCGTACGTCCAGGCGTAGATCGGGCTTCCGTCGCGCACGATCTCCAGCAGGCGCGGCTCGACGAGCTCCTCGGCGGACCACTCGTACAGGCGCTGCAGCCGCGGGACGATCACGGCGTAGTCGAGCATCCGGCCGAGACGCTGCTCGTTCGCGATGTAGCTCTCCACGTCCTCGGCGAGCGGGTAGCGGGTCGGAAGCACACGCCGCAGCGAGAGGAACGCGCCCGCCATCCCGAGCCGGGGATCGCCGAGCAGGCGGGCGAGCGGAGCCAGCCGTCCCAGCGCGAGCCGCGGCGCCCCGACGAGCGAGTGCGCGTAGAGGACGCGCACCAGGGCGACGTTCATGAAGAAGCGCTCCGGCGCGCTCTCCGCCTCGGCGAGCGTCCAGTGCTCCAGGTACGCGCCGACGATGCTCGAGTTGTGGGCCCGGTACCAGTTGCTTCCGGTCGGCCGTGCGACGAACTCCAGCCAGAGCCGAACGGCCTGCGACGACGGCTCGCCCGATCGACCGCCGACGAGCGCGACCGCCTCGCAGCCGTCGCGTAGCAGCCGCTCGTTGACCGCCCGCCACCAGACGCTGCCCGGCGGCGATGCGTCGACCGGGTTGAGCAGGCCGCGCTGGGCCTGCCAGCGCATGAACGACAGGGCCGCCCGCCGGAACGGCAGATGGCGCGGCGCCTCTCCGGTCGGCCCGTGATACGTCCGGTCGATCAGGGCAAAGCGGGCCGCCGGATCGTCGCGTGCCGCCGCGACCTCCCCCTCAGCCCAGCCGAGCGCGTCCTCGGGCATGGCCGAATCATCCGCGGATAGCGTCCGCTCGGTGGAGGTCACCGCCGAGGCCGCACGCCGCTTCCTCGTGTCGCGCCAGCTGCTCGCGCCCGCCCGCTCGGTCGAGGGCGGGCCCGATGCCGTGCTGGAGGTGATCCGCCGGTTCGGCTCGATCCAGTTCGACCCGATCGCCGTGGCGGGACGGAGCCACGACCTCGCGCTTCATGCGCGCGTCGCCGGCTACGAGCCCGCCTGGTGCGACGTCCTCTACGAACGTCGAGAGGTGTTCGAGGCGTACAACAAGGGGCTCTCGTTCGTGCCGACGAGCGACTTCCCGTGGTTTCGGGCGACGGTGTTCCACCAGCTCCCGCGCGTCCTCGCCGAGAACGCCGAGGTGGCCGAGAAGGTGCTCGACCGGATCCGCGCCGAGGGGCCGCTCTCCGCGCTCGACTTCGACCGTGAGCGCGGAGCGACGGTCGACTGGTTCGGGATCCCGACCAACGTCGTTCGCGCCGTGCTCGAGGCCTACGCCGGCACGGGCGTCCTCGGCCTCGCGCGTCGCGACGGCAACCGTCGCTACTACGACTTGCTGGAACGGCTGCTCCCGCCCGACGTCGTCGACAACGAGGTTCCGCTGCAGGAGCAGCTTCGGCACAAGATGCTGTCCCGCTACCGGGCGCACGGGCTCCTGGGGGCCGCCAGCGGCGGAGACGTCTTCGGCGGCCTCGGCCCTGCGAAGCCGGACCCGAGCCGGCCGGAGCATCCAGGCAGGACCGCTGTTCGCGAAGGGCTCATCGAGGACGGCGAGCTCGTGCCGGTCGACGTCGAGGGCGTCCGTGGCAAGCGCTTCGTGCTTCGCGACGAGGTCGAGCTGCTCGCGGCGCCGCCCGAGCCGGCGCCGTCCGTCGCGTTCCTCTCGCCGTTCGACGCCCTCGTCTGGGACCGCAAGCTGCTCGGAGCCCTGTTCGGCTTCGACTACGTGTGGGATCTCTTCTTCCCGCCCGAGAAGCGGCGCTTCGGCTGGTACGTGCTGCCGCTCCTCTTCCGCGACCGCTTCGTCGGCCGGTTCGAGCCTCGGATCGACCGCGAGACGCAGAAGGTCGAGGTGCTCGGCCTCTGGTGGGAGGACGGCTTCGACCCGCGGCGCGCCGACGGCTTCGTCGACGAGATGCGCGCCGCGCTCCGCGCCTACCTCCGGTTTGCGGGCGCAGGCCGGCTGGAGTGGCCCGCGCAGCTCCGCAAGGAGGGCCGGCTCTTCCTCAGCCGCCCCTGAGCCGCGAGCGGAGTAGCCTAGGGCCATGGCCAAGCCGGTCGACGACCGCGCGGCCGAGACGCCGCCGAAGCCGAGCTCGCCGACGCCGCCCCAGCGCCCCGGGTTCCGGCTCTCGCCCCGGTGGATCGTGTTCTTCCTCGCGGTGCTCGCGCTGAACCTGTTCATCAGCACCCGGGCCATGGGGCCGGAGTCCCGCGTGCGCGTCCCCTACAGCCCGTTCTTCCTCGAGCAGGTCGATGCGGGCAACGTCACGGAGATCAGGTCGAGGGGCACGGACATCCAGGGCTCGTTCAAGAACGACGTGACCTTCGAGGACAACGAGCCGACCACGCGCTTCCGAACGGAGATCCCGGCGTTCGCCAACACGAACGAGCTCGCGAAGCTGCTCGAGGAGAAGGAGGTCACGGTCAACGCCGAGCCGCTCGAACGCGGCGCGCCCTGGTGGCAGACGCTGCTCGTCGGGTTCGGGCCGACGATCCTCTTCGTCCTGCTCCTCTTCTGGCTCTTGCGCCGGGCCGGCAACGTGCAGAACGCCCTCGGCGCGTTCGGCCGGTCTCGAGCGCGGCGCTACGAGGCCACCGGCGACAAGGTCACCTTCGCCGACGTCGCCGGGATCGACGAGGCCAAGGCGGAGCTCGGCGAGGTCGTCGACTTCCTGCGGAGCCCTGCGAAGTACCACAAGCTCGGCGGCCGGATCCCGCACGGGGTCCTGCTCTCGGGGCCGCCCGGCACCGGGAAGACGCTCCTCGCACGAGCAGTCGCCGGCGAGGCGGGCGTGCCCTTCTTCTCGCTGGCGGCATCCGAGTTCGTCGAGGCGATCGTCGGCGTCGGCGCCGCCCGCGTGCGCGATCTCTTCAAGGAGGCCAAGGAGAACGCACCGGCGATCGTCTTCATCGACGAGCTCGACGCGATCGGCCGTTCGCGGACGAGCGGCGTCGCGGGCTACAGCGGGGGCAACGACGAGCGAGAGCAGACGCTGAACCAGATCCTGACCGAGATGGACGGGTTCGACTCGGCCACGAACGTGATCGTGCTCGCGGCCACGAACCGGCCCGACGTCCTCGACCAGGCGCTCCTCCGGCCCGGACGGTTCGACCGCCGCGTGGCGGTCCAGCCGCCGGACCGCGACGGGCGCGAGGCGATCCTCCGGGTGCACACCCGCGGTGTCCCGCTCGCTCCCGACGTCGACCTCGGGCGCATCGCCGCGACGACGCCGGGGATGGTCGGCGCCGACCTCGCCAACCTCGTGAACGAGGCGGCGCTCACCGCCGCCCGGCGCAAGCATGACGTGGTCGAGGAGGCCGACTTCACCGACGCGCTCGAGCGGATCGTGCTCGGCGCGGAGCGGAAGGTGCTGATGAGCGACGAGGATCGGCGGCGGACGGCCTACCACGAGGGTGGCCACGCGATCGTCGGCATGCTCACGCCCGGCGCGGATCCGGTCCGCAAGGTCTCGATCATCCCGCGCGGGATGGCGCTCGGAGTGACGTTCTCCGCGCCTGACGCCGACCGCTTCAACTACCTGAAGCCGGAAATCCTCGCGAAGATCAAGAGCGCTCTCGGCGGCCGCGCTGCCGAGGAGATCGTCTTCGGCGAGATCAGCACGGGCGCCGAGTCCGACCTCGAGCAGCTGACCGCCCTCGCCCGGCACATGGTCGGGCGCTGGGGCATGAGCGAGGCCGTCGGCCCGGTCTCGGTGCTCCCCCGCGACGGCTCGGGGCCGTTCCTCGTCGACGGCGGCGTGTCGCCGCAGACACAGAAGCTCGTCGACGACGAGGTGCACCGCATCGTCACCGAGGCGCACGTCGAGGTCGTGACGCTCCTGACGGACAATCGGGGCAAGCTCGACTCCCTCGCGAGCGCGCTGCTCCAGCGCGAGACGCTCGACGAGGACGACGTCTACGCGGCAGCCGGCGTCACGCGAACCCCGGCGACGCCCGCCGCGGACCTCGCCGCAGCAGCGCGCTCCAAGATCTAGGCGCCTACGGGGAGACGAGCGCGGCTCGGAGCTTGTCCAGCGCGCCGACCTCGATCTGCCGGGCGCGCTCCGCCGTCAACCCGAGCCCCGCACCGATCTCGCTCAGGGTCTGCTCCTGCTCGCCGAGCCCGAAATGGGCTCGGATGACCGCCCGCTCGCGCTCGCCGAGGTGGGCGGCGAGGTCCTGGACTTCGCGAACCTCGAGGTCGTCCAGCACCTGCTCGTACGCCTGCTCGGCAGCGGGGTCGGCAATCGTGTCGCCGAAGGTGGCCGCACCATCACCGTCGCCCACGCGAGCTTCCATCGCGCGCGGCGTTCGCTCGGTCGCCTGAAGGCTCTGGAGCTGCGAGAGCGTGAAGCCGGTCGCTCGGCTCAGCTCATCGTCCGTGGGCTCGGCCCCGTGTGCCTGCGCGTACTCGCGGGATGTCCTGCGGATCCGGGCGAGGTGGCGGACCGCACGGTCCGACAGCGCAACCGGGTGCGTCAGCTCCGCCACGAGCTCCTGCATCGCCTTCCGCACCCAGAAGGAGGCGTAGGCCCAGAACGGCGTCTTCAGCTTCGGGTCGTAGCGGCGGGCGGCCGACAACAGCCCTGCGACGCCCTCGTTCAGGAGCTCTTGCATGCTCACACCGCTGCCGGTCGGGAAGGACTGCGCAACACCCGCGATCGCAGGGAAGAACGCCGCGACCAGCTTCCGGCAGGCGTCCTCGTCACCACCTTCGGCCGCGATCACCAGGTCACGCTCCTGGCGTGGCGTCAGCCGCTCGGCATGACTCACCGGTCGAGTCTTGCGCTCTCGCCGCGCCCGATCATCGTCCGCTTGGGTTGAGGCCCGAGCGGCTTATTGAGGCTGGTCGAGAAGCCGGAACTACGGGGGGCGATAGACCAAGGAGGTCGCATGAGCACAGCTATCGAGACCGCAAACGACATCCGCACCTTCCAGCTCGACATCCCGCAGGAGCGGCTCGACGAGCTGCGCCGACGCATCGAGTCGACGCGCTGGCCGACCAAGGAGCTCGTCGACGACCGGTCGCAGGGCGTCCAGCTCGGGACGATGCGTGAACTCGCCCGCTACTGGACGACCGACTACGACTGGCGCAAGGCCGAGGAGAGGCTGAACGCGCTGCCGCAGTTCACGACCGAGATCGACGGCGTCGAGATTCACTTCATCCACGTGAGGTCGCAGCACGACGACGCGCTCCCGCTGATCGTGACCCACGGCTGGCCCGGCTCGGTCATCGAGCTGCTCGAGACCGTCGGCCCGCTCACCGACCCGACGGCGCACGGCGGCAAGGCGGAGGACGCATTCCATCTCGTCCTGCCGTCACTGCCCGGCTACGGCTTCTCCGGCGAGCCGACGGAGCTCGGCTGGAACGTCTTCCGCGTCGCGCAGGCCTGGGCCGAGTTGATGCGCCGCCTCGGCTACACCCGCTACGTCGCCCAGGGCGGTGACGTGGGCGCGGCGGTCACCGACGCGATGGGCCGGCAGGCCCCCGAAGGGCTGCTCGGCATCCATACGAACCTGCTCGTGACCGTCCTCGGCGCGCCCCAGCCCACCGAGTCCGACGAGGAACGCGCCGCGCAGGCGGCGCTGGACACGTTCAGGGCGAGCGGCTTCGGCTACTTCCTCGAGATGGCCACCCGACCGCAGACGATCGGGTATGCGCTGCAGGACTCGCCCATCGCGCTGGCGGCGTGGCTGCTCGACCACGACACGGACAGCTACTACAAGATCGCCAGTGCCTTCGTGGACGACGAGCCCGCAGGCAACCTCACTCGGGACCACATCCTCGACAACATCACGCTCTATTGGCTGACCGGCACCGGGACCTCCGCTGCGCGGTCGTACTGGGAGGACGGGAAGGCCTTGGCTGCTGCGGCCGCATCCGGCCAGGCTCCTCCGGAGGTCTCGATTCCGACCGGCTTCACGACGTTCCCGGGCGAGATCTGGCGCACTCCTCGCAGCTGGGCCGAGAACTCGTACCCCAACCTCACGTACTTCAACGAGGTCGACAAGGGCGGACACTTCGCCGCCTGGGAGGAGCCCGAGATCTTCACGGACGAGGTGCGGGCCGCGTTCGGGGCCGTTCGCTGAGCGCGTCCTCGATGAGCGGAACGACTCTCCCCGTCGAGGGGCATCTGCCCGGCTTCGACGGGGCCACCGGCTGGCTCAACTCGGAGCCTCTCGACGAGGACGGCCTTCGTGGGAACGTCGTCCTCGTCGACTTCTGGACGTACACCTGCATCAACTGGCTCCGCACGCTCGGGTACGTCCGTGCCTGGGCGGAGAAGTACGCAGAGCAAGGGCTGGTCGTCGTGAGCGTCCACACGCCCGAGTTCTGGTTCGAGCACGACGTCGAGAACGTCCGTGAGGCCTTGAAGGACCTGGACGTCGAGTTTCCGGTCGCGCTCGACAACGACTACGGCGTCTGGCGCGCCTTCGCCAACCGATACTGGCCGGCCGTCTACATCGCCGACGGCGAGGGACGAATCCGGCACCACCAGTTCGGCGAGGGCGGCTACGAGGAGTGCGAGCGGATCATCCAGCAGCTCCTCCGCGAGTCCGGCCGCGAGGAAGTCCCCGTCGACCTCGTCTCGGTCGCGGACGAAGGCGTCGAGGCTCAGGCGGACTGGTCGACCCTGGAGACGCCCGAGACCTACCTCGGATCCAACCAGGCGCAGAACTTCGTCCGTGAGGGGGCCGACCGGCTCGACCTGAACCACTGGTCGCTTGCCGGGGACTGGGCCGTCGAGCCGCACGCGAGCGTGCTGAACGCGCCGGACGGACAGATCCGCTTCCGGTTCCACGCCCGCGACGTCAACCTGGTCCTCCGAGCCCAGCAGCCGCCGGTGCCGTTCCGCGTCTCCATCGACGGACAGCCACCGGGCGACGCCCACGGGCTCGACGCCGACGACCAGGGGCGTGGGACGCTCGTCGAGCCGCGGCTCTACCAGCTGATCCGCCATCCCGGGGAGATCGACGACCGGACCTTCGAGATCAGCTTCGAAGCTCCGGGCGTCGAGGCCTACTCGTTCACGTTCGGCTAGTGGACAAGGATCGAGCCGCAGAGCTCCTTCGTCGCGAGCGCGAGCGGATCGAGCACGCGCTCGCGGGGCAGACGGACACGCCAGACGACGAGCTGACCACCCGAGACCAGCATCTCGGCGACCAGGCCACGGAGCTCTACGAGGACGAGCTGGCGGCGGGCCTGCGCGAGCAGCTCACGGAGGAGCTTGCCGCAGTGGAGCGGGCCGAGAAACGACTCGACGACGGCACGTACGGCCTGTCGATCGAGAGCGGGGACTCCATCCCCGACGAGCGCCTCGAGGCGAATCCGGCTGCCGAGCGGACCGCCGCGGAACAGGCGCGGCTCGAGCAGGGCTGAGCACAAAAAAAGTTCTGCCACCGGTTGTGTCCGAAAACACCTCCGGCGGCAGAACTTTCGCCGAGCCGATCCCGCTTTCGTCCACCGGTCCCGCGGACTTTCGCCTTCCGGCTACAGCCTCCGCGACCGGCTTCGACCTAGTTGCGTCCCGTGCTCGGCGCACGCGTGAACCTACGGACCCGCGCACGCACTTTCAAGACCCTGCCGGAACGAACTTCTCGCAATTTGCGTCAGGTCGGAAAGCGTCGAGTAGGGTCGCGGGCGATGAGCGTCGCGGCGGTCGAGCACGAGCATCGCGTCACGCCGCGGGAGCTCTTCTTCGACCTCGTGTTCGTGTTCGCGTTCACGCAGGTCGCGACGCTGCTCTCCAACGATCCGACCTGGACCGGGGTCGGACGCGGCGTGCTCGTGCTCGCCGCGCTTTGGTGGACGTGGTCGGCCTACGCGTGGCTGACGAACACCGTCGACCCCGAGGAGGGGCTCGTCGGCGCCGCGCTGCTCGTGGCGCTGATCGCGATGTTCATCGCTGCGCTCGTCGTGCCCGAGGTCTTCGACGACGAAGGCGTGCTCTTCGGTGTCGCGTTCTTCGTCGTCTGGGCGATGCACACGGCGCTCTACGCGCTCGCCGGCCGCGGGACCCGCGACCTGCTCGGCGCCGTGCTCCGCCTGGCGCCGTGGACGCTCCTCGGCGCGACCCTGATCCTGGTGGCGGGCTTCACGGACGGTGCGCGCGAGTGGCTCTGGCTCACCGCGCTCGCATGCTCCTACGTCGGGGGTGCCGTGAGCGGGCCGTCCGGCTGGCGCGTCCACCCCTCCCACTTCACCGAGCGCTTCGGCCTCGTCGTGATCATCGCGCTCGGCGAGGCGTTCATCTCGATCGGGATCGGGGCGACCGGCATCGGGATCGGCCCGGGCGAGATCGCGGCCGCCGTTCTCGGCCTCCTCGTCGCCGCCTCGTTCTGGCTCGCGTACTTCGACTTCTTCTCGATCCGCGGCGAGCAGCTGCTTCACGACCGCGAGGGCACGGAGCGCATCGCGCTCGCGCGCGACCTGTACGCGTACGGGCATTTCCCGATGATCGTCGGCATCGTTCTCTTCGCCTACGCGATGAAGACGATCGTCGGCCACGTCGGCGACGAGCTGGACTGGGTCACGGCCTTCGCGCTGTGCGGCGGAAGCGCGCTCTACCTGCTCACGTACTCAGGCGTCAGGTCGCGCATCTTTCGGCGGGTGTCGCTGAGCCGGGGGCGCTTCTCGGCCGCGGTCGCGATCCTGTTCCTCCTCCCGCTCGCGACCGCGATCCCCGCGCTCGCCTCGCTCGCGCTCGTGACCGCGGTCTGGTTCGCACTGCACGCGTACGAGCTGATCTGGTGGCGCGAGGCGCGCGCCGAGTCACGCTCGGCGCTGGCCTCGTCCTCGCCGGGCTAACGTCTCCGGCGATGCGCTTCCTGGACTGGATCCGTGCGGTCGGCGCGGATCCCGAAGACGACGAGGACCTGCGCGCCCGCAAGGCACTGCTCGTCCTGATCTCGGTGCTGATCCTGCCGGTCGCCGCCCTGTGGGGGGCGCTGTACCTCTCGTTCGGGTCGCCGGTCGGCGTGGTGCCGCTCGTGTACTTCGGCGTCCTGCTCGGCGCCATCGCCGTGTTCTCGCGCACGCGCGACTTCCCGTGGCTGCTGCGCGTGGGCCAGGTCGACATCCTGCTCGCGCCGACACTGTCGATGATCCCGCTGGGCGGCTTCCTGGAGTCCGGCGGCGTGGGCCTGTGGGGGATCCTCGCGCCGCTCGGCGCGCTCGTCTTCAGCGACGTCCGGTCCGCGATCGGCTGGTACGTCGCATTCGTGGTCGTCTTCCTCGGCTCGGGGATCGCCGGCGAGCTGATCGGGCCGGTTTGGGACCAGCTCCCCGCCTGGTTCACGAGCACGATGCTGGCGCTGAACATCGCGGTCGGCGGGGCGATCATGTTCACGCTGCTCGCCGTGTTCGCGAGCCAGCGCCGCGACGCGCTGGACGCGCTCCGCGAGGAGCAGGCCAAGGCCGACAACCTCCTGCTCAACATCCTGCCCCGCTCGATCGCCGAGAAGCTGAAGGCGCAGACCCAGCCGATCGCGGACCAGATCGGGTCGGCCTCGATCCTGTTCGCCGACGTGGTCGACTTCACGCCCTGGTCGGAGCAGCGGCCGCCCGCCGACGTCGTCGGCTACCTCGACCGGCTGTTCAGCCACTTCGACGACCTCGCCGAGCAGCACGGGCTCGAGAAGATCAAGACGATCGGCGACTGCTACATGGTCGCCGCGGGCGTTCCCACCCCCCGTCCCGACCATGCGCGGGCGCTCGCCCTGATGGCGCTCGACATGCTCGACGCGATGCGCTCGGAGGGCGTCGGGCACCCCGGGCACGAGCTCCGCGTCGGCATCAACTCGGGCCCGGTGGTCGCCGGCGTGATCGGCCGGAAGCGCTTCCTCTACGACCTCTGGGGCGACGCCGTGAACACGGCCAGCCGCATGGAGTCGCACGGAACGCCTGGGCGGATCCAGATCACCCGGGCGACGTACGAGCTGCTCGCCGGCGAGTTCGAGTGCGAGCCGCGCGGCACGATCGCGCTCAAGGGGAAGGGCGAGGTCGAGACCTGGTACCTGATCCGAGCGCGAGGCGACCGGTCAGCTGCGCGCCGCGAGGAACGCCAGCACGCGATCGGTGAGTAGCCTGGCCGCCGCCTCGTCGTAGCTCGGCAGGCTGCTGTCCGCGAAGTAGTGCTGGTCGCCGGGGTAGAGGAACAGCTCCCCGTCATCCGCCTCGTCGACGAGGGCGCGCGCGAACTCGACGTCGCCCTCCCCGACGAAGATCGGATCGTTGTCCATCCCGTGGACTTGGACCGGGACGCCGTCCGGCCACGACCCGAACTCCGACGTCGGCACGCACGAGTAGAAGAGCAGCGCGCCCCGGGCGCCCGGCCGGGTCTGCGCGAGCTTCTGCGCCGGCAGCACGCCGAGCGAGAAGCCGGCGTAGACGAGCTCGCTCGGGAGACCGTCCGCCTCGCGTGTCCCCCGCTCGATGATCTCGCCGAAGCCGACCTCCTGTGCGTACGCGACGCCGTCGTCCAGCGTGTCGAACGTGCGACCGTCGTAGAGGTCGGGTGTGTGCACGGTGTGACCGGCGGCCCGAAGCTCGTCGGCGAACGCGTGGAAGCCCTCGGTCTGGCCCTGCGCGTGATGGAAGAGCAGCACCTCTGCCATCTCGTGCCAGAGTCTGCCTGATGCGCGCTGTCGTCCACGACCGCTACGGGCCGCCCGAGGTGCTGCGCGTCGACGAGGTCGAGCGGCCGGTGCCGAACGACGACGAGGTGCTCGTCCGCGTCCTCGCCTCGACGGTCACCCGCGGCGACGCGATGGGCGTGCGGTTCAAGGAGTACAAGTTCGTGCGCCTCGCCACGGGTATCCGCCGTCCGAGGCGGACCTCGTTCGGGACGGAGTTCGCCGGCGTCGTCGAGGAGGTCGGCGCGGGTGTGACCGAGCGCCGCGCCGGCGAGGAGGTGTTCGGCACCAAGGAGGGCTCGACGGCGGAGTACGTCGTCGTCGCCGAGAGCGGCGTGATCGCGCCGAAGCCCGAGAGGCTGACGTTCGAGGAGGCGGCGGCGATCCCCGACGGCTCGCTCCTGGCGCTGAGCTGCTTGCGGCCGGCGTACCCGGTGGACGGCAAGAGCGTCCTGGTCTACGGCGCGGGCGGCTCGGTCGGGACGGCCGCGGTCCAGCTGCTCGCGCACCACTTCGGCGCCGAGGTGACCGCTGTCTGCGACACGAAGGACCTCGAGCTCGTCCGGTCGCTGGGCGCGCACGACGTCATCGACCGGCTGCGCGAGGACTTCACGAGGAACGGCGAGACGTACGACGTGATCTTCGACGCCGTGGGCAAGCACTCGTTCCGCCGCTGCCGCCGGTCGCTGGACGAGGGTGGGATCTACATCTCCATGGATCTCGGGTTCATGTACCACGTGCCGCTGCTCGCGCTCGTCACGCGCCTCGTAGGGAGCAGGCGCGCGACGGTCGGGATCGGCCGCTACCGCCAGGAGGACCTCCTGCTCGTCAGGCAGCTCGTGGAGGCGGGGAAGTACCGGCCGGTGATCGACCGGACGTACGCACTCGACGACATCGTCGAGGCGGCGGGCTACGTCGAGTCCGGCCAGAAGAGCGGCAACGTCGTCATCCGGATCGCCGGCGGGCCTTGAGCCGAGCCGTGGCCGACGCGATCTTCTTCAGCGCGCCGGAGGAGCTCCGCGCCTGGCTCGAGGAGCACCACGAGACCGAGAGGGAGCTCTGGGTCGGCTACTGGAAGAAGGCGACCGGGAAGCCGACGCTGACCTGGTCGGAGGCGGTCGACGAGGCGCTCTGCTTCGGGTGGATCGACGGCAAGCTGCAGCGGATCGACGACGAGCGGCACCGGCAGCGCTTCACTCCGCGCGATCCGCGCAGCAACTGGAGCGCGGTCAACGTCGCGAAGGTCGCGGAGCTGCGCAAGCAGGGACGCATGCGGCCGGCCGGCGAGGCGGCGTTCGCGGCCCGCAGCCCGGAGAAGACCGGCGTCTACACCTACGAGAACCGGCACAAGGCCAGGCTCAGCCGGGAACAGGAGCGCGATTTCCGCGCCGACCCGCAGGCGTGGGAGTTCTTCCAGGCCCAGCCCCGCGGCTACCGGACGACCGCGATCTTCTGGGTCGTCAGCGCGAAGCGCGAGGAGACGCGGGCGCGCCGCCTCGCGACGCTGATCGACTGCGCGCGAGAGGGCCGGCGGGTGCCGGCCCTCTCGCCCTAGGACGGGTTGCGCTACGCGGAGCTCGGGACCGGGCCGGTCTCCGGGGCCGGCTCGTCCGAGCCGCCCTCGAGTCGCGGCAGCCACTGCAGCCACCGCGGCAGGTACCAGTTCCACTCGCCGAGCAGCTTCATCGTCGCCGGCAGGAGCACCCCGCGGACGATCGTCGCGTCGATCAGGATCGCCGTCGCGAGCCCGACGCCGAACTGCTTGAAGAACAGCATCGAGAGGACGGCGAAGATCGAGAACACGGCGACCATGACGACCGCCGCGCTCGTGACGACGCCGGCCGTCCGCTTGATCCCGTAGGAGATCGCGTCGTCCATGTTCCTGCCGCCGTAGTACGCCTCCCGGATCCGGCCGAGGACGAGGACGTGGTAGTCCATCGACAGGCCGAAGAGGATCACGAACAGCAGGAGCGGCACGACGGGGTCGATCCCGGACGTCGAGCTGAACCCGAGCAGGCCCTTGGCGAAGCCGTGCTGGAAGACGATCACCAGCACGCCGTACGCCGCTGCGACCGACAGCAGGTTGAGCGCGATTGCCTTCGCCGCGACCACCAGCGAGCGGAATGCGACCAGCATCAGCCCGAAGGCGAACAGCAGGACGAAGCCGACGACGAGCGGGAGCTTCGAGGTCATCTCGTCCGTCTGGTCCTTCCACTGCGCCGACAGACCGGTGACACCGCTCTCCGAGCCCGGAAGCCGGCCGACCGTGCTCGGCACGATCTCCTCGCGGAGGGTCTCGAGCGCCGCGACCGACTGGTCGTCGGTTCCCGTTCCGGCGATCGGGATCGTGACGTTGGCGACCGTTCCGTCCCGGTTGACGTCGACGGTGACGGGCTCCTGCATCCGCCCGCTGGCGAGCGCCTGCTGCTCGAGCCTGCCGATCGCCGCTCGCACTTCCGGAGCGTTGACGTCGGGAGCCTTCACGACGACGTTGGCCGGAAGCGCGGTGCCCGGGAAGGCCTCCTGCATCCGGTTGTACGTCTGCACGATGTCGAGCGACTGCGGGAAGGTGTCCGGACCGGGCTTGACCATCTTGAGCTGGATCGCCGGGAGGGCCAGCGCCAGCAGGAGGCCGCCGGCGAGCACCGTCGAGAGCACCGGCCGCCGGAGGACGCGATCGACGATCGCGCTCCAGAACCGGCCCTCGCCGTCGTCGCGGCGGAGCCGCCGCACGAACGGGACCCGGCCCCGGTCGACCTTGTCGCCGAGCCGCGAGAGCAGCGCGGGAAGCACGGTCAGCGAGCCGAGCATCGCGATCGCGACAACCGCGATGGTCGCCACCGCGAACGACGCGAAGGTCGAGTCGCCGGTGAGGAACATCCCGGCCATCGCCACCATGACGGTCAGGCCGGAGATGAGGACCGAGCGGCCAGACGTCGCAGCAGCGGCCTCGAGGGCGGCCTGCTCGCTCCGTCCAGCCGCCCGCTCCTCGCGTTCGCGCTTCAAGTAGAACATCGAGTAGTCGACGCCCACGGCGAGCCCGATCAGCAGTACGACCGCGAAAGCCTCGTTCGCGACCGGGAGCACCTGGCTCGACACCGCGAGCAGCCCGAAGGTCGCGAAGACCGCGGTGAGCCCGAGGAGCAGCGGGATGCCCGCGGCCACCAGGGCGCCGAAGGCGACGACCAGGATGATCAGCGTGAGCGGGAGCGAGAAGAGCCCCGCCTTGTCGAGGTCGTCGGCGAACGCGGTGTCGACGGCGTGCACTGCGCTCGCGTCGCCGAACTCGCCGATGAAGAGCTGCGGATGCGCCCGCTGCGCGTCGTCGACCTTGTCGAGGACGGGCTGGATCTCGTCGACGGCCTTGTCGGCCTCGCCGCGGATCTCGAACTCGACGATGGCCGCCTGACCGCTCCTCGAGAGCTGCCCGCGGTTCGCCGGGTCGAGCGGCGACTGCACGTTCTGGACGACGTCCAGCGCCGAGACGCCGGCGACGACGTCCTCGATCGCGGCCTTGAACGCCGGATCGCCCGTGCCGAGCGTGTCGCTCTGGATGAGGACGCTCTCGGCGGCGGGCTGCTTGAACCCGGCGTCGAGGATGCGATCCATCCGGCCGGACTCGCCCGGGCCGGCGGTGTTCGGGTCGATCGTCTTCGTTCCGACCGCGCCGCCGACCATGAATGCCGCGATGACGAGCGCCAGCCAGCCGAACGTCGCGGTCTTCCAGTGACGGGCGCTCCAGCGGCCCATCCGGGCCGCGAGGTTGAGCTTGGGGGTCTTGCGCGTCACTTCGGTTCCTCCTTGGATGTGATTGACGACTGGGGATGACGCTAGGTCCGCGGCGCCGCCGCGGCGTCGGCGGGGGGTCGGATTCGGCCTCCTACTCGGGTAGGAGGCGGCCCGGCAGCCCCTGGAGTACGTTCAACGCGTGAAGCGCCTCGGCTCCCTCGCGCGCAGGCACGGGCTCGACGCCCTGATCGTCCTTGCAGCGGTCGCCGGGATGCTCGACGTCGCGCTCCGGGACGACCCGGACGCTCCCACCACGACCCGATGGCTCCTCGTACCGGGGTTCTCCCTCATCGTCCTGCCGCTGCTCCTTCGCCGCCGGTTCCCCTTCGGCGCGCCGGCGTGCGTCTGGCTCGCGGCCGCGGCGGTGTCGTTCGTGGACGGGCGGCTCGTGCCCTTCGCCGTGACTGCATCTGTGGCGGGACTGGCAGCCGCCTTCCTGCTCGGCAATCTCGACGACGCCTCCCAGGCGCGGATCGGGCTCGTCGTCGTCCTCGCGGGGGCGGCGATCATCATCTACAACGCCCCGAACAGCTCGCCGGGCGACTTCGTCTTCACGCCGCTGCTGTTCGCGATCGGGTGGCTGGCGGGATACGCGCTGCGCGAGCGGGCGGCGCAGGCACAGGCAGCGGAGGAGCGCGCGGCGCTCGCGGAGCGCGAGCGTGAGGCGGCGGCGCGGATCGCGGTCGCCGAGGAGCGCGCCCGCATCGCGCGCGAGCTCCACGACGTCGTCGCGCACGCCGTCAGCGTGATGGTGCTCCAGATCGGCGCCGTCCGGCACAAGCTCCCCGAAGCGCTCGGCGACGACAAGGATGCGCTGAAGGGCGTGGAGCAGACCGGCCGCGCGGCGTTGACGGAGATGCGACAGCTCCTGGGCGCGATGCGCCAGGACGGGCAGGATCTCGAGCTGACCCCCCAGCCGGGCCTCGACAGCCTCGAGCCGCTGCTCGAGGAGATCGGCCGCGCCGGGCTGGACGTGCGGCTCCGACGCGACGGCGAGCCGTACCCGCTCACCCGAGCGATCGACCTCTCCGCCTACCGGATCATCCAGGAGGGGCTGACCAACGTCCTCAAGCACGCCCACGCCGACCACGCCGACGTGACGGTGCGGTACGCGCCCGGCGAGCTGCAGATCGAGGTCCGCGACGACGGCCGCGGGGCCGCAGCGAGCGACGGCCTCGGGCACGGGCTCGTCGGCATGCGCGAGCGCGTGAAGATCTACGGCGGCGAGATGACCACCGGAACAACGGCCCAGGGCGGCTTCGTCCTCACCACGCGCCTTCCGGTGAGCGGAAACGGGCGATGACGATCCGCGTCCTCGTGGCCGACGACCAGTCGATGGTCCGCGCGGGCTTCCGCATGCTCCTCGGCGGAGAGGAGGACATCGAGGTCGTCGCCGAGGCGAGTAACGGCCTCGAGGCAGTCGACAAGGCGGCGCGCTTCAGCCCGAATGTCGTGCTGATGGACATCCGGATGCCCGAGCTCGACGGCCTCCAGGCGACGAAGCGGATCGTCGAGGCGGACGGCGCTGCACGGGTCCTGATCCTGACCACGTTCGACCTGGACGAATACGTCTACGAGGCGCTGCGCGTGGGGGCCAGCGGGTTCGTCCTCAAGGACGACCCGCCCGAGCAGCTCCTCGCGGCGATCCGAACGGTTGCGGACGGGGACGCGCTGCTCTCGCCCGCCGTCACGAAGCGCGTGATCGAGCGATTCACCCGCATCCGGCAGCCGACGCCGCCGAAGGGCCTCGACGAGCTCACGGAGCGCGAGCTCGACGTCTTCCGCCTGATCGCCCGCGGCCTCTCGAACGCCGAGATCGGCCGGGAGCTCTACATCAGCGACACGACGGTCAAGACGCACATCACGCACATCTTCCAGAAGCTCGACCTCCGCGACCGCGTCCAGGCGGTCGTGCTCGCCTACGAGTCGGGGATCCTCGAGGCGACGTAGTTTCCGCGGCCTCAGTCCGCCATCCGGATCGCCACGTCGTACCGCGTCACGGAGGTGCGCTGCCCGGGCGTGTCGCCCGCCGGCATCGCGTTCAGCGTCTCGTCGGCCTGCCGGTAGTCGTCCTCGCTCTCGAAGAAGAGGAGGACGAGCGACTTCTCGGCCTCGGGATCGTGGAGCACGATGACCTCCTTGGCCGGGATGTCGGCCGGCCGGTCCTCCTCGCGCATCATCTGCTCCATCTCCGCGATGCGATCACGGCTGACGCCGTCGAATCCCACTACGCGTGCGATCGCCATCTCTCTGCCTCCTTGTCGAGTCAGGACAACCCTACGCCCCCGGCGGCGGCGGGCAGGTCGAGCACTAGCCTCGCCGCGCGAGCGAGACGCCCACGAGGCAGAGCGCCCCGCCGGCGGCGGCGAGCCACGGCGGCGTCTCGCCGAGCAGCGCCCAGCCGAGCAGGATCGCCACGACCGGGATCAGGTATGCGAGCGACGCCAGCCGGCCCGCGCTCATCCCGCGGAGGGCGTACGCCCAGGTGGCGAAGCCGAGCGCGGTCGGGGCGATCCCGAGGTAGACGACCCAGCCGATCCCCGCCGAGCCGGCGTCGTCGAGCTCGCCGACCAGGGTCGGGACGAACGGCAGGCAGACGACGGTCGCGGCGGCGCAGCCCAGCCAGGTCACCTGCAGCGGTGACACACGCGCGAGCACCGTCTTCTGGACGACGACCGCGGTCGCGTACGCGAAGGCGGCGACGATCAGCAGCGCGATGCCGACGCGGGAGCTCGTGTGCGAGCCCGAGAGCCCGATCAGGAGACAGCCGGTGAAGGCGACCGCGCAGCCCGCGAAGAGCCGGCGGGGAAAGCCCTCCCGCAGGAAGATCCCGGCGAGGACGGCGATCAGGATCGGGCCGACGTTGATCAGCATCGCCGCGGTCCCGGCGTCGACGCGCCGCTCGGCCGCGTTGAGCGCCACGCTGTAGACGCCCAGGAACAGGATCCCGAATACAGCGATCCGGGCGAGGTCGTGCCGGCCCGGGAGCGGCTCGCGCCAGATCAGCGCGGCGGCGCCGAGCACGACGAGGCTCACGAGCAGCCTGCCGACCGCAAGCGAGCCCGGCGAGAGCTCGCGGCCGGCGTCGCGGATGGCCACGAACGCCGAGCCCCACAGCGTCACGGTCACGAGCGCGGCGGCGAGCGCCGACGGCATCACGCCGGCTCGGGACGCGGCGTCAGGCGGATGTCGGCCGGCAGGTCTCGCTCGAGGGCCAGCGCCGAGAGGCCGGCCGCGAGGGCCACGCCGGCCGACGCCACCATCGCGGCGGGCGGAGACGCGCTGAGCAGCTGCGCGCCGAGCGTCGGCGCCAACGCGAGGCCGAGCCAGCCGGACAGCCCGATCGTCGCCATGTAGCGGCCGCGCAGGGCTGCGGGCGCGAGGTCGGCGACGAGCGGCATCAGCGCCGTCGTGTGGAAGCATTCGCCGACGCCGACGAGCACCGTCGCGAGGACGACGACGGCATAGGCGTGGCTCAGCTCGAGGAGATCCGCCGCCACGACGAGCAGGCAGGCGGCCACGAATGCCGCCGCCCCGGTCGCCATCGTCACCGCCCGGCGCCGGCCTTCGGAGAGCCGCGCGGCCGGGATCTGCGCGAGCACGACGGTCAGCGCGTTCGCGAACAGCAGCAGGCCGATCAGGCGCGCGCCGACCCCGAGCTGGTCGCTCGCGTACGCCGGGACGATCCAGGTGAAGACGCCCCAGCCGACGGCGATCATCGCGATGTTCGTGAGCGCCAGCCGGAGGAACGGCCGGTCGCGAAGCAGCACCCGGTACCCGCGCGGGATCGGCTCCGGGCGCGCATCCTCGTGCACGACGAGGACGAGGATCGCGACGTAGAGCACGTAGGTCACGGCGTTCGCCAGGAAGAGGACGACGAAGCCGTTCAGCCCGTAGGCGGCCACCAGCCCGCCGACGGCCGCCCCGATGCCGACGCCGACGTTGCTGGCGACGCGGGTCACGGCGGTGGCGCGGTGACGAAGCTCACGCGGCGTGAGGGCGACGATGAGCGCGGACTGGCTCGGCGCCAGCGCGCCGTTGCCGACGCCGGCGATCGCCGCCGCGACGAACGCCTGGCGCGGAGTCTCGACGAACGCCAGGCCGCCGTAGCCGACGGCGAGCGCCAGCCCCGAGGCGGCCGCGGTCGCACGGGCGCCCACACGGTCGATCACGGGCCCGGCGACGGGCGCCGAGACCACGGCCACGCCGGTGACGAGGCCGACGACGAGCCCGGCGACGCCGAGGTCGAAGCCGCGCGTCTCGTGGAGGTAGATGACCTCGAAGGGCATGACCGTGCCCCAGCCGAGGTAGTTGAGGAAGATCCCGACTTGGACGATCCAGAGCGGCCTCGAGAGGCCGTAGCTCAGCCGGCCGAGGTTCACTCAGCCGGCGTAGGTCGTCGCTGTGGCGCCGAGTGCGTCCGCCAGTGCCTCGGCGAGCGCCTCGGCGTCGCGAGGCTCGAGCGCCGTCGTCGTGATGCGGATCCCCGGCGGGGTACGGAAGCGGTAGCGCTCGCCGGCGCTCACCGCCCAGCCGCGCTCGAGCAGCGACTGCACGGTCGCGACCTCCTCGGCGAGCGGCACCCACACGCCCAGGCCGGACTTTCCGTAGGCGGCGATCCCGCGACGCGCCAGGGCGTCGACGACGGCCGCGCGCCGCTCCGAGTAGGCCCGCTCGGTGCGGGTGAGGAGCTTCCTCGTCGCGGCGCTCGCCCAGAGGCTCGCGGCCGTCTGCTGGAGCAGGTGGCTGACCCATCCGGCCCCCAGCAGCTGCCGGCCCTCGAGCCGGCTGATCGTCAGCGGGTCGCCGGTGACCGGCGCGACCCGGAGGTCGGGTCCGAGCACCTTCGACAGCGACCGGATCACCGCCCAGCGCTCGTTCGCGCCGTGGAGGCCGAAGTACGGCGCGCCGGCCACGGAGGCGACGTAGTCGTCCTCGACGACGAGAACGTCCGGGTGCCGCCCGAGGACGGCCAGCAGCTCGCCCCGCCGCCCGGCATCGACGGCCGCGCCGGTCGGGTTCTGGCCTCGCGGTGTCGAGATCACCGCCTTCGTCCCACGCTGCAGCGCCGCGTCGAGCGCCCCGGGCACCAGCCCGCGCTGGTCGACCTCCGCCGGCTCCGGCTGGAGCCCGAGCGCGCGGATCAGGTCGGTGATCCGCGGCCAGCTCGGGTCCTCGACGGCGACCCGGTCGCCAGGCCGGAGCTGCGTCTGCAACAGCCGCTCGATCGCGTCGAGCGCGCCGCCGACGATCGCGATGTCGCCCTCGATCCCGTCGGCGGCAAAGTCCGCTCGAGCGAGCTCGACGAGCCTCCCGAGCGTCGTCGGGCCGCCGTAGAGCTTGTGCTCGGCGTCGACGCGGGCGAGCGCCGGCCCGAGCGGCGGGAGGAGCGCGGGGTCCGGGTTGCCGCTCGCGAGGTCCCGCGCGCCGGGCGGGACCGGACGGCCGATGACGCGCAGCGGCGGCTGGTCGGCCACCACCGTTCCGCTGCGCCGGTTCGCGTTGACGAGGCCGCGCTCCCTGAGCGTCCGGTAGGCGGCGGCCACCGTGGCCGGGCTGACCTCGAGCTCGGTGGCCAGGTCGCGGACGGCGGGCAGACGGGCCGCCGGCTCGAGCTCCTGGCCGGCGATCGCCGACTCGATTCGCTCGGCGATTGCTGCGGCGCCCGCGCCTGGTTCCAATCGGTGTGCTAGCTGAAAGCTAATCTATGTACTATAACACTACTCGTCACCGGTTGGAGCGACGGTCGCCGGCTCGACCATGAGGATCACCGTGCGCCCGGCGGCCCGCGGCCGGTGGACGACGCCCTTCGGGATCGTGACCGCCTGCTGCTCGCCGAGGACGATCGTGTCGCGGCCCTCGACGTCGATCTCGAGCTCGCCCTCCAGCACGAGGAAGAACTCGTCCTCCTCGTCGTGCTTGTGGAAGTGGAACTCGCCCTCGACGACGCCGAGACGCACGACCGCGTCGTTCACCTGCGTGAGCGTCTGGTTGAACCAGGGCTCGGCGGCCCGTGCCTCCGCCCCGACGTCGAAGCGGTCGAGCCCGTCGAACTTGACGTCGAGCCTGATGTCGTACTCCTGCCCCATGCGGATCCCTTCGGTCGAGGTGGCTGTAACGCTGTAGTACATTACAGGGATGGCTCGCACCTTCGACTCGCTCCGCTTCGACGCGGGCAGCCTCTCCCTGAACCTGGTCGCGACCGTCGGCCGCCGGTACGGGCGACCGGTCGAGCGACTCGGCTCGGTCGCGCGCCTGCACGAGTGGCTCGACGGCGTCCGGCTGCGCGTCGACGGCGAGGCGACCGACGACGACCTCGAGCAGCTCCGTCGACTCCGCGAGGACCTGCACGCGCTCTTCCGCGCCGCCGTGTCGGGGGAGAGACCGTCGGGCGGTGCGGTGTCGCGCGTCAACGCCGCCGCCGAGCGGGGCCCCCAGCTCCGGAGCACCGCCGACGGACTCGCAGCGCGCGGCCTCGACCCTCTGATCGCGCTCATCGCCGCCGACGCGATCCGGATCCTCGCCGGCAGCGACCGCGACGCGATCCGCGTCTGCGACGCGGACGACTGCAGCATGCTCTACCTCGCGCGCGGGGAGCGCAGCCGGCGCTGGTGCTCGTCCGCCACGTGCGGCAACCGCTCCCGTGTCGCGGCGCACCGCGCGCGGAGCCGCGCGGCGTGAGCGGGATCCTCGAGCGCATCGGCGACACGTCGGTCGTCGAGCTGCGGCGGATCCTCCCGCGGAACGGTGCCCGGATCGTGCTGAAGCTCGAGAGCGAGAACCCGACCGGGAGCATGAAGGACCGGATGGCGCTCGCGATCGTCGAGGCGGCCGAGTCCGACGGGCGGCTCGCGGAGGACGGCACGGTCGTCGAGTACACGGGCGGCAGCACCGGCGTCTCGCTGGCGCTCGTCTGCGCGGTGAAGGGCTACCGCGTCCGCATCGTCTCGTCGGACGCGTTCGCCCGCGAGAAGCTCGACCACATGCGCCTGCTCGGCGCCGAGCTCCAGCTGATCCAGAGCGACGGCGGGCGCATGACCGAGCAGCTGACGCGCGACATGATCGAGGCGGCCCGCGTCATCACCGAGGAGACGCGGGGATTCTGGGCGGACCAGCTCGCGAACACGGACCAGCTTCCCGCCTACGAGCGGATGGGCGAGGAGCTCTGGGCCCAGACGGGGGGCGAGGTCGGCGCCTTCGTGCAGGCCGTCGGCAGCGCGGCGTCCCTCCGGGGCAACGCCGCCGCGCTGCGGCGTCACGACCCGAGCGTCGAGATCGTCGCGGTCGAGCCCGCCGAGTCGGCGGTGCTCTCCGGCGGGCCAACCGGCGCCCACAAGATCGACGGGATCGGCGCGGGCTTCGTCGTGCCGCTCTGGCAGGACGGCATCGCGGACGCGATCGAGCGCGTCTCCACGGAGGAGGCGACCGAGACGGCGCTGCGGCTGGCGCGCGAGGAGGGGCTCTTCGCGGGCACGTCGACCGGCGCGAACGTCGTCGCGGCGCTGCGCACGGCCGAGCGGCTCGACCGCGGGTCGACCGTCGTCACGGTCATGTGCGACAGCGGGATGAAGTACCTGCACACGTACGGACGGCGGCTAGCGTGAGGCGATGGACGCCGTCGTGCTCGTCGAGGGGCTCAGCGACCAGCGGGCCGTCGAGGCGCTGGCCGGGCGCCGCGGCCGCGACCTCGCGGCCGAGGGCGTCTCCGTCGTCCCGATGGGAGGCGCACAGGCGATCGGGCGCTATTTGGACCGGTTCGGCCCCGACGGCCTGAACGTCCGGCTCGCCGGCCTCTGCGACGCCGGGGAGGAGCCGGACTTCCGGCGGGGCCTCGAGCGGGCCGGCCTCGGCTCCGACCTCACCCGCGAGGACATGGAACGACTCGGCTTCTACGTCTGCGTCGAGGACCTCGAAGACGAGCTGGTGCGCGCGGTCGGCCCCGAGGACGTCGAGCAGGTCATCGCCGCCGAGGGCGAGCTCCGGGCGTTCCGGACCTTCCAGCGGCAGCTCGCCAAGCGCGACCTCCCGTACGAGGAGCAGCTCTGGCGGTTCATGTGGAACCGCAAGCAGCGCTACGCGACCCTCCTCGTCGAGGCGGTCGATCTCGCGCGGGTGCCGCGCCCGCTCGACCGCGTACTCGCGCACGTCTAGCGGACGACCGAGTAGCGGGCGGCGGCGAAGTCGCCGTTGCGCGCGACCTCGTCCAGGCGGAGCTCGAGCCTGCGGGGGAGCAGGGGCGCGCCTGCGCCGAGGGTCACCGGCGCGATCATCACGAGGACCTCGTCCAGCAGGCCGGCGTCGGCGAACTGGCCGACGAGGTCTCCGCCGCCCACGAGCCAGACGTTGCGCGCGCCCGCCGCCTCGACCAGCTTCGGGTGGACTGCCGCGACGTCTCCGCTTGCGAACTCGATCCTCGCGTCGCGCACAACCGGCAGCTCCCGGTGCGTGAAGACCCAGCAGGGGACGTCGTAGGTCCACTTCCAGTCGGCGGGATCCTTGCCCCGGAACTCGTGGTCGAGGATCCACTCGTACGTCGTCGCCCCCATCGCCATCGCTCCGACACCGGCGATGAAGTCGCCGTAGTTCAGGGGCCCGTCGGGCTCGCGCTCGCGCGTGAACAGCCAGTCGAGCGAGTGCTCCGCGTCGGCGATGTAGCCGTCGAGGGTGGCGGCCGTGTAGTACTGCGTCAGTCCCACGATCGGACTCATGGTACGAGCGGAACCCGACCCACGAGAGACACGAATCCTGGAGCGCATCCGCGCGATCCCCGAGGGCTTCGTGCGGACCTACGGCGACATCGAGCCGCGCGCGCCGCGTCTCGTCGGGCACATCCTCGCGACGACGAGCGAGGAGGTGCCGTGGCATCGCGTCGTCCGGGCCGACGGCTCGCTCGCGATGGGTCGACGCCAGCAGGCGCTGCTCCGCCGGGAAGGCGTGCCGATGCGCGGGAAGCGGGTCGACCTCGAGGACGCGCGCCTGCCGAGCTACCTGTCCTAGGAGCAGGAGGGCTCCGAGTCCGTAACGATCCTCCCGTGAAGATCCTCGTCTGGCACGGATACCTCCTCGCGGGGACCGGATCGAACGTCTACGTGCGCCAGCTCGTCCGGGAATGGAGCCGCGAGGGCCACGACGTGACCGTCTTCTCGCAGGAGCCGCATCCCGAGCGGCTGGACATCGGCGGCGCGCAGGCGGTGCGCCCGGACGTCCACGGCCTGCTGCCCGTGTTCGTGCTCGACCGGTACGACGGCTACCGGGTCGAGCGCGTGCAGGACCTCAGCCGGGGCGAGCTCGACACGTGGGTCGAGGACAACGCCGCGGCGATCCGCGAGCACCTGCCGGCGGATCTCGTCTACGCGAGCCACGTGCTGCTCGGCGGCCCGGTCGGCGCCGCAACCGGGTCGCGCTATGCGGTCGCCGTGCACGGGTCGGAGCTCGAGTATTCGATGCGGGGCAACGCCGAGCTCTCGGCGTGGGGCGCCCAGGCGCTCGAGGGCGCCGCCGCGGTGATCGTCGGCACGGGCCACATCCGCACCGCGCTCGAGGAGGTCTGCGGCCACGTCGACCGCGTGCACGAGGTGCCGCCCGGCGTCGACGTCGAGCTCTGGCGGCCCCAGCCGAGGGACGAGGCCCTCGCGGCGCTGCTCGAGGAGGCGCGGCGCGATCCGCCGAACCCCGGCAACGCGAACGAGCGGCTGCCGGACGAGGGCAACGCCGAGCGCCTCGAGGCCTTCCTCGCAGGCGACCGCGCCACGGTCGTCTACTTCGGCAAGCTCATCCGCAACAAGGGCGTCCACCTGCTGCTCGACGCGCTGCGAAACGTGGACGCGCGGGCCGTCGTCGTCGGCTTCGGCGACTACCGCACCGAGCTCGAACAGCAGGCGGAGGGCCTCCCGGTGCTCTTCACTGGCGCGTTCGAGCACCGCCACCTCGTTCACCTGCTCGCGCTGGCCGACGCAGCCGTCGTGCCCTCGATCTTCCCCGAGGCCTTCGGCATGGTCGCGGCGGAGGCGGCCGCTGCGGGCTGCCCGCCGGTCGTCGCGAACCACTCGGGCCTGGCCGAGATCGCGAGAGGGCTGGACGAGGACTACCCGCCGAGACTGCGGCACCTCGCCAGCTTCCCGAACGGCGACGTCGCAGAGCTCACGGCGCGGCTGAACGAGGTCGTGTCGCTCTCCGACGACGACCGCGCCGCCCTCCGCTCGGCGGCCCGAGAGGCTGCGTCCTCCCGCTGGAGCTGGGCGAGCGTCTCAGCCCGGCTGATCGCCGCCTGCGGCGGACGAACTTAGGTACCGAGCCGCCGAAGATAGGTAGCCGCGCCCGTGGGCCCCGGCCCATACTGGAGCCGATGAGCGAGACGACCTCGCCGGCAGAGCTCCCCCAGGCTGACGCCTCGACGCTCGTCGACCGCGTCGACCTCGAGGAGCAGGTGCAGACGCTGTATCGCAACGTCGCGCGCGAGCCCGAAGCGCCGCGCCACTTCGAGACCGGGCGCAACGTCGCGCTGCACCTCGGCTATCCCGAGGAGCTGCTCGACGCCGTTCCGGCCGCGGCGGTCGACTCGTTCGCGGGGGTCGGCTACCACCTCGACCTCGCGGCGCTCGCGCCCGGCGAGCGCGTGCTCGACCTCGGCTCCGGCTCCGGCACGGACGCCTTCTGCGCCGCCTCACTCGTCGGCGCCGCCGGCCACGTCGTCGGCGTCGACTTCACCGACGCGCAGCTCGCGAAGGCGCGCAGCCTGGCGGAGGCCGCGGGCATCGCGAACGTCGAGTTCGTCGAGGCGAGCATCGACGACCTGCCGTTCGAGGACGGGAGCTTCGACGTCGTGATCTCGAACGGCGTCGTGAACCTCTCCCCCGTGAAGGACCGTGTCTTCGCCGAGGCCGCGCGCGTGCTGCGGCCGGGCGGCCGACTCGCGATCGCGGACATCGTCAGCGCCGCGCCGCTCAAGGAGGCGACCCGCCGCAACACCGAGCTGTGGGCGGCCTGCATCGCCGGCGCCATCCCGAGCCACGTCTACCTGGACGAGCTCGTGGGAGCCGGCTTCACGATCACGGCGACCCGCCGCAACGACTATCGCTTCGTGAGCGACCGTGCGCTCGAGGCCTGCCGCCGGTACGGCGTCGAGAGCACGAGCATCGCCGCAACCCTCTGACCTTCCGCGGCGGGAGCGCAGATAGGTACGGGCGCACCCGAAGATGGGTAGCCGCCGCCGATGACCGCGGGAGCTCCCGGTCGTACCGTCGACTGAGTTGACGAAACCGACCAACGAGGAGCACGCACATGACCCAGACAATCGAAACGACGCCTGATCTCCAGGCGATCAAGCAGCGCCAGCAGCAGGCCTGGGCGAGCGGCGACTTCGCCGTCGTCGCGACCCGGATCGTGCTGGCGTCCGAGCAGCTCGTCGACACCGCAGACCTCCACGCCGGCTGGCGTGTCCTCGACGTCGCCACGGGCAGCGGGAACGCAGCCATCGCAGCTGCGCGGCTCGGCTGCACCGCGGTCGGCATCGACTACGTCCCGTCGCTCCTGGAGAGCGGCCGGCGGCGCGCGGTGGCCGAGGGGCTCGACGTCGAGCTGCTGGAGGGCGACGCGGAGGCGATTCCGTTCGCGGACGACTCCTTCGACGCCGTCACCTCCGTCTTCGGCTCGATGTTCGCACCGAACCACGGGCAGGCGGCCTCGGAGCTGCTCCGCGTGGCCAGGCCCGGCGGGACGATCGCGCTCGCCAGCTGGACGCCGGAGAGCTTCATCGGCGACCTCTTCCGGACGACGGCCGCGCACGTGCCGCCGCCGGCGGGCCTGCCGTCCCCGATGCTCTGGGGCACCGAGAGCCACCTCCGCGAGCTCTTCGGCGACGGCATCGCCTCGCTCGAGGTCGCGGAGCGGACCTTCACGTGGAGGTTCGAGTCGGCGGAGGAGTTCGTGAGCTACTTCCGGACGTGGTACGGCCCGACGCTGAAAGCCTTCGCGGCGCTCGAGGGTGACGCGCAGGAGGCCCTGGAGCAGGACCTCGTCCGGCTCGTACGCGACTCCAACCGGCTCTCTGCCGAGGCGGTCGCCGTTCCCTCGACCTACCTCGAAGCGGTGGCGATCACGCGCTGAGGCAGCCCTGACGTGCGGGGGCCACGGCCGCGCGGCCCCCGTTCGACCCCCCCGAACCCAAGGAGCTCGACCCATGAACGCAGCAGCGATGTCCGAAACACGTCTCAGGCGGGGCTTGCTGACCGCCTTCGCGGCCGTCCTGGCCGCCGCGACCGTCGTCGTGGCGCCCTCGGCGGCCCGCGACTCGACCTCTCCGCGGATCGTCTCCGCGGCGATGCAGGACGCCGACGGCGACGCACGCGCCGACCGCGTCCGGGTCACCTACTCAGAGCGTGTCCGACATGCCGCCGACAAGGACGGGCGCTACCCGTTCGCCGTCGCCGGCTACAAGATCCGCTCGGTCGGAGCGGCGAGCAGGAAGACGATCGTCGTCGCGCTCGTCGAGAAGCCGGCGACCGACGGCGCGGCGCGCCCTCGGATCACCTACAGGCGCACGACCTCGAAGCCCGTCAAGGACCGCGCCGGCAACCAGGCGAAGGGGCAGGTCTTCCGGTCCGTGCGGGCGCACGGAAAGGGGACGCAGCAGCAGCCTCCTCCCCCGCCGCCGTCCGGCCGCGACAGTGACGGCGACGGCGTCGACGACTCGCGCGACTGCGGGCCGAACGACCCGGCGATCAAGCCTGGAGCTCCGGATGCGCCCGAGCTCGGGTTCGTCGACTCCAACTGCGACGGGATCGACGGCGACGAGCAGAAGGCGATCTTCGCCTCGCCGCTCGGCAAGGACACGAACCCCGGCACGAAGGCAGCGCCGAAGCGGGAGATCCACGCCGCGATCGCCGCCGCGAAGACCGCCGGCAAGCACGTCTACGCGGCGGCGGGCTCCTACGGCCGGGCCGTCGCGCTCAGCGGCGTCAACGTGTACGGGGGCTACTCGGCCGAGCACTGGGCTCGGAGCATCGACCGGGTCTCGTCGATCGTCGGCGCCCCCGAGGGGCTGTACGGCGACAAGGCGACGGGCGTCCTGCTCCAGCACCTGAGCGTCCGTGGAAACAGCACGGGCGAGGCGGGCGCAAGCACCTACGGCATCCGGCTCGTCAACGGCTCGAGCGTGACCGTGCAGCGGGTCGTGGCCGTCGCCGGCGATGGAGCACCAGGCGCCGACGGCGCGTTCGGCCAGCCCGGCGAGCCCGGCCACCCCGGCCAGATGGGCACCGTCGGGAGCTGCGACTCGAGCGACCACGGCCACGGCGGAAGCGGTGGCGGGAGCCCGGCCGGCGACTACCGCAGGGGCGGAGACGGCGGACGCGGCGGGTACGGCGGCAAGGGCACCGACGGCGAGACCGTGCCGGGCGGGCAGGGTGGCACCGGCGGCGCGTCGGGCGATCCCGGCGGAGATGGAGACCGCGGCGGCAACGGCGTCTCCGGATCGCTCGGCATCAACGGGAAGCCGGGAACCGACTCCGCGTCGGCCGCGGCCGCGACCTGGGTCGGCGAAGCCGGCAAGAAGGGCGAGTTCGGCGGCTCCGGCACCGGCGGTGGCGGCGGCGGCGGAGGCGGCGGCCAGACCGGCATCTTCGTCGACGACGGCCGCGGCAACGGCGGCGGCGGCGGCGGTGGCGGCGGTGGCGGCGGCGGCGCCGGCGACGGCGGCAGCGCAGGCGGCGGCTCCTTCGGCGTGTACCTCCACGACTCGGCCCTGATCTCGGCGCAGGGCAACTCGATCGCGGCCGGCAACGGAGGCCGTGGCGGCGCCGGCGGCAGCGGCGCCAACGGCGGCCGGGGCGGCCGGGGCGAGCAGGGCATGAGCTACTGCTGGCAGGAGATCGGCGAAGGCGGCTGGGGCGGCGAGGGCGGCCGCGGCGGCTTCGGCGGCGGCGGTGGCGGTGGCGCCGGCGGCCCGAGCATCGGGATCTTCAAGGCCGGCACCTCGACGGCGACCACGCACGGCTCCAGCGTCTCGAGCGCCACGCCAGGCGCCGGCGGCTCCGGCGGAGTCGGCGGCATGGGCGTCGCGCAACCCGGCGCGACCGGCCTCAAGGCGGCCCTCTACCCGTGAAGCGACCAACCAGAAAGGACCGAACGACGATGAACACGCGACGGAAGACCATTGCGGTGGGCGTCCTCATCGCCGTGACGCTCGGCCTCGCCGCCAACGGCGCGATGGCCGCGGTCTCGGCCGAGGTGGACGACGGGATCCTCACGATCTCCGGGGACGGGGCGGACAACCGCCTCGTCCTCCGCCTCG
Organism: Gaiellaceae bacterium; assembly: GCA_036554945.1. Taxonomy (GTDB): domain Bacteria; phylum Actinomycetota; class Thermoleophilia; order Gaiellales; family Gaiellaceae; genus JACDAN01. The sequence continues at coordinate 21,899 of DATBMH010000076.1, read as the reverse complement.
AGCCGGGCGCGCCGAACACGCTCCAGGTGGACGTCGGAGCCGACGGCACGGCCGACTTCAGCTTCGACCGCAGCACCTTCACGACCATCGACGTCAAGGCCAAGGGCGGCGACGACGAGGTGCGCATCGACCAGACCGGCGGTGCGTTCACCGACGAGGCCGTCATCGTCCGCGGCGAGGGCGGCGCCGACACGCTGATCGGCGGCTTCGGCGCGGAGACGTTCTTCGGCGGCGCCGGCGACGACGTCGTCGACGGCAACCTCGGACTCGACCGGGCGTTCCTGGGCGCCGGGGACGACCGCTTCCAGTGGGACCCTGGCGACTCGAGCGACACCGTCGAGGGAGACGGGGGCGACGACGTCCTCGACTTCAACGGCAGCAACGCCGGCGAGATCGTCGAGGTCTCGGCCAACGGGCCGCGGGCGCGGTTCACGCGCAACGTCGCGAACATCGTCATGGACCTCGACGGCATCGAGACCGTCGACTTCCAGGCGCTCGGCGGCGCCGACACCATGCAGGTCGGCGACCTCGCCGGCACCGACGTCAAGACCGTCGACGCCGACCTGACCCTCGCGGACGGGGCGGCCGACAACGTGGTCGCGCTCGGCACCGAGGGCGAGGACGAGGTCGAGCTCGCGAACGACGGCGGGCGCATGGTCGTCGACGGGCTCGCCGCGGAGACGCGGGTCCTCGGCGGCGAGGAGACGCTGGACAACCTGAGCGTCGCAGCCCTCGGCGGAGCGGACACCATCGAGACGGCGGTCGGCATCGCCGGAGCGATCCCGTTCAACGCCGACGGCGGCGCGGACGTCGACGCTGCCGTCTACCGCGGCAGCGGGTCCGACGACGCGATCCACCTCGTCGCGAACGGCGCCGAGGCCGCCGCGTACTCACCCGGGTCCGCTCGCCTCGACACGATCGTCGAGAACCTGTCCGTCCTCGGCCTGGCCGGTGCGGACACGATCACCGCCGTCGGCAACCTCGCGGCGCTGACCGCCATCACGATGGACGGCGGCGACGGCGACGACGACGTCCGGGGCGGGAACGGCCCCGACGTCCTCATCGGCGGCAAGGGCGACGACTCGCTCGACGGGAACCAGGGTCTCGACCTGGCGCTGCTGGGACGGGGCGACGACCGCTTCCAGTGGGATCCCGGCGACGGCAACGACACCGTCGAGGGCCAGGCCGGCGAGGACCTGCTCGACTTCCACGGCAGCAACATCGGCGAGATCGTCGAGGTCTCGGCGAGCGGGTCACGGGCACGATTCACCCGCAACATCGCGAACATCGTCATGGATCTCGACGACGTCGAGGATGTGACGTTCCGCGCGCTCGGCGGGTCGGACACCGTGATCGTGAACGACCTCGCCGGCACCGACGTCGAGGACGTCGACGCCGACCTCACCGGCAGCGGCGGGATCGGCGACGGGCAGCCCGACAGCGTGATCGCTCGCGGGACGGAGGCGGCGGACCGCATCTCGCTCTCCTCCCCGCTCGCCTTCCCGATCGTCTCCGGCCTCGCGGCCGAGGTGCTCGTCGAGGGCGTGGAGCCCGCGCACGACACCGTGAACGTCGAGGCGCTCGGCGGCGACGACACGGTCACGACGGGCCGCGAGGTCCTCGGGGCCGAGTCGTACAACGTCGACGGCGGGCCCGGCAACGACATCACGCGGTACAACGGCACCGACGTCGCCGACGAGATCGGCGTCTTCGCGAACGGCGCGGAGGTCAGCACCGTCGCGAGTCTCGCCTCGAGGCTCGACACGATCGGCGTGGAGCGTCTCGTGATCCTCGGCCTCGCAGGCACGGACACGATCTCGGGCGTCGGCAACCTCGCCGCGCTGACGAGCCTCACGTTCGACGGCGGCGTGGACGGGGACGTCATCCGCGGCGGGAACGGCGCCGACCTGCTGCTCGGCGGAGACGGCAACGACCTGGTCGACGGCAACCAGGGCACCGACAGCGCGCTCCTCGGCCGCGGGGACGACCACTTCCAGTGGGACCCCGGCGACGGCAACGACACCGTCGACGGCGAGGACGGCATCGACACCCTGGACTTCAACGGGAGCAACGCCGGCGAGAACATGGACGTCTCCGCAACCGGCGGGCACGTCCGGTTCACCCGGAACATCGCGAGCATCGTGATGGACCTCGACGACGTCGAGGGCATCGCGGTCCGAGCGTCCGGCGGGACGGACGCGATCACGGTCAACGACCTCCGGGGCACCGACGTGACCGGCGTCGACATCGACCTGAGCGCGTCCCTCGGCGGCGGCGATCTCTCAGCGGACACGGTGACGGTGAACGGCACGAGCAAGCGGGACGTCGTCGACGTCACGCGCGCGGCCGCTCAGATCGTGGTCGCAGGCCTCAAGGCCCAGACCCGGATCACCGGCAGCGAGCCGGCGGGCGACACGCTCCGGCTCCAGACGCTCGACGGCCGGGACGCGGTGACCGTCGCGCCGGACGTGAGCGGTCTCATCGCTCCGCTCGTCGACCTCGGTCCCGGCCAGTAGGCGGAGCTGCCTCCTCTCGGGGGCCTTCTACGGAGGGCCCCCGAGCTCCGTCGCGCGGCGTACAGCCTCCCGGCGGGAGGACGCACCGAGCTTCATCAGCACGGCGGCGACGTGGTGCTCGGCCGTGCGCTGGGAGACGACGAGCCGCTCGGCGATCTCGGCGTTCGTCAAGCCCTCGGTGAGCAGCTCCAGCACCTCGAGCTGGCGGGCGGTCAGGCCGGCGGGGTTGGCGCGCGTGGCCTCCCGCGGGCCCTGCGGGATGCGGAGCCCGAGCTCTCGCATGCGCTCCAGCACGCGCCGCGTCAGCGGCTCGGCGCCCAGGTCCCGAGCGACCTCGAGCGCCTCGGCCAGCGCCTCCTCGTCCTCCAGCAGCGACAGCATCAGCCCGCGGTCGTAGCTCCACCCCGCCGCGCCGAAGGCGTCCGCGGCTGCCCGCCAGTCCCGCCGCAGCATGGCGGCATGCGGCGCGGACAGCGGTGGATCGACCTCGAGCTCGAGGCCCGCGATCGCCGCCCAGGCGGCTACCCGCGATCCGAATCGGCCGGCGCGAACGCCGCTCGTCGGCATGGCGGTGAGCCGCTCGAACCGCTCGATCGGCATGGCCTCGCCGGCGGTCAACGCCCGTTCGGTCGCGAGCTCGAGCACCGGCACGATCCGCTGAAGCTCTCCCGTCCGCTCGGCTTCCCCGGCGAGCTCGGCCAACCGCTCTCGGGCCTCCGGGTCGCCGCGACGGACGGCCAGCTCGGCCAGGACGGTCTTGGTCAGCAGGCGGACGATCCTGCCGCTCTCGATCTCCTGCAGCATCAGCCGCTCGGCCTCGGCCCAGTCGCCCGCCCGGAGCTTCAGCCAGGCGCCGACGGCCGCTGCGTGCGAGGCGATGATGAGGACCTCGTGCTCCTCGGCGTAGGCCACGGCCTGCTCCGCGTACCGGAGCGCCTCGTCCGGCCGCACCCAGCAGAGGAGGCTGATGCTGAGGTTGTCGAGCGCCCGCGCCGCCTCGTGCCACTCCCCCGCGGCGTCCGCGAACGCGTGCGCCTCCAGCAGAGCCCCGCCCTGGTCCGGGTCGAGGTTGATCTTCGCGGTGGCGATGTTGACGAGCGCGTGGGCGCGCGTGCCGTCGTCTCCGAGACGGGTCGCGAGCTCCAACGCCCGCTCGCCCCAGCTGAACGCCGGCTCGGAGTCCTCGGCGAGCATCGCGAGCTGCGAGACGACGCTGTAGGCGCGCGCCAGCTCGCGGGAGGGCCCGAGCGGCTCGAGGATCTCGATCGCGTCGAGCGCCGCCCGGTGCGCTGCGTGGCCGTCGCCTGCGACCCAGTGGTACCGCGAGAGGCTCCGCATGCACCGGCCGACCGATTCCTCGTCTCCGAGGCCCCGGTAGAAGCCGATCGCGCGATCGGCGCCGACGAACGCCGCGTCGAGGCGCCCCACCGCGTACGCGACCGACGCGAGCTCCTCGAGCACGCGCGCCTGCTCGGCGGCGGGCAGGCGGTCGAGGAAGTGCGAGGCGCGGCGGTAGTGCGAGTACGCCTCCCGATTCGAGCTCAACGCCGCAGCCCGGCGGGCGGCGATCAACGCGTACTGCGAGAGGACCTGCTCCGAGCCGGCGGCCTCCGCATGGTGGACGATGTCCGCGGGATCGGCCCCGTCGGCCAGCAGCGCCTCCAGGATCTCCGCGTGGAGGCGGCGCCGGGCGGCGATCGGCACGTTCGACCGGATTGCGTTCCGCGCCAGCTCGTGCCGGAAGCGGACGTAGGCCGCGTCGACCTCGAGCAGCTGCCGCCGCTCCGGCTCGAGCGCGGCCGCCGGCCAGTCCGGCATCACGGCGTCGAGCAGGGAGGTCCGGACTCGGGTCGGGACCACCGAGACGAGCTCGACGAGGTGCCGCGCGTCGTCCTCGAGCCGGGAGGTCCGTCCGAGGACGGCGTTCGCGATCGACGGCGGCAGCGCGTCGGCCTCACGGGCCGCGAGCAGCTCCGTGACGTAGAACGGGTTCCCGCCGGTCACCGCATAGACCTCGGCCGCATCGGCGCCGGCCAGCGAGGCGACGGCGCTCTCGGACAGCGGCGCGAGCTCGACGAAGACCGCATGCTCGGCCCGGATCGAGCCGACAGCCGCACGAAGCGGATGGCCGGACGGCGCCTCGCCTCCGCGGAAGGTCAGGACGAGGAGCGCCGGCAGCGACCCGATCCGGCGGCCGAGGACCGCGATCGTGTCGAACGTGGCGCCGTCCGCCCAGTGCACGTCCTCCAGCACGAGGACGGTCGGATGCGGGCGGAGCTCGAGCTCCGCGAGCAGCAGCGCCTGCAGCTCGTGCGGCGCCGCGCCGGCGGCAAGCGCCTGCTCGAACTCGGGCGAGAGGCTGCCGACGAGGTCCCGGATCGGCCCCAGCGGGCGCGGGATCGAGAGGTCGTCGCAGGTGCCGAGCAGCACGCGCGCGTCCTCGCCCAGGTCGCGCAGGAACCGCGTGACGAGCGAGGTCTTGCCGATCCCCGGCTCGCCGGTGATGAAGACGACGCGTCCTTCGCCCCGCGCCGCCTCGTCGCGCGCGGCGGCGAGCGTCCCCAGTGCCGCATCCCGCTCGAGGAGCTCCACGAGGCAACGATAGAACGCACGTCCAAGCCGATGAGTTCTCCGGGCCCGTCGCGTCGTACCCACGGCGCACCTGGCAGCCACGACGGAGGACCCGAAGAAGGCGGAGGCCGTGATGGAGGCGATGCTCCGGATGGGCAAGATCGAGATCGCCGAGCTCCAGCGGGCCTACGACGCAGCGTGATCTACGCTCACCCGTGAGCTGTCCGACGACACGGCAGGCACGAGCGACGACCAGCCCGTGGAGCAAGGGCGGCTGCGCCGCGCGCAGGCGTACGGCGAAGAGCTCAGCGTCCGTGCGCTCGACACCGTCCCCGGCGCACAGGCCGCCGTGGAGGCGGTGGATCGCGAGCATCGCAGCGGCGGCGGGCTCCTCGCCGGCGGGCTCGCCTACCGGTTCTTCTTCTGGCTCGTCTCGCTCGGAGCGGTCGGCGGGGCGCTGTCGAGCATCTGGGCGGAGGAGGACCCGACCGACCTCGAGAGCACCGCGCGATCGCTCGGTCTGACGGCGACGGCCTCCGCGTCGTTCCGGGAGGCGGTGGACATCGGAAACACGCCGCGCTGGGTGTTCCTCGTCGGCGGGACCGTGCTGACCGTCTGGTTCGGGATCAGCGCCGTCCGCGCGCTCGTCGTGGTCTTCGCGCTCGCCTGGAAGGTCGAGCGGCCGAAGATCCGGCGGCGGATCCGCGCGGCCTTGCTCTTCACCGCCGTCGCCATCGCCGTCAGCGCCGGCGCGGCCGCCCTTTCGATCTTCGACCTCGACCTGCCGCTCGGTGAGCTGCTCAACTTCGCCGCGCTCCTGGGCTTCTACGGAGCCGCGACGACGTTCGTCCTCACGCTGCTGCCGCACGCCCCCGGCGCCTCGATCCGCGACCACCTCCCCGGCGCGGCGCTCCTCGCCGTCGGGATGTGGGGGATCAACGTCTGGGTCGCCGTGTACCTGGCCCCGCGCCTCGGGCGGGAGGGCAGCGTCTACGGCGCGTTCGGGACCTCGACCGCGATCCTCCTGTGGCTGTACGTCTGCGCCCGGCTGTTCACGATCGCCGCCTTCGTGAACGCGACCGTCTGGGAGCGGCGGCGGGTCTAGAGCGCAGCCTTCGCCCCCGCGACCTTCTCCTGCCTCGCCTTGACGAGCTCCTGGAGGAAGATCTGGATCGTCGCCGCGAGCGGCACTGCGGTCAGCGCCCCGAGAACGCCGAGCAGCGCCCCGAACAGCGTCACGGCGACGATGATGAAGAAGCCCGACAGCTGCACGGCCTTCCCCTGCACCTTCGGCGTGATCACGTTGTTCTCGAGCTGCTGGTAGGCGAGGACGACGACCAGCATGATCAGCGCGGCGGTGAGGCCCTCCTCCGCCCACAGCGTCGGCACGATGATGAAGCCGGCGATCGTCGCGCCGAGGTTCGGGATCATGTCGAGCAGCCCGGCGAGCACGCCCAGGGCAAGGGCGAAGCTCGACCCGAGCAGCCAGGCGGTGGTGCCCTGGACGGTGCCGGCGATGACTGCGATCACGATCACGCCGATCGCCCACCGGGAGAGCGACTCCGTCACGCGCTCCCAGACGCGAAGCCACCGCTCGTCCTCGCCGGGCATGAGGACGCTGGCGAGCGCCCGCTTGAGGTTCTCGATGTCGCTGATCAGGAAGAGGCAGATGAAGAGGATCGTGAAGCCGGCCAGGAAGATGCCGAAGAGCGAGCCCGCGATCCCGAGGATCTCCGAGATCGCGTCCGGGATGGAGATCGAGGCCTGATCCGCGCCGGACTGGACGTTCTCGGCCGCCCCCGAGTCGCCCAGCCAGGAGAGCTCGTCCGAGCTGCGGAGGTCGTCGACGACCTGCGGGAGCTGTTGCACGAAGTCGCGGACCGAGCCGACGAGCGGCACGAGCAAGAGGAGGAAGAGCGCGACCACGAGGACCGCCGCCCCCAGCACCGTGATCGTCGCCGCGAGGCCCCGCGAGAGCCCCGTCTTGGCCATCACGAACCGCACGGGAAACTCGAAGACGAAGGCCAGGAAGATGCCGACGAAGACGACCAGGAAGGTGCTGCCGATCGCCCAGAATGCGGCGAGCAAGCCGAATGTCGCAGCGACGATCAGTACCGTGCGCATCGGGAGCAACAACTCGATGCGCCGCGTTCCAGCGGGCTCCATCGACAGCGAACTCTAGGACTGACGTCGGTCGGCGCCGCCGACCGACGGTGCCCGTGGGCTAGTGCGACATCGAACCCGGTGGGTTGCCGACCTTCAGCAGCCCCACCTGGCCGAGGTCGACGTGGGCGAACGCGTGCGAGACGAACGGGTAGAGGCCCGGCTCGTCGATCTTGACGTCGAACACGCCGCCCCCGCCGGCCGGCACGGCGACCGTCTGGACGCCGCGCTGGAAGCGCGTCATGTCCTGGTTCACCCAGGCGCGGTCGAGGATCGTGCCGACGACGTGGAAGTTCGTGTCGAGGGTCGGGCCCGCGGCGACGACCCAGAAGCGAACGGTCTCGCCGGGATCCGCCGTCAGCGGGTGGTTGACGTACTGGTTCGCGTAGCCGTTGAAGGTCGTCCAGTCCGGCATCATCGCCCGGGCCTTCTGCATGTCGAGGCTCGCGGGCTTCTCCGTGCCGTCCCCGTCGAGGTACCACTCGCTCGCGACCAGGACGTACTCACGGTCGGCCTTCGGCAGCGCCTGCTTGGGCTCGACGACGATCGCTCCGTACATGCCGTTCGCGATGTGCGCGAGCACCGGCTTGGTGCCGCAGTGGTACATGAAGACGCCCGGGTCGTTCGCCTTGAACCGGAACGTGAACGACTCGCCCGGGGCGACGTCCCTGAACGCGACGTTGGGCGCGATCCGCGCGGCATGGAAGTCCATCGAGTGGGGGATCTGGCCGCCGTTGACGAGCGTGAACTCGACGGTCTGGCCCTGACGGACGTGGATGACCGGGCCCGGGGCGGACATCTTCCCGTCGAAGGCCCAGACGTTGTACTTGACACCGGGCGCGATCTCGACGGCCTTGTGCTTCATCACCATGCGGACCTTCACGACGTCGGTGGCCGGGATCGGCGGGAGGGCCGCGTCGTAGGCCTTGTGCGCCGCGGCGAGCTCCTGGGCGTTCGCGGGCACGACCCCCGCGAAGCTGTTCAGAGGCAGGGCAGTGTTGTGGTCGTGGACCACCGGCTCGGCCGCTGCGGCCGGCGTCGCGGCGCCGCCGTCCCTCGCGTCGAGCCACATCAGCACGGCGACGAGCCCCAGGACGCCGACGAGCACTCCCAGGAGGACGGCGGCCATGCCCAGGAAGGCGCTGGTCTCGGGCTTGCGGTACGGGCTGCGAACACTGTGCGTGGACATGCGAAGAATCTCCTCTCGTGCGTATGCCTGGGAGCTTCGGGAGAACGGCCCCCGGCTGCGTCCGAGGGGCGCCGCACGAGTGCTGCGGGTTTCCCGCAGACCTCTCCGCCCGCGGCGGGCTACCGTCGGCTGCTCAGGCCGGTACCGGCTCGAGCGCCTCGACGACCGGCGTGACCTCGACCGGCACGGACAGCGCGCAGGAGACGAGGCAGGCGGTGTCGGCGGCGCGAGCCGTCCGCTCGGCAGCGTCGACGTGCTCCGCGTCGGTCAGGATCCTCGGGGTCAGCTCGACGGCGATGAAGCCCATCCGCCCGTCGTCCCGATGTCCCACGTGGCCGGTTGCGCTCACGGCGAGGGAGTGGATCGGGATACCCCGGCGCTCGGCAACGGCGGCGAACGTCACCGTGTAGCACGACGCTGCCGCTCCCACGAGGAGATGCTCGGGGCTCCAGCGGCCGCCGGGCCCCCGGAACTCGGGCGGCACGGCCGCGGGGATCGGCTCGAGGTCGGGAGCGACCATGGTCACGCGCCGCTCGCCTTCGAAGACGACGGAGACGGGGAAGCGGAAGTCCTTGGAGATGCTCATCGAAAGCCTCCTTGTCAGTCGCTTCGCATCGTGGCCTGCGGCGCCCGCGACGCCATCGGGACCCTCCCGGTCGGCGCGCGCGGGAAAGTACGGACCCGGCTACGCCCGGCCCGGCCGTCCGGCGAGCAGCTCGCGCACGGCCGCAGCGATCACCAGCTCCTCGCGGGCGGGCACGACCTCGACGCGGAACTCGCCGACGAAGCGCAGCCTGGCCGCCACCGCGTCCCTGACGTCCGCGCGGTTCTCCCCCACGCCGCCCGAGAACGCGAGCACGTCGAGGCCTCCGAGCGCCATCGCCATCTGCGCGGCGGCGCCTGCGATCCGGTACGTGTAGACGGCGAAGCCGAGCTCGTCGTCGAGGCCGCCCAGCGCGGCGAGGCCGGACTCGTGCTCGAGCTCCCGGTCGAGCTCGTCGACGGTGAGCCCGCGCTCGCGCAGAAGGTAGACGAGGGCGCCGGGGTCGATCGAGCCGGAACGGGTCGCCATCGGGACGCCCTCGAGCGGGCTGAAGCCCATGGAGGTGTCGACGGCCTTCCCGTCCAGCACCGCGGTCACCGAGCAGCCGCCGCCCAGGTGGCACGCGACGATCCGAGTGGCGTCGAGGCGCTCGACGACCGACTGGACCGCGAGCCCGTGGAACCCGTAGCGGCGGACGCCCCACTCCTCGCGCCAGCGGCGCGGAATCGCATACGTCGCGGCCTCGTCCGGGATCTCCGCCATGAAGGCGGTGTCGAAGACGGCCACGTGCCGGATCTCGGGCAGGCGCGACCGCGCCTCCCGGATCGCACGCAGCGCCGGCTCGTTGTGGAGCGGCGCGAGCGCGCGCAGCTCCTCGATCGCAGCGATCACCTCCTGGTCGATCAGCGCCGGGGCGACGAAGCGGGCGCCGCCGTGGACGACGCGATGCCCGACGGCGTCGGCGGGGGCGTAGTCGTCGACGGCGCGGGCCTCGCCTCCGTCGACGAGGTGACGCTTCAGGCTCGTCGAGCCCGCGTTGACCGTGAGGACCCTCAGCTCGGCCAGGTCCAGCCGGAGATCTCGGGGTCGTCCTCCCCGTGCTCGCGTGTGTGCGCCCGCGCCCTCAGCCTGCGCTCGACGAGCTCCTGCCGGAGCCCTGCGGCCTGGGCCGCAAGGCCGGGCACGCGGTCGATCACGTCGATCGCGAGGTGGAAGCGGTCGAGGTCGTTGAGCATGACCATGTCGAACGGCGTCGTGGTCGTGCCCTCCTCCTTGTAGCCCCGCACGTGGAGGTTCGGGTGGTTCGTCCGCCGGTAGGCGAGCCGGTGGATGAGCCAGGGGTAGCCGTGGTAGGCGAACACGATCGGCCTGTCGGTCGTGAAGATCGAGTCGAAGTCGGCATCCGCGAGCCCGTGGGGATGCTCCGTGTCCGGCTGGAGCCGCATCAGGTCGACGACGTTGACGACCCGGACCTTGACCTCCGGCAGCCGCTCGCGAAGGAGCGCCGCTGCGGCGAGCGTCTCCAGCGTCGGGATGTCGCCGGCGCAGGCGAGCACGACGTCCGGCTCGCCGCCGCCGTCGTTCGAGGCCCACTGCCAGATCCCGAGCCCGCGAGTGCAGTGGACGATCGCGTCGTCCATCGCCAGGTAGTTCAGGGAGGGCTGCTTCCCGGCGACGATCACGTTCACGTAGTTCCGGCTGCGAAGGCAGTGGTCGGCGACCGAGAGCAGCGTGTTCGCGTCCGGCGGGAGGTAGACCCGGATCACCTCGGCCTTCTTGTTCGCGACGTGGTCGATGAAACCCGGATCCTGGTGCGAGAAGCCGTTGTGGTCCTGTCGCCAGACGTGCGAGCTCAGGAGGTAGTTGAGCGAGGCGATCGGCCGCCGCCACGGGATGCCGCGCGTCACCTTCAGCCACTTCGCGTGCTGGTTGAACATCGAGTCGACGATGTGGATGAAGGCCTCGTAGCAGTTGAAGAGGCCGTGCCGGCCCGTGAGCAGATAGCCCTCCAGCCAGCCCTGGCAGAGGTGCTCCGAGAGGACCTCGAGGACGCGGCCCTCCGGAGCAAGGCCGTCATCCGTCTCCTCGATCTCGGCGTTCCAGACGCGGTCCGTGACGCTGAGGACGTCGCCGAGGCGGTTCGAGGCGGTCTCGTCCGGGCCGAACACCCGGAAGGTCGCCGGGTTGCGCTCGACGACGTCGCGGAGGAACCCGCCGAGGACTCGGGTGGCCTCGCTCGTCGTGGTGCCCGGCTCGTCGACCTCGACCGCGTAGCCGCGGAAGTCCGGGAGGGCGAGGTCGCGGAGGAGCTCTCCGCCGTTTGCGTGCGGGTTTGCGCTCATCCGCCTGGAGCCCTCAGGCGGGAGCCCCGCGAGGTCGGCACGGAGCCGTCCGCCCTCGTCGAACAGCTCCTCCGGGCCGTAGCTCCGCAGCCACTCCTCGAGCAGCTCGAGATGCCCCTTGTTGTCCCGCACGTCCGTCATCGGCACCTGATGCGAGCGCCAGCTGCCCTCGGTCGGCAGACCGTCGACCTCCTTCGGCCCGGTCCAGCCCTTCGGGGTACGGAGGACGATCATCGGCCAGACGGGACGCTCGGTCACGCCGTCCTCCCGCGCAGCCCGCTGGATCTCGACGATGCGGTCGAGCGTCCGGTCGAGCGCCCCCGCGAAGGCCTGATGCACCGCCTCGGGGTCGTCGCCCTCGACCAGCACCGGTTCCCAGCCGTAGCCGCGGAACAGCGCCACGAGCTCGTCCTCGGGGATCCGGGCGAGGACCGTCGGATTCGCGATCTTGTAGCCGTTCAGGTGCAGGATCGGGAGGACGGCGCCGTCGGCCCGGGCGCTCAGGAACTTGTTCGAGTGCCAGCTCGCCGCCAGCGGCCCGGTCTCGGCCTCCCCGTCGCCGACCACGCAGGCGACGACGAGGTCCGGGTTGTCGAACGCGGCGCCGAAGGCGTGGACGAGCGCGTAGCCGAGCTCGCCGCCCTCGTGGATCGAGCCCGGCACCTCGGGTGCGACGTGGCTCGGGATCCCACCGGGAAACGAGAACTGGCGGAAGAGCTTCCGGATGCCGTCCTCGTCCTGCGTCACGTCGGGGTAGCGCTCGGTGTAGGTGCCCTCCAGGTACGCGTTCGCCACGAGCGCAGGGCCGCCGTGGCCGGGGCCGGTGACGTAGATCGCGTCGAGGTCGCGCTCCTTGATCGCCCGGTTGAGGTGGACGTAGACCAGGTTCAGGCCCGGTGTCGTGCCGAAGTGGCCGAGCAGCCGTGGCTTGATGTGCTCGGGCTGCAGCGACTCGCGGAGCAGCGGGTTCTCGAGCAGGTAGACCTGCCCGACGGAGAGGTAGTTCGCGGCGCGCCAGTACGCGTCGACAAGCCGGAGCTCCTCGGCGGTGAGCGGCGGCGCGGTGGTCGTCTCGCTCGCTGCGGTCATGACGGCCGCCTCAGCATGACAAGTGCGCCGGCCTCCTGTCGCGGCGGGCCCCCGTGCGGCCCGGGGAACCCGCCGCGAGAGGAAAACCGCACACAGGAAGCGTGCGGATCACCTGCGTGCGAGACCCCGAGTTCGAGGGGAAGGCTCGTGGGCCCCGACGGCAGTCCACCATGGTCGTCGGACTGGCCGTTCGACGCATGACCCAATTGCGTCAATCGTCGAGGACGCCCTCGGCGCGGGCGGTGGCGACGGCCTCCACGCGCGAGTGCACCTCGAGGGCCTGGAGCAGCCCGCGCACGTGGTTCCGGACGGTCTCCTTGCTCAGGTGGAGCTCGTCCGCGATCTGATTCGTGGACGCGCCGTGGGCGAGCATCCGGAGGACCTCGCGCTGGCGCGGCGTCAGCTTCGCGTGCTCCCGCGGCGGCTTGGCAGCGCTCGGCGGGCGCGAGAGCAGGCCGAAGACGCCGACGATCTGATGGCCGTCCCGGATCGGCACCGAGCTGACCTCGACGGAGAGCTCGTGCCCATCGGGGCCCAGGAGCTCGACCTCGGTGTCGGTGACCTGCTCCTTGCCGACGATCTTCCGTGCGAAGGCATCGCGGGCGCGCGGCCGGTAGCCGGGCACGACGACCTCCGTGAAGCGCCGGCCGCGGACGTCGCCGACGAGCTTCTCGGCCGCCGGGTTCACCCAGGCGATCGTGCCGCCCTTCTCGATGATGTACGAGGGGACGTTCACGTCGGTCATCGCGCGCTCGACGTCGGCGCCCAGGCTCTGCATCAGCCGGGTCATCGCACCTTCGAGTCTGGGCATCCCGCCCAGTGCCGTCAAGCCGCGGGCTCGGGGGCGTCGCCGGCGAAGACCACGAGCACGCTGAGCCCCTCGTAGCCGCTGAACCGGTGGTCGACGCCGGCAGGCACGAAGGCGGCTTCCCCCTCGCCGAGCTCGATGCTGTCGTCGCCGACCTGCAGCGTGCCCCGGCCGTGCAGCACGACGTAGACCTCGTCCCGGTCGTGCGGCTGCTGCCGGTCGGGCTCGGGCGCGACGAGGACGTAGACGCCGATCTCGAGCCCGGGTGACTCATGGACGATCTCGTAGCCGCCGCTCCCCTTCTCGAGCCGGCGCTGCGTGTCCCGGACGCGAATGGGATCCACGCGCCGAGCCTACTCCTCGGCGAGCCGGCGAACGTCCCAGGAACGGCGAGTGGGCCCGAACCCGTAGTTCCCCGCAGCGTGAATCCGGACCGCGGACGGATTCCGGCGGACACCGGCGCTCCTACGGTGCGGCCATGGAGTCGTGGCTCAGAGGGCCCCGCGCAGTCGCCGTCGCAGGGGTCGCGGCGATGCTCGTCGCCGGGGCGCTCGTCGCCGCGAGCCTGCTGACCGGTTCGGACGAGGGGGTTTCCCCTCGTCCGCTTCCGGCCGCCCTCGACTCGTCCGAGACGACGCAGCTCCTGCAGGGCATCCCGCAGCGGGGCGCGGTGCTCGGACGGCCCGACGCACCGGTGACGCTCGTCGAGTACGGCGACCTCCAGTGCCCGTACTGCGCCACCTGGTCCCGGATGGCCCTGCCGGAGCTCGTGCGCGACTACGTCCGGACGGGACGGCTGCGCATCGAGTTCCGTGGGCTGGCGTTCCTCGGGCCCGAGTCGGAGACCGGCCTGCGCGCAGCGCTGGCCGCGGGCGAGCAGGGGAAGCTGTGGCACGTCGTCGACCTGCTGTACCGAAACCAGGGGCCCGAGAACTCCGGCTGGCTCACCGACGAGACCCTCCGCCAGGTCGGCGCCGCAGTGCCCGGCCTCGACGTCGGCCGCATGCTCGGCCGGCGGCCCGCGATGACCGCGAAAGTCGCGAAGGCGCAGGCCTCGGCCACCGCCGCCGGCGTCAACGGGACCCCGTCCTTCGAGGTCGGCCCGACGCGCGGCCGGTTGCAGCGCGTCGAGATCTCGTCGCTCGACGCGGACGCGCTGCGGTCCGCCATCGAGTCCGCCCGCGCCAGGTGACAGACCGGACGCTCCGTCTCTGCGTCGCGGCCCTCGCGACCGCCGGTCTCGTCGTCTCGGGCTACCTCACCTGGGCCCGGTACGCCGACGTGACGATCGCGTGCAGCACGGGCGGCTGCGAGACCGTGCAGGGCTCGTCGTACGCGACCGTCGCCGGGATCCCGGTGCCCGTGCTCGGCATCGTCGGCTACGCGACCCTCTTCGCCACAGCCCTCTTCGTCCTCGACCTCGCCCGCGCGCTGGGTGCGGCAGTCGCGCTCGGCGCGTTCGCCTTCAGCGCGTACCTGCTGTTCGTCCAGCTCGCGCTGATCGATGCCGTCTGCGACTGGTGCGTCGTCAACGACGCGATCGTGACGGCGGTCGTGCCGTTTGCGGTGCTGCGACTCCGGCCGCTCGTGAACGATCCGGCGCGCACGGGGTCCTGAAAGGGCCGCTCATCTCTTCACCGTTTCCGCGGGAACGGCTGACAACTCGTCGCGATCATCGGCGACATGAGACGCGCCTCGCCGCAGCCGTCGTTGCGGCCGCCGCCGTTGCACCCTCGGCTGCCACGCCCGCGGCCGACGCCACCCTCGTCTTCACCGGCGACCGGGGCGCCGGCAACCACCTCTTCCTCGTCCAGTCGAACGGCACCGGCCGACGGCAGCTGACGAGCGGTGCAGGCCTTCGAGGTCGCGCCCGCATGGAACCGGGAGCACACGCAGATCGCGTTCTCGTCGACGCTCGGCTCGCGGTCGAGGCCGCACCGGCGTGGTCGCCGGACGGGAAGTGGATCGCGTACTCGCGCGCAGGCGAGATCTGGCTGATCCGGCCCGACGGCCGGCACGCTCACGGGCTCGGGAAGGTCGGCGTCGGCGTCGACTGGGCGCCCGACTGGTCGCCCGACAGCCGCCGGATCGCGTTCGAGAGCACGAGCCGCACGAGCGCCTCCCGCCCCGTCTCGCAGGTCTGGGTGATGCGTGCGGACGGCAGCGGCAAGCGGCGGCTCACGCCGTACTCGCGGCGGCGCCCGATCGCCTCGAACGGGCCGGCGTGGTCGCCGGGCGGCGCGCTCATCGCGCTCACCCGCGGCAGCCAGGTGTGGACGATGCGGCCGGACGGCTCGCGCCTCCGGCAGCTCACCCGGGCACCGGGCGCCGCTTGGGGAGCCGACTGGTAACCCGCGCGTCCGCACCGCCTGCCCCCGACCGTCCGACTCCTGCAACCCTAAGGGCGTGGAGTCGCTGTACGACCTCCTCGCCCAGCCGCCGGTTGCCTACCTGATCCTCTTCGGCATCGCCGCGGGCGACGCCGTGATCCCGGCCCTACCGAGCGAGTCGGCGGCGATCCTCGCGGGCGTCCTTGCCGCGGTCGAGCCCGCGATCTCGCTGGCCGCGGTGCTCGGTGCGGCCGCCTCGGGCGCGTTCGTCGGGGACTCGGTCTCCTACTCGCTCGGCCGCTACGGCGGGCGGCCGGCGCAGCGGCGGTTCTTCGACGGCGCCTACGCCCGGCGCGGCGTCCGCTGGGCCTGCGGGCAGCTCGAGCGTCGGGGCGGCGTGATCCTCGTCGTCGCGCGCTTCATCCCGGGCGGCCGGACCGGCGCGACCTTCACGAGCGGGCTCACGACCTTCCCGTACCTGAAGTTCGCCGGCTTCACCGCGCTCGCCGCCTGCCTCTGGGCGAGCTACTCGGTGCTGCTCGGCTACTTCGGCGGACGGGTGTTCCACGACCGCCCGCTGCTCGCCGTCGGCATTGCCTTCGGGCTCGCGTTCGCCGTGGCGGTCCTCGTCGAGACCGCCCGCCGCGCCCGGAACCGCGGCTCCGACGAGGAAGAGCCCCGGGAGGCGAACCCCTCCTAGTCCTTGTAGGGGTCGTAGACCTCGTGTCCGGCCATGGCCACGCCGAGCGGCCGCAGCCGGTGCGTGACCCGGATCGAACCCGCGTGCGCCTCCAGCACCTCGGGGAGGCGCTTGTAGACCTCGGGCGCCTCGTCGGCGCCGCCGCCGACCAGCACGATCCCCTTGCGGCGGAGCCGCTCCTGGACGCCCGGCCAGTCGACGACGCCGGGCCGGACCTGCTCCTCGACGCGGACCTTCCTCCCGTCGCGACGCACCGTGCGGCGGCGGAACCGGCCGGCCGCCTGCGAGCGGCTCATCACACGGCCCGCGCCGTGCACGGTTGAGAACAGCGACTCCTCGGCCTCCGGGCCGCCGACGCCCTCGAGGATCACCGACTCGTCGCCCATCGAGGCGCCGACGAACCCCTCCTGACCGGGCCAGGCCGGCGTGCAGCCCTTGCGGATCACCCAGTACTCGCGGCCGAAGTGCTCCTCACGCCACGCGAAGTTGTGGTGGTTGTGCACCTCGGAGGTCGCCTCGGCGCCGAGGATCGCGAGCACCTTCGCGACGACTGCGTCCCGCCCGGCGTAGGCGTAGTCGCCGGCGAGCTGCATCGCCGAGATGTACGACTGCCCGAGGTCGGAGTCGGCCTCGAAGAGGACCGGCAGCGAGTCCATCGAGCCCTCCTTCGCCCGGCCCTCGAACGGCAGCCCCTGCGCCAGCGCGAGGAACCCGGACGCGGTCTTGTGCCCGAACCCGCGCGAGCCGAAGTGGACGCCGATCCAGATCCGCCCCTCCTCGTCCTCGAACAGGTCGACGTAGTGGTTCCCCGAGCCCACGGTGCCGAGCTGCTCGACCGCGAGCTTGTGCAGCTTCCGCTGCGGCTCGAAGTCTGCCTGCGCGATCTTGTCCAGGACCGGGTGGTCGACGCGCTCTCGTGCCGGGACGCCCATACCGAACGAGATCCGGCGCGCGATCTCGTGCATCGCGCCCTCGACGCCGCCCAGCCGGTCGAGGTCTGCGAGCGTGAGGTCCGTCCGGGCCGCCTTGTTGCCGCAGCCGATGTCGTAGCCGACGCCCGAGGGCGAGACGTAGCCCTCGTACGCGATCCCGCCGCCGATCGGCTGGCTGTACCCCGGGTGGTGGTCGGCGCAGAGCACGCCGAAGTCCGCGTCGCCCGCCTTCATGCAGCGCTCGAGCTGGGCGAGGCTGCGCTCGTCGACCTGCCCGAAGGTCTTGATCCTCACCTCGGTCCATGGTTACAGGCAAGCTGACGCCATGAGCGAGCTGCCGACGATCACGCGCGACGACCTCCGGGCCAAGATCGACGCCGGAGACGACTTCGTGCTCGTCGACGCCCTCGCGCCGATGTCGTACGCCCGCTCCCACCTGCCCGGCGCCGTCAACCTGCCGCTCGACTGGGTCGACGAGCGGGCTCGGCTCCGGATCCCCGGTCTCGGCACGGTGGTCGTCGTCTACTGCGTCGATCGCGAATGCGACAGCTCGGTGCAGGTGGGCGAGCGGCTCCGGCAGCTCGGCTACACGAACGTCCTGCACTACGCGGAGGGCAAGAAGGACTGGGTCGAGGCCGGTCTGCCCCTCGAAGGAGGTGGGGTCTCGTGACGAAGAAGCACGACACCCTGGTCTTCATCCCCGCGTGGAACGAGGAGGAGAACCTGCCGTCGGTCCTCCTCGAGCTGCGCCAGGGGATCCCGGACGCCGACGTCCTCGTCGTCGACGACGGCTCCACCGACCGGACGGCGCACATCGCGCGGGAGGAAGGCGCCGAGGTGCTCTCGTTCGGCGAGAACCGCGGGCTGCGCGCCGCGATCGCGGCCGGGTACGCCTACGCCGCCGAGCAAGCGTACGAGTACTGCGGCCGGGTGGATGCGGACGGCCAACACCCGGTCGAGGAGCTCCGGAAGCTGCTCGACGTCGTGCGCGCCGGAACCGCCGACGTGGCGGTCGGGTCGAGGTACGCAACCGCGAGCGGCAACGGCTTCTCGCGCGAGCGCTACGAGACGTCGCCCGCGCGGCGGCTCGGTACCGGCCTCCTCCGCCGCTCGATCGAGGTCGTGCTCGACCGGCCCTTCCACGACGCCACGAGCGGGATGTACGCGGTCAACGCCCGCGCCATGCCGATCCTCGCCCGGCCGTACACGAGCGGTGCCCCGGAGGTCGAGGCCGTCCTCCGGCTGCACGAGGAGGGGCTGAAGGTCGACGAGATCCCGGTCGAGATGCGGGAGCGCGCGAGTGGCGAGTCGAAGCTCCAGGGCAAGAAGGCGCTCGTGCTCGTGCTCACCGTCGCCGGCACGCTCGTCACCGCCGAGGTCCTCCGCCGCCGGCGGAAGTGACCCGCGTCGTCGCCGTCCTCGGCTACTCGCGCAGAGGCGACGCCGACCTCCACGCGATCTGCGCCGCACGGCTCGCGCGGGCCCAGGAGCTCGCGGGCGGGGCCGACACCGTCATCCTGTCCGGCTTCCCCGAGGCCGAGCTCATGCGCGCCGCCTGGAAGGGCCCGGAGGTCGAGCTGATCCCCGAGGCGGAGTCGCGCTCGACCGCCCAGAACGCGGCGAACGTGGCGCGCGCCGCCCGGAAGCTCGGCGCGAGCGAGCTCGTAGTCGTCACCTCGAGCTGGCACCGGCTCCGCGTCAGCGCGCTGATGCGGGCCGCCCTGCACGGCAGCGGGATCCGGCTTCGGATCGACGGCGCCGACGCGCCCCGACCGGTCGGCCTGCTCGCTCGTGAGGCGGTCTGCCTGGCCCTCCTGCCGTTCCAGCTGCCCCGCGCTACGCGGTGAGCCCGCGCACCGTCAGCCACTCGCGGATGGCAGGGAAGAAGCCGTCCACGAAGCGGCTGGACCGCTGCTGCTCGGCGATGAGGCCGTTCGCGGTCAGCAGCATCCCGTGTGAGCCGCCCGGGAAGACCCGGTAGGTGAAGTCGCGCCCCGGCTCCTTCGCGACCGGGTCCAGCCGCTCCACGCACAGCCGCGACGGCACGATCCGGTCCTTGCCGCCGAGAAGCCAGAAGGCGGGGATGCGCATCGCGCGGATCGCCGGCATGGGATCGACGCCGCTCGGACCGCTTGCACGGACCTCCGCCTCCATGTCCTCGTCGGTCCGCGTCGGCATCGCCTGACCCTGGCTGTTGAGGTTGGCCCAGAGGTCGGTCTCCCCCTGGGTCAGGGTCGGTGAGACGAGCCCGAGCATGAACCTGATCGTGGGCTCCCGGCTGGCGGCCAGCGGCATGATCCAGCCGGCCTGGCTCGCGCCGGCGATGCCGATCCGCGTCGGATCGACCTCCGGCTGCGCCGCTAGGAACCGGGCCTGCGCCTGGACGTCCCTCGCATACTCGTCGACGACCGGCTCGCTGGGGATGTCGCCCGGGAAGATCCCGCCGGACTGCCCGACGCCTCGCTTGTCGCACGAGAGCGTGACCAGGCCCAGGTGGTTCGCGTGGATCGACTGGATCGAGTTGAAGGCACGCGGCGCCTGCCCCGCCCCGTGGGCGAAGGCGAGTGCCGGGCGCCGGCCGCTGCCGGGTGGGACGGTCAGCGTGCAGGCGAGATATGCGCGGCCGCTGCGGACCCACACCTCCTCCTGGCGGAGCGGGACCCGGGTTGCGACCTGGCCGCGGAAGACGGCGCCTTTGGCCGAGAATGCCGCGGTCCCAACGGTCGGGTTGCGTGCGCTCAGCCCCGCGCCGACGACGTAGCGGCCGCGGCCGGTCGGATAGAGGGCGCGGATCTCGTTCTCGTCGTAGACGATGCTCTCCCGCGGGCCGAAGCCCTGCACGATCCCGAGCGGGCGATCGCCGATCCGGTAGAGGCCCAGCGTCGCTCCCTCGATCGGCGCACGTTTGCGGAGCCGGAACCTGCCGGTGATCGGGCCTTGGCGCAGGCTGCCCGAGAGCGTCTTCCCCTTCACTCGCCCGTCGAGGACGAGCGGCCAGGGACGTCCGGGCAGCGTGACCCGTAGCCGCCGCCCGGTGACGCGCGCGGCGACCTCCGCGCGGGCGGAGTGTCCCGGCCCCATCGCGACGACCGCGCGCCGACCTCGCACCTCGATCGAGACGGAGAACGACTGGGGGCCGCCTCCGCGCGTGAAGTGCGCGGTCCCGGCCCAGCTGCCGGCGGGGCCTGCGCTGGGCTGGGCTCCGGCGGCGGCGGCGCACAGGCCGCAGGCGATGATTGAGACGGCGGTCTTGATCACTCGAGCTCCTCCAGGGTCTCGTCGGCCCACCGGATCTCGAGCCGTGCGTGCTCGATCCCGAGCCGAAGCAGGAAGTAGTGGTAGTAGTCGTGGCCCGTCCGGGTGTTCGGGATGCTCAGCAGGTCGTCGAGATAGGCCTGCCGTTCCTCCCGGAACAGGCGGTAGTGGGCGGCAAGGGCTTCCCGGCTCATGAGCCCCCCGTAGAAGACCTTGACGAGGAAGAGCTCGCGGTCGCCCGACACCGGCTCCTCGAGCCAGACCCGGGCCGACCGAGCGCCCCTCTTCGTCACGCGGTAGAGCTGCCGCTCGGGCCCGCGCTCGCCCGGGGCCGATCGCCGGGTCGCGAACCCGCGCTCGACGAGGCGGGGGAGCACGGCGTAGAAGTGGCTCTTCGTGGGCGACCAGAGGTACCCGACGCTCTTCTCGGCCATCTTCAGCAGGTCGTAGCCGGAGAACGCCCGGTACTGCGTCTCGACCGTCAGCAGCGTCAGCACCGCGAACTCGGTCGTCGTCAGGGCCGCGGTCCGTGGCCTCGTCGCGCGACTAGTCCTCATAGGACTAGACAGTAGGCGGTCACACGTTGAGCGTGGGTTAAGGCCGTCCCCGGAAAGGGGGACGCCCGGCACCTCAAGCCGCTCCTACAGTGGGTAGGGACTACGGATGCGGCTTCAGGTCGGCACAGCGGCGCTTCTGCTCGACGACGAGCAGAGCCCCCTGCCCGAGTTCGGGACCGGGCTTCGCGCCCGCCTCGACCTCGTCCGATCGTTCGCGGCAGCGCCGAGCCTCCAGGCCAGGCGTGACCTCTCCCCCGAGCTGATGCTCGTCTCGCCGGAGCCGCAGGACGCCGACAGCGTTCTCGCCGAGCTCCTGGCGCAGCGGCTGCCGGAGGCGCGGCGCGAGCCCCTCGGCGCGCTCCTCTTCGAGGCCGGGTTGCTCGCCGAGGCGGAGATCGACCTCGCCCTCTCGACTGCCCGGCGCGACGGTAAGCGCCTTGGCGAGGTGCTCACCGACCTCGGCCTGGTGGCGCCGGCCGACGTCGTCCGGCTCGTCGCGGAGCAGCGAGGCCTGCCGTTCGTGGACGTCGCGTCGCTGGCCGTGGACCCGTCCGCCGCCAGGCTGCTCCCGGCCGACCACGCCCGCAGCTTCCGGACGCTGCCGATCGGCTTCGTCCGCGGCCTCCCCGTCGTCGCCCTCGCGGACCCGAGCGACGACGAGGCGATCCACGGCGCCCGCTCGATGCTCCGGGCGGCCGAGTTCGTCGCCTCGCCCGAGGAGGGGATCCTCGCCCAGCTCGCCCGGCTGTACGTTCGGGCCGTCTAGGAGGGCTTGGCGGAACGGCGCTCGTCGCCGGGGTGCGATGCTCGTTCCGAGGCAAGGACGCAGGGAGCGCGCGTATCGATGAGATACGGGCGCGACTGAGGACGCAGTCCTCGGGGCGAGCAGCGCGGCCCGGCGGC
>DATBMH010000093.1:0-37438 GCA_036554945.1 Gaiellaceae bacterium | reverse complement strand
CCGCATCTCGTCCGGGCCGACGAACGCGAGACCGAGCTCGCCCTCCTCGACGCCCTCGGACGCGAGGACGGACCGCGCGACCTCGATCGCGGCGCGCTCGTCGACCTCGGCCCCGCTGCGGTTGTCGGTCTCGACGAGGATCACCGGCGGCGCGCCGTGCCGGTCTCCTCGGCATGGCGCTTGTACGCCTCGACGATCCGCTGCACGAGCTTGTGCCGGACGACGTCCTCGTTCCCGAACTCGACGAAGCCGATGTCGTCGATGCCGGCCAGGATCTCGCGCACCTGGATCAGCCCGGACGCCTGCTCGCGCGGCAGGTCGACCTGCGTGACGTCACCCGTGACGACCATCTTCGAGCCGAACCCGAGCCGCGTCAGGAACATCTGCATCTGCTCCGGCGTCGTGTTCTGCGCCTCGTCGAGCACGACGAACGAGTCGTTGAGCGTCCGGCCCCGCATGAACGCGAGCGGCGCCACCTCGATCGTCCCACGCTCCATGTACCCGGCGAGCCGCTCGGCCTCGAGCATGTCGTAGAGCGCGTCGTAGAGCGGGCGCAGGTACGGGTCGACCTTCGCGAGGAGGTCGCCGGGCAGGAAGCCGAGCCGCTCGCCCGCCTCCACGGCCGGGCGTGTGAGGATGATCCGGTTGACCTGTCGCTCCTGGAGCGCGGCGACCGCGAGCGCCATCGCGAGATAGGTCTTGCCGGTGCCGGCCGGGCCGATGCCGAACGTGACCGTGTGCTCCCGGATCGCGTCCACATAGCGCTTCTGCATCACCGTCTTCGGCGCGATCCGCTTGCCGCGATGCCGCCAGACGACGTCCTCGAACACCTCGCGCACGTCTTCGCCCTGGTCGATGGCGCCAAGGACGGCGTCGACCGTGGACGGCGCGATCTGGTGGCCGCCTTCGACGAGCTCGACGATCTCGTCGATCACGGTCCGCACCTGGTCGACCTGCTCGTCGTCGCCCTCGATCGTCAGCTGGTTCCCGCGGAGGTGGATCGCGACGCGGAGCCGCTCCCGCAGGTGGTCGAGGACGCCGTCGCCGATCGAGGCGAGCTCGGCAGCGACGGTGTTGGGAACAGACAGGGTCTCCTGCACCCTCCTCAGTGTAGGTTCGATGGATGCCGGATCCGCTGGAGGGCCGGGGCGAAGAGGTCGAGGCACTGGCGTTCGTGCTCGACGAGGCGAAGCGCTACCTGGCGGAGCTGGACGACTCGCTCGTCCTCCCCGAGAGGGGCTCGCGCTTCGGCGGGAGCCTGCCGGAGACAGGCGACGGTGCCCTCGCCGCGCTCGGGGAGCTCGTCGCGGGGAGCGACGTGGCGACACGGTCCTCCGGGCCGCGGTTCTTCCACTTCGTCACCGGAGGGACGACCCCCGCGGCGCTCGGCGCCGACTGGCTGACGTCGCTCTTCGACCAGAACTCGTTCTCCGGCGTCAGCTCGCCCCTGGGCGTGGAGCTCGAGGATGTCGTGATCAGCTGGCTGCTCGACCTCTTCGAGCTGCCGGAGGACTGGGGCGGCGTGCTGACGACCGGAGCGACGATGGCGAACTTCGTGGGGCTCGCATGCGGCCGGCACTGGTGGGCGGAGCAGCACGGCGTCGACATCGGCGAGCAGGGCTTCGCCGGGCTCCCGGCGGCGCCGGTCTTCTCGACGCCGTACCTCCATGCGAGCGCGCAGAAGGCGCTCGCGATGCTCGGGCTCGGACGCGCGACTCCGGTCCTCCTGGACGTGGAGCAGCTCGGCCGGGAGCTCGAGTCGCTGGGCGGCGCGCCGGCGATCGTGATCGCGAACGCCGGCGACGTGAACACCGGTGACTTCGACCCGATCGCGCGCATGGCCGACCTCGCCGAGCAGCATCGAGCGTGGCTGCACGTGGACGGAGCGTTCGGTCTCTTCGCGCGGATCACGCCGGGGGCGGCACAGCTGGCGGAGGGCGTGGAGCGGGCGGACTCGGTGATCGCCGACGGACACAAATGGCTCAACGTCCCCTACGACTGCGGGTTCGCGTTCGTCCGCGACCCGCGGCTCCTGCGCGAGCCGTTCCGGTTCGCGGCCGCGTACCTGCCGACGGACGAAGCGCCGAGCCCCGAGGCCTCGCGCCGGGCGCGGTCGCTCGCGGTCTGGGCGACCCTACGGGCCTACGGGCGGTCGGGGTACCGGGCGATGGTCGAGCGGCACATCGCCCTCGCGAAGCGGCTCGGCGAGCGGATCGAGAGTGAGCCCGAGCTCGAGCTGCTCGCGCCCGTGCAGCTCAACATCGTCTGCTTCCGCCACCGGCCGGCCGGCCTCGGCGAGGAGGAGCTCGATGCGCACAACACGGCGCTCGGCCAGGACGTGCTGGCCGACGGCCGTGTGTTCTTCGGCACGACGCGGTACGACGGCAAGGTCGCGTTCCGCCCGGCGATCTCGAACTGGCGAACGACCGAGCGGGACGTCGACCTGCTCGCGGAGGTGATCCTGGAGCTCGGCGCCGCGCGCGCTCGCGCCGCCGTGACCTAGACACACATCCGGGGCTGGCTCGCGACCCACGCGCGCGCCTTTGCTCAATACGATTGCGGTCGGGAGGAGGCTGGGTGCGCCTAGGCCCCGGCGCGCGAAACGGCGCCCGTCACGCGAGCTTCTCCCGCACGAGCTGGCTGACCGCAGAGCCGTCCGCACGGCCGGAGACCTGCGGCATCACGTCGGCCATCACACGACCGAGATCCTGGAGGCTCGTGGCGCCGTTCTCGGCGATCGCGTCGTCCACGATCTCCTCGAGCTCCTCCTCGCTCAGCGGCTCCGGCATGAATTCCTCGAGCACCTCGAGCTCGTAGTCCTCCGCGTCCGCCTGCTCCTCGCGGCCGGCCTCCCGGAAGGCCTGCTCCGCCTCGATCCGCTTCTTTCGCTCCCGCTGCAGCACCTGCAGCTCCTCCTGCTCGTGCAACGGCCGCTGCAGCTCCTTCTCCGCAGACTGGAGGGAGCTCAGGATCAGGCGCAGCGCGTCGCGACGCTCGTTGTCGCGCTCGCGCATGGCGTCCTTCATCTCCGCCTGGATCCGTGCGATCAGGCTCATCCGGGCAAGCCTCGCATGCCGCCGCCGAGAATGTGCCAGTGAAGGTGGAAGACCGTCTGCCCGGCGCCGGGGCCGACGTTCACCACGACGCGGTAGTCGTCGAGCCCCGCGACCTGCGCCGTCTCTGCGACGAACTCGAGCATCCGCTTCACCTCGTCCGCCGGAAACGCGCCGATCTCGCGGAAGGTGTCGACGTGCCGCTCCGGCAGGACGAGCAGGTGGGTGTCCGCCTGGGGGTTGATGTCGCGGATGGCCACGAACCCGTCGCCGGAATGGACGTGCTCGCCTTCGCGAGCGAGCCGGCAGAACAGGCAGTCCTCAGGCGGCAAGGATCCCCTCCTCGCGGACGTCCTTCCCCCTGACAGCGAGGAGCTCCCCGACGGGCGCGCCCGGATCCACGAGCCACGGCGAGTAGTCGCCGCCGTACCCCCGCCCAGGGCGGTCGACGAGGACCACGTCGTCGTTTCCGACCTTGCGCCGCCACCGCGCCAGGCACGCGTCGTGCGACAGCGCCCGCAGCCGCGCGCTCCGCTCCTTCTTCACGCGACGCGGGACCGTGTCCTCCGCGGCGGTCGCGGTCCCGGGCCGCGGCGAGTACGGGAAGACGTGGACATTGGTCAGCCCCGCCTGCCGGACCACGTCCAGCGTGCGCTCGAATGCGGCGTCGTCTTCCGTGGGGAAGCCGACGATCACGTCCGCCGTCAGGTTGAAGTCGTCGAGCTCCGCGAGCCGCCTCAGGTAGGTCGCGGCCGTGTAGCGCCTCCCCATCGCCCGAAGCACGCCGTCGTCGCCCGACTGCAGCGGCACGTGGAGGTGCCTGCCGGCGATCGGGGTCTCGCGAAGCGCCGCGACCAGCTCGTCGTTCACGTGGTTGATCTCGATCGAGGAGAGGCGAAGCCGCTCGAGCCCCGGCACGGCGCCGGCCGCCCGGATCAGCCCGGGGAGGTTCAGCCGCGCCTCGCGGTCGCGGAAGCAGCCCAGGTTGATCCCCGTCAGGACGACCTCCCGATGCCCCTGCCCGACTCGCTTCGCGATCTCGGCGAGCACGGCGACGGCACGCCGGCTCCGCGACGGGCCGCGCACGAGCGGGATCACACAGAAGCTGCAGGAGAAGCTGCAGCCGTCCTGCACCTTCACGAACGCGCGCACTCGGTCGAGCCGTGCGTCTGCCTGGACGCAGCCGATCGCCCCGACGTCGCGCGCGACGGTCTCTGCGACCTCCTCGCTGCGCCGCGCAACGAGCACGACGTTGTCGGGCAGCCCCGCCATCGCGTCGCCGCCGAGGTTGGCCGAGCAGCCGGTGACGTAGACGCGCCGGTGCGTGCGCGCCGCCTTCGACGCGGCCTGGCGCGACTTCGAGACCGCCTCGTGCGTGACGCAGCACGTGTTCACGACGGCGATCTCTGCGCCCTGCGAGCGCTCCTCGTGACCGTCCGCGAGGAGCCGCTCGCGCAGCGCCTGGGCGTCCGAATGCGACACCTTGCAGCCGAGAAACCGCACGGAGAAGCGGGCCATGCGAGCGGAATCTACTGACGCACGAAGCGGTCGGACGCCCAGCCGCCGTCGATTCGGCGCTCGCGGTGGACGTAGCCGGCCACCTTGGGCATCCGGGAGTGGAAGTAGCCGGCCGTCACGAGCGTCTGGACGTCCAGCACCGACCCCAGCGCCTCGACCGAGGCCAGGTCGATGTTCGCCAGACCGACGTCGCTCGCCGGGAGCGGTCCGGCCAGCGCATCCACGAGCCGAGTCTCGATCTCGACCCCGTTCGTCTCCGCGTTCCGCGTGGACGCCTCGACCGCGGCGTCGTCGCGGTCCACGCCGAGCACCGGTCCGAAACCGAGCTTCGCTGCGGCGATCGAGAGGACGCCCGACCCGCAACCGACGTCGACCAGGCTGCCCCGCTCGAGGTCGAGCAGGAACCCGAGGCAGAGACGGGTCGTCGGGTGCGACCCCGTGCCGAAGGCCCGGCCAGGGTCGATCACGACGGTGATCCCGTCGGCCGGCGGCGTCTCCCACGGCGGGCCCACCCAGAGCGGGCCGATCCAGAGCGGCCGGTGGAACTCGCGCCAGCGCTCCTCCCAGCCCGGCTCGATGTCGCTCGAGCTCACCTCGCCGAACGCGTCGCGAAGCCGCTCCTCCCCCGCCCCGTCCGTATAGACGGCGAGCTCGCCGTCGGCCTCCTCGAACCCCTCCGGATGGAGCTCGAGGAGCGCTGCACGCGCCTCCTCCAGGAGGTCGGCCGGAACCGCCACGGCGACCCGACGTAGCCTGTCCTCGCTCAGCGGAACGCGCTCTTCAGCTTGTCGAAGAACCCCTCGTCCCGGCGATAGGTCTCGTCGTCGGCACTGCGATCGAACTGCTCGAGCAAATCCCGCTGCTCGTCGGAGAGCTGATGCGGGATCGCGACCCGCACGAGCACCCGATGGTCGCCGCGCCCGAAGCCTTGAAGGACCGGCATCCCGCGGCCGCGCAGCACTCGGACCTCGCCGGGCTGCGTGCCCGGCGGAAACTCGAGCTCCTCCTCGCCCCCGATGGTCGGGACGGAGACGGTGGCGCCGAGCGCCGCCTGGGTCATCGTCAGGTCTACCTGCGAGAAGACGTCGTCACCTTCACGGACGAACCTCGGATCCGGGCGCACCCGCACCCGCACGTACACGTCGCCCGCCCGGCCGCCGGCTAGGCCCGCGTGGCCTTCGCCCGAGATCCGGATCCGCTGCCCATCGTGGATCCCGGGCGGGATCTCGACCTCGAGCTCGCGCTCCTCGAGCACCTGTCCGGCGCCGTCGCACTGCTCACACGGATGCTCGACGAGCTGCCCGCGGCCGCCGCACTGCGGGCAGCCCTGCGTCCGGATGAACTCGCCGAACGCACTACGCGAGACGTGCTGGATGCGCCCGGCCCCGCCGCACGCGGGACACGTCGTGACGCTCGTCCCGGGCTCAACACCGTTCCCCGAGCAGCGCGAGCACTGGACGGCGACCTTGAACGGCACCTGCCGCTCGGTGCCAGTCGCAGCGTCGGTCAGCTCGATCTCGACCTCTGCGGCGATGTCGGCGCCGCGCCCGCCGCGGCCACCCGCCGCCGTCGCGAAGAGGTCGTCCCCGAAGAACGCCGAGAAGATGTCGGCCAGGTTGCCGAAATCGAACTGGCTCGGATTGAAGCCACCGCTCCTGAGGCCGCTGTGCCCGTAGCGGTCGTAGAGCTCGCGCGTCTCGGAGTTCGACAGCACCTCGTAGGCCTCGACGACCTCCTTGAACCGCTCCTCGGCGTCAGGGGCATCGGAGACGTCCGGGTGCACCTGCCGCGCGAGGCCGCGAAACGCGCGCTTGATCTCGGCGTCGCCGGCGTCCCGGGGAACGCCGAGCACCTCGTAGTAGTCGCGCTCCGCCGTCGCCATCCTTCGCCCAGCGTAGCCAGGCTAGTTGTCGGCGTAGATCTCCTCGACGAAGCGGGAGAGTTCGCGAGCGGCGCCGCGCACGGACCGCAGCGCGTTCTCGTAGTCCATCCGCAGCGGGCCGAGCAGGCTGACGGCGCCGAGGCGCCTGTGCGCCAGGCCGTAGGTGGCTCCGACGAGCGACGCGCGCTGCAACGCCGGGTGCGGCAGGTCGACGCCGAGCCGCACGAATGCACCGCGGGTGCCGAGCGCCTCTCCGAGGATCCCCAGCACGACCGCGCGGTGCTCGAGTGCCTCGAGGAGGCCGCGATACGCCTCGAAGTCCTCGCTGCGGACGTCGCCGAGCAGCGTGGCCGTGCCCCCGACGTAGAGCCGCTGCTCCTCCGAGCCGGCGGCGTCGGTGAACGCCGCCCGGAGGAGCTCGAGGAACGCGCGCTCCCGCTGCGAGAGGCCCTCCTCGTCGAACGCCTGCCGCAGCGAGTGCGAGCCGGGGGCGAGCCCGACCGTGCGCTCATTCAGGTACTCGGCCGCCCAGGCGACGAGACCGGGATCGACCGGCTCGCCGAGCGCGAAGACGCGCTTCGTCACGCCGCCGGTGGAGGTGATCACGACCGTCGCGATCACCTGCGGCTGGAGCTCGAGCACCTCGACGTGCCGGACCGTCGCCGCTTCGAGCGGCGGCGCGGAGACAAGCGCAAGCAGGCGGGTCATCTGCGAGAGCGCCTCCGTGGTCGCCTGCAGCGCGACCTCGACCTCGGCCGCCGGGCCGCTCAGGTCGAGCGGCAGCGTGGCGGGACGCGGCTCGAGCCGGTCGAGGAGGCCCTCGACGAACAGCCGGTAGCCCGTCTCGGTGGGGACGCGACCCGCCGACGTGTGCGGGTGGGTCAACAGGCCGAGCCGCTCGAGCTCCGCGAGCTCGCTCCGGACGGTCGACGGCGAGACGGTCAGCCCGGCGCGTTCGACGAGATGCTTCGACCCCACCGGCTGCCCGGTGGCGATGTACTCCTCGACGACGCGGCGCAGGATCTCCCGCTGACGGTCTGTGAGCGTCGGTTCAGGCATCCGTTTGCAGGAATTTTAGTCGGCGTCCGGCGGTTGCCGGCCCCGGCTCACGCGAGCAGCTCGGCGGTCACGCCGCCGCCCAGGAAGCGGCCGCGCGCGGTCAGCGTCAACGTGTCGTCATCCCGCTCGACGAGGTCCAGCCGCACGAGCCGGTCGAGGGCGTCGCCGTCCACGACCTCGCCCAGGCCGGCGAGCGCCAGCGGCTCGTCCAGCCGCAGCCCGAGCATGACGCGCTCCTGCAGACAGACGTTCGGCGCGAGCTCCTCCACCTCGCGCAGTGGCGTCTCTCCACGTGCGAGCGCGGCGGTGTACGCGGGCAGCCGCGGCGTGTTCCGCCACCGGCGGCCGCGGACGGTCGAGACTGCGCCGACGCCCACGCCCAGGTAGTCCCGCCCGAGCCAGTAGGCGAGGTTGTGCTGCGAGCGCAGATCGCGGCCGGCCGCGTCCTCACCCGTCCGGCAGAAGTTCGCGGTCTCGTACCAGCGGTAGTCCGCAGCCGTCAACCGGTCGACCACGCGCTCGAAGTACCCCTCGAGCGCGTCCGCCTGCCGGGAGAGCTCCTCGCCGTGCCGATGCGTGAAGCGCGTGCCGGGCTTCGCCTCCAGCTCGTAGCAGGAGAGGTGCTCCGGCCCAAGCGCGAGCGCCTCGTCGATGTCGTGGTCCAGCGCGGCGGGCCCCTGGCCGGGGATCCCGTAGATGAGGTCGAGCGAGATGTTGTCGAATCCGGCATCACGCAGACGGTAGAAGGCGCGCCGGACGTCGTCAGGACCGGCAACGCGCTCGAGCACGCGCAGGAGGTCCGGATCGAACGTCTGCGCACCGAGCGAGACCCTGGTGACGCCGCCGTCGCGCAGCAGCGCCGCCAGCTCCGGGGTGATCGTCTCGGGGTTCGCCTCCACCGTCACCTCGGAGGCCGCCGGCAGTGCATCGAGGAGCCGGCGCAGCTCCGCGGGCTCCGTGAACGTCGGCGTCCCGCCGCCCAGGAAGATCGTGTCGAGCGACCGCGCGAGCAGCGGCCGCTCGAGCTCGAGCTCGGCGAGGAGCGTATCGACGTACGAGCCGTGCTCGCCCCGCCGCCCCACGACGGTGACGAAGTCGCAGTAGCCGCACCGGTGTGCGCAGAACGGGAGGTGGACGTAGAGGTGCCGGACGCTCACTTGCCGTCCTCGCTCAGGTTGAGGACGGCGAGGAAGGCCTCCTGCGGCACCTCGACAGCGCCGACCTGCTTCATCCGCTTCTTGCCCTTCTTCTGCCGCTCCAGCAGCTTTCGCTTCCGCGTGATGTCGCCGCCGTAGCACTTCGCGAGCACGTCCTTGCGCTTCGCCTTGATCGTTTCGCGGGCGATGATCCGTGAGCCGATCGCCGCCTGGACCGGCACGTCGAACATCTGTCGGGGGATCTCCTCGCGCAGGCGGTCGACCAGGGCGCGGCCGCGGCCGTACGCGGCGTCGCGGTGCACGATGAGCGACAGGGCGTCCACGGACTCGCCGGCGATGAGGACGTCGAGCTTGACGAGGCTTCCCTCGCGGAAGCCGGTCACGTCGTAGTCGAAGCTCGCGTAGCCGCGCGTCCGGGACTTCAGCTGGTCGTAGAAGTCGACGACCACCTCGGCGAGCGGCAGCTCGTAGATCAGCACCGCGCGCTCCTCCGAGAGGTACTCCATGTGGTCGAAGCGGCCGCGGCGCTCGTTCGCGAGCTCCATGACGGGGCCGACGTACTCCTTCGGGACGATGATCGACGCGCGGATGTACGGCTCCTCGACGCGCTCGATGTCCGGAGGCATCTCCGCCGGGTTGTGCACCTCGACCTCGTCGCCGGCCGTCGTCACGACGCGGTAGGCGACGTTCGGTGCGGTCACCAGCAGGTCCAGGTCGAACTCGCGCTCGAGCCGCTCGCGGACGATCTCCATGTGGAGGAGGCCGAGGAAGCCGCACCGGAAGCCGAAGCCGAGCGCCTGCGAGGTCTCCGGCTCGTAGACGAGCGCGGCGTCGTTCAGCTTCAGCTTCTCCAGCGCGTCACGGAGCTCGGGGTACTCGTCGGAGTCCGTCGGGAAGAGTCCCGCGAACACCATCGGCTTGACGTCCTTGTAGCCGGGGAGCGGCTCGGCGGCAGGCGTCTCGCGGGACGTGAGCGTGTCGCCGACGCGGAGCCGGCTGACGTCCTTCAGGCCCGTGATGACGTAGCCGACCTCGCCCGCCTCGAGCGTCTCGGCGGCTCGCATCGTCGGGGAGAAGAAGCCGAGCTCCTCCGCCTCGAAGCGGGTTCCCTGCGCCATGGCCAGCAGCCCCTCCCCGGTCCGGAAGGATCCGTCGACCACGCGGACGAAGGCGACGACGCCGCGGTACTGGTCGTAGGAGGAGTCGAAGATGAGCGCGCGGGCGGGCGCGTCGGCGGCGCCTGACGGCGCCGGGATGCGCTCCACGACCGCGTCGAGCACCGC
This sequence comes from Gaiellaceae bacterium, assembly GCA_036554945.1. GTDB lineage: Bacteria > Actinomycetota > Thermoleophilia > Gaiellales > Gaiellaceae > JACDAN01. The sequence continues at coordinate 27,486 of DATBMH010000093.1, read as the reverse complement.
CTCGATGCCCTGTCCGGTCTTGGCCGAGATCCTGAGGACGTCGTTCGGGTCGCCGCCGATCAGCTCGGCGATCTCGGCGGCCGCGGCGTCGGGATCCGCCTGCGGCAGGTCGATCTTGTTCGCGACCGGGAGCAGCTCGAGGTCGTTCTCGATCGCCAGGTACGCGTTCGCGACCGTCTGCGCCTCGACGCCCTGGCCGGCGTCGACGACGAGGAGCGCGCCCTCGCAGGCCTGCAGCGACCGGGAGACCTCGTACGTGAAGTCGACGTGACCGGGCGTGTCGATCAGGTTGAGCTGGTGGCCCTTCCACTGGACGCGGACGGCCTGCGCCTTGATCGTGATCCCACGCTCGCGCTCGAGGTCCATGGAGTCGAGGACCTGCTCGCGCATCTCGCGACCGGAGACCGTGTCGGTGACCTCGAGCACGCGGTCTGCCAGGGTCGATTTCCCGTGGTCGATGTGCGCGATGATCGAGAAGTTGCGGATTCGGTCCTGCTGCATAGGTCACTCGGCCGGGCGGGCGCGGGATCGCAACGATAGCAACGCGTTCAGCTCACGAACTCCCAGCAAACGGGCGGAAAACAGGTAGGCGACGCCGCCCACGGCGAGGGCGCCGAAGACGGAGACGACCTGAGCCGGGAAGGCGCGGCCGAGCGCCTCGTCGAGCAGCCACCAGACGCCGAACGCGACCGCGCCGAAGACGATCGACGCGGCGAGGATCCGGAGCACGGACCGGACGGTCTCGGCGATCTCGAGACGTCCGAGCCGGCGGCGGAGGAGCACGACCAGGGCCACCGTCCCGATCACGTTCGCGACTGAGATCGCGAGCGGGATCCCCCAGGTGCCGAGGCGGTAGAAGAGGCCGTAGAGGGCAGTGTTGGCGATCAGCGTGGCGAGCGCGACGGCGGTCGGCGTCCACGGCGACTGCAGCCCGAAGAACGCGCGGTTGAGCATGAGCATCGCGCCGTTGAAGGCGAGCCCGAGCGAGAACGCCGCCAGCGCGCCGGCGACAACTCGTGTCTCGTCGGGGCCGAACTCGCCGCGCTGATAGACGAGCCGCACGATCGGCTCGGCCAGGAGCGCCGTGACGACGCTCGCCGGAATCAGGAGGAAGGCGATCTGCCGCAGGCCCATGCTCACGGTGCGGCGGAAGCCGTCGAGCTCGTCCCTTGCAGCCAGCCGCGAAAGCGCGGGGAAGAGCACCGTCGCGACGGCGACCGAGAACATCCCTTGCGGGAGCATGTAGAGGCGGAACGCCGCGTCGATGGCGCTGGGCGCAAGGTCCCGGTCGATGAGGCGAGCGGCGAAGAAGGTTCCGATCACCGCGGTGAAGTTGATGAGGCCGAGGCCGAGGGTCACCGGAAGCATGAGGACGAAGACGCGCTTCACCGCGGGGTCACGCCAGTCGATCGCGACGCGGAGCCGACCGTCGAGACCCGCCAGCCACGGGAGCGGCAACAGCAGCTGGATCACGGTGCCCACGACGATCGAGCCCGCGTACACGTAGAGCTCCGCGTCCTCGGAGCCTGCCCGCGGGACGCCGATCACGAGCCCGACGATGATCGCGAGGTTCCATGCGACCGGCGTCAGCGCGGGGATCGTGAACTCCTCGTAGCTGTTGAGGATCCCCACGATGACGCCCGAGACCCCGAGCAGGACGACGATCGGGAACAGGATCCGCGCAAGCGTCACCGCCACCTCACCGTCCTCTCCCGTGTACCCGAAGAACGACATGACCCAGGGCGCCGCGAGCACGAAGACGGCGGTGATCGCCGTCAGGCCGAGCAGCAGGATCCAGATCAGGCTCGAGGCGACTCGCCAGGCGCGCGCCCGCTCGCCCTTCTCCAGCAGCTCGGTGAAGACCGGGACGAACGCCCCCGAGAGCGCGGCGTCGGCGACGAGGGCACGCACGAGGTTCGGGACCTGGAACGCGACCGTGAACGCGTTGATGCCGGCGCCCTCGACGCCGAAGTAGCTCCGGGCGACGATCTCGCGGGCGAGGCCGAGGATCCTCGAGAGCCCGGTGGCGCCGGCGAAAGCGGCGGTCGACCACGCCAGCCGGCGGGACGGGAACCCCGGGGCCTCTGGACGGACCTCACTCACCGGCGGTTCCCCACGGGAGGAGGATACGAGCGGGCTTGGCGGGCTCCTGCGGCGGTCGAGCCGCTGCTAGCATTCCGCGGCCCGCGAACGCGGGCACTTTTTCGCTATGCCGAACATCCAGCAGCAGAAGAAGCGGGTCCGGACGGCCGCCAGGGAGCGGCTGGAGAACCTGCGCTACCGCTCGACGGTCAAGACGCTGACGCGCCGGCTCGAGTCGGCCGTGGCTGACGGCGACGCCGACCGTGTGACTGCCGCGCACCGCGAGCTGCAGGCGTGGATCGACCGGGCCGCCTCGCGCGGTGCGCTCCACCGCAACGCCGCAGCGCGCAAGAAGGCGCAGGCCGCCCGCCTCGTCTCGGGCCGCTAGGCGCTCTGGCGCACGGGCGCCCTCACCGGATCGGTGAGCTCGGCCAGTGCCCGCGTCAGCTCGTGCGCGCCTGAGAGGCGACTCGCGCCCTTCAGCGCCGCGTCGAGCGCGGCGAGCCTGACGACCGCCGCGTCGAGCTCCTCCTGCGAGTAGCGGTCGGCATGCGAGAGCGCCTTCCGGACGCGGAACTCGTGCACCTTCACGCGCTTCGCGATGTCCCTCGCGCCGATGCCCTCCTCGGCGAGCAGCTTGACGCTCCGGACCAGGGCGACGTGTGCGGCGAGCCGCACCGAGATCGCGAAGGGGTCCCGTCGCTCGAGCTCGGCCTCCGCCGCGGCCAGGAGCGTCGCCGCGTCGCGCTCCCCCCAGGCGTCGGTGATCGCCCAGGCCGCCGCCTCGCGGGCAGGCGTGGCCAGCGCCTCGACGTCGGCGCGCGTGACCGGACGGCCGCCGGCCCAGATCGTGATCTTGTCTGCCTCGGTCGCCAGCGCGACCAGGTCGTCGCCGACGATCTCGACGAGCGCACGAGCTGCGTCCGGATCGGCGGAAGCGCCGAGGCCCTCGAACTGGGCTCGCACCCAGGCCGGGAGATCGCGCGGCTTCGGCGCGTCGTAGGCCAGGAGCCGACCGACCGTCGCAACGGCCTTCGAGAGCGCGTCGCTGCGCGGCGCCTCGTCCGCGACGAGGGCGAGCACGGCGCCGGGCACGGGGTCGCCGAGGTACTCCGAGACCGCCTCGACGTCGGCCTTCTTCCACCGCTCGACACCCTCGACGATGACGAGCCGGCCTCCGCCGTCGCCTGCGAACAGGCCCAGCGCGTTGCACGCCGCGACCGCGTCCGCCCCGCTCGAGGTGTCGGCCGAACGCTGCTCCACCGATTCGTCTCCGAAGCGGGAGCGGAGCCGGCGGAGCGCGCGGCCGACCTTGGGTCGATCGCTTCCCGTCAACAGGTAGACGGGGAGAAGCGGCTCGCTGGACACCGCAGGCAAGCATAGTCAGGCCCCCGTCCTGGTCGTGATTCGCGTGCCGTCGGTCTCGACCACGACGCCGCCGTCGCGGTCGGTCCGAAAGACCTCGAGCCCGGGGACCTCCTCGAGCGCGGCGAGCGTCGACGGCGCAGGGTGGCCGTAGTCGTTGTCCTTGCCGCAGGAGATGACGGCGATCTGGGGGCGCACCTGTGCGAGGAGGCGCGGGAGGCCCTCGTCGGCGGAGCCGTGATGCGCGACCTTGAGGATCTCCACCGGCGGCGGGTTGAGCGGGAGCGTCACCGGCGACTCCGCGTCCGCCGTCAGGAGGACGTCGACGTTCCCGTACGACGCCAGGACGACGGTCGCGTAGAGGTTCGGGTCCTCGTGGGCCGGAGGGTCCCGGGCGGGCCAGAGCACGCGCAGGCCGAGACGGCCGAGGCGGAGGGCGACCCCGGCGCGCGCCCTCAGTACGGGGACCCTGCGCCGTGTGGCCTCGGCGAGCGCGGCGGATTCCTCGGGGTTCTCGGCCGGGATCAGGGGGTCGAGGATCCGGTCCACGCGGAGATGGCGCAGCAGCTCGGCAGCACCGCCGACGTGGTCGCGCTGCGGGTGCGTGAAGACCGCGAGCGCGAGGCGGCGGATGCCGAGGCTCCGCAGCTGATCGTCGACCTCCCCCTCGGGCGGGCCCTGGTCGACGAGGACGGCGCCCTCGGGCACCTCGAGGAGGATGGCATCGCCCTGGCCGACGTCCAGCACCGTCAGCCGTAAGCCCGTCGGCGGAGGCCTGACGTCGGTGGGCCTGAGCTCCCACGCGCCGGCGACGAGGGCGATCAGGGACACGACGAGCGCGAGACCCGGACGCCGCCAGCGCGGCAGGCGGAGCCACGCGACCAGCCCGACGCCGAGCGCAAGGGCACAGGCGAGCGCGGTGGACGCTCCGACGGCGGCGCCCGGGAGCGCGCCGACGAGCCGCGCGCAGGCCGCGACGTATGCGGCGAGCCAGCCGTTCACCCACGCCGCGGCCAGCGCGGCGGGTGGGAGCAGCTGATCCAGCAGCGCCGTGACGAGCGCGAGGCTGAACGACACGCCCACGACGGGAGCCGCGAGTGCGTTGCTCAGGATCGAGTACGCGGGGACCGACCCGAACTGGAACAGGAGGATCGGCGCGGTGACGGCTCCGCAAGCGCCCGAGACTGCGACGATCGTCCCGAGCCAGCGCGGCAACGGGTAGCCCTCCAGGACTCGCTCGAGCCGGGGAACGACCACGAAGATCGCTGCGACGGCGGCGAACGAGAGCTGGAACCCGGGCTCGTAGAGGCTGTACGGGTTCCAGGCGAGCAGGAGCGCCCCGCCGAGCAGCAGGAAGTACCAGCGATCACGCGGCCTCGCAGCGAGCCAAGCCAGCGACGCGAGTGCTCCGGCGACGCCCGCGCGGACGACGGACGGCTGCCACCCGACAGCGAGGACGTATCCCGCGATCGCAGCGAGCGCGCCGATCTCCCCCACGAGGCGCGAGATCCCGAGCAGCCAGGCGACGACGAGCACGCCGCCGGCGACGAACGCGACGTTCTGGCCTGAGACGGCCAACAGGTGGTAGAGGCCGGACGAGCGGAAGTCCTCTCGGAGCTCCTCGCTCAGACCCTCCTCCTCGCCGAGGACGAGCCCGGCCAGGACCGCGCGCCGCTCTCCCGTCAAGCCGGGTGCGATGGAGGCCGCGAGCCGCTCGCGGATCCGATCGGCGGTGCCGGCGAGGCCATCGCGCCGTCCGACGAGGCGCCAGTCGCGACCCCGCGCCACGACGTGCACCCCACGGCGGCGGAGGACCTTCCGCTCGTCGAAGCCATCGCTGGGGCCACGCGGCTCGCGCAGCTCGACCGGCGTCTCGATCAGGGCGCCCTGCGGCGGCCCGCGGCCGAGCGGCAGCTCGAGCAGGACCGACTCGCGGACCTCGACGCCGCGGAACGACCGCATGCGCGCGGGGACACGCAGCCGGAAGGGCGTCCGGCGAACGGGCGCGGTGATCTCGAGGACGCCCCGGCCGGTCTCCCCGATCCGCGGCTCGAGGACGCTTCGATCGAGCGCGTCGAGCCGGAGGCTCCCCCACCAGAGCCCGCCCGCGCCGAGAGCGACGGCGAGGAGCGCGATCCGCAGGCGGGGCTCGGCGACCGGAACGGAGACGACCGCCGCGGACACCGCGGCCAGGAGGACGCCCGTCGTCGCCGCGCGCACCACGCACGCGGCGCCGAGGCCCGCGCATAGCGAAGCCGCGACGACGTGCGGCGCATACCGCTCGAGCAGCGCGGCGATCACGGGGCGACCAGCTCCCGGAGCTGCTCCAGGCGCGCCGGGCCGATCCCCGGGATCGCATCGAGATCGTCGACCGAGCTGAACGCGCCGTGCTGCTGACGGTAGTCCACGATCTTCTGCGCGGTCACCGGCCCGACTCCGGGAAGCCCGTCGAGCTGCTCGAGGGTCGCCGTGTTCAGATGCAGCGGGCCGCCGGGAGCAGCCGGCGCCTCCGCCTCGGCCTCGCCCGCCGGTCCCGCCACGACGGCGACGCGGCGCGGCACCACGACCTGCGTCCCGTCCGAGACCTGCGCGGCGAGGTTGACGAGGCTCAGGTCGGCGCGCCTCGTCGCTCCACCGGCGCGGCGCACCGCGTCGGCGATCCGCGCTCCGTGCGCCAGCCGGTAGAGACCGGGGCGCCGAACCGCGCCGACGACGTGCACCACGAGCCGCGGCGGCGCAGCAGCCTCGAGCTCGGCCGACGCCGCCGCCGCCGGGCCGCGCTCGGCCGTAGCGGTTCCGCTCCCCACGAACCAGCGACCGCCCGCGAAGAGCGCGGCGACGAGCAGCGCCGCCCCGACGAGCGCACGCGAACGAGTGACCTCGAGGCCGTACATGTCGTCCATCGTGGCAACACAAGACGCACTCGTCTGTGCCGAGAGCGCGCCAACGGTGTGACGGGATCCGGGGCGGCGGCGTATACCTGGTGTATGAGGACGAAGCCCGCGACCCGCTCGCTCGCCGACGCGGCCGAGAGGCACCTGGACGACGTCTACCGGTACGTCCTGTACCTCACCCGCGATCCGCACGCGGCCGAGGACCTCGCAGCCGAGACGTTCGAGCGGGCCGTCAGGTTGTGGCATCGCTTCGACCCGGCCAGAGGCTCCGAGCGCACCTGGCTCTGCCAGATCGCCCGCACGGTCGCCCTCGACCACCTCCGAGCGGAGGAGCGCCGGCGGCGCCGCGAGCAGCGCTACGCGGGTCTCGCCGAGCGGACGACCGAGCTGGACGTCCAGACCCTCTCCCCCTGGCTCCAGCAGGCGCTCGCGAGCCTCTCGGCCGCCGACCGCGAGGTGATCGCGCTTCGCGTCATCCTCGACCTCGACCCGGCCGACGCCGGCCGCGTCCTCGGCATCAGTCCATCCGCCTGCACGACGCGCCTCTCACGGGCGCTCGAGCGGCTCGAACAGAAGGTGGGTTCGCAGCTTGTCGCCTGACCTCGTCACCGCGCTTCGCGCCGACACGCCGTCCGCGCCGGACGTCCTCCGCGACCGGATCGCCGCCATCACGGCGACACCGCCCCCGCCGCGCCGCTTCACGACCCGCCGCATCCTGGGCTTCGCCGCACCGGCCGTCGCAGGCCTGTCGCTCGCGATCGCACTCGCGGTCGGCCTGAACACCGCGATCCAGCCGGCACCTTCGGGGGACCAGGGCGGGAGCGTCGCGGCAGCGCCGCGCGAGAGCACGCCGCCCACGAGCTTCGCACCCCTCGACGAACCGCAGTCCGGCAGCCGCACGCTCGCCCCGGCCCAGGACGCGACGAAGGCGCCGGCGCCGAGCCAGCGGCGAGCGCAGGACTACCGCGCGTCGCTGACCCTGCTCGTCGAGGGGACGGGCGACCTCTCCCAGACGACACAGCGGGCACTCCGCACCGCGCGACGGCTCGGCGGCTACCTCGTCTCGGTCAACTACGCCACGCCCGAGCCCGGCGAGGGAACCGCCGCCGTGCGCCTCCGCATCCCGGTCTCACGCGTGCAGGCCGCGATCGTCCAGTTCAGCAGCCTCGGCGAGATCCTGGCGCAGAACACGCAGATCGCCGACCTCCAGCAGGGGCTCGACGAGCTCACGCGGCGGATCCGGGACCTCGAGCGCCGCGCCGCCCAGGCGCGGGGCGCCGAGCGGGACCAGCTCCTGGCGCAGATCGCAGCCCTCCGCGCGCAGCGAGTCCAGGTGAACCGCCAGGCCGCATTCGCGACCGTCGACCTGAACCTCACGACGCACGAGCCGAGCAAGCCCGAGGCAGCCCCTGGCCGCTTCGACCGCGCGCTCGACGACGCGGTCGGGATCCTGCTCGCGGAGCTCGCGATCGCCGCCTACGTCCTGATCGTGGCGAGCCCGCTGCTCATCCTCCTGGTCGCCGGCTTCTTCGGCGCGCGGGCGTACCGCCACCACGCAGACCAGCGGCTCTTGGAACGCGCCTAGGCGGCTTCGACGCGCTCGCGCACGGCGCGGAGCTGTCCTTCGTGCTCGACGAACGCGCGGACGACCTGCGGGTCGAACTGCTTGCCGGACTGCTGGACGAGCTCGCGCCCCGCGTCGACCCAGCGGCGGGCCTTGCGGTACGGCCGGTCGCTCGTGATCGCGTCGAGCGAATCGGCGACGGCGAAGATCCGCGCGGCCATGGGGATATCCGTTCCGGTCAGGCCGTCGGGATAGCCGCCGCCGTCCCACCGCTCGTGGTGCGAGCGCACGATCCGCAGCCCCTCGCCGTGGAAGAACGCGACGCCCGAGAGCACCTGCTCGCCGAGCACGGTGTGCGTCCGCATCAGCCGTTCCTCGGCAGCGGAGAGCGGCTTCGGCTTCTGGAGGATCCGGTCCGGGATCCCGATCTTCCCGACATCGTGGAGCAGGAAGCCGTACTCGGTGCTCGGGTCGTCGAGGAGCCGCGGCTCGACTGCGCGGGTGAGCGCCATGGCGTAGTTCTGGACGCGCTGCGAATGCTGCCGCGTCCCCGTGTCCTTCGACTCGAGGGCGCTCGCGAGCGCGGCGACGGTCTCCCGGTACGCGGACTGCACGAGCGCGCGCTGCCCCTTCTCGATCTCGAGCACGTGGCGGAGGTCCTGCGCGTAGAGGAGCAGCTGCTCCTGGGGATCGTCGTTGCGCGACGAGCGGAACGGGATCCCGTACTTCGAGCCCGCGAGCTGCTCGACGACGGCCAGGAGCTGCAGCGGGCTGAACGGCTTCCGGACCGCGGCGTCCGCGCCGGCCTGCTCGGCGGCCGCGGCCGTCCCCCCGTCCGAGCCACTGAGCATGACGACCGAGATGGACGCAGTCGCGGCGTCGGTCTTGAGCTGCCGGCAGAAGTCGAGGCCGTTCATCCCGGGCATGTGGACGTCGAGGACGACGACATCCGGGTGCTCCTCGCCGATCGCGCGCTCGGCCGCGCCGGCGTTCTCCGCCTCGACGACGTCGATGTCGAACACCTCGAACGTCGTCCGAAGCAGCAGCCGCAGCGCCGCATCGTCATCCACCAGCAAGACCCTCATCCCGTCCCTCCTCTAGGACCCGAGACTCGGTATCGGCTGCCGCGGCCTACCCCTTTAGGGTGAGGTAACCCTATTGCGTGACGATGTTCACGAGCTTCCGAGGCACGACGATCGTCTGGCGGATCTCGGAGCCGTCCAGGTGGGCCTGCACGCGCGGAGACGCCTTGGCCCGCTCGATCAGCTCTTCCTCGGGCAGGTCCGCGGGGACCTCGAACCGGTCACGCACCCGTCCGTCGACCTGGACGACGAGCTCGAACGTGTCCCGCTCCAGCAGAGCCGGGTCGGCCTTCGGCCACGGCTCCTCCCACAGACGCTCGTGCCCCAGGCGCTGCCAGAGCTCCTCGGCGACGTGCGGCGCGTACGGCTGGATCAGCGAGACCGCCGTCTCGGCCGCGAGCCGCGCGGCCGGGTCGTCGGGGTCGCGGGCCAGCTCGTTCGTCAGCTCCATGACCGCCGAGATCGGGGTGTGGAACTGGAACCGCCGCTCGATGTCGTCGGTGACCTTCGCGATCGTGGTGTGCGCCTTGCGCGCCAGCGGCGTGTCGGTCGGACCGTCCGCCGCCGGGCGCTCCGCCGCCTCCAGCACCGTGCGCCACAGGCGGCGCAGGAACCGGACGATGCCCTCTATGCCCGTGTCCGTCCACTCCATGTCCTGATCGGCCGGGCCCATGAAGAGGATGTACGCGCGGACCGCGTCGGCGCCGTACTCGTCCACCAATGCGTCCGGGCCGGCGACGTTCCCCCTCGACTTGGACATCTTCGAGCCGCCCATCTGGACCCAGCCCTGGTGGAACAGTCGGCCGAACGGCTCGCCGAACCCGACCAGCCCCATCTCCCTCATCACGCGGACGAAGAACCGCGAGTACAGGAGGTGCCCCGTCGCGTGGTCGATCCCGCCGATGTACTGCGTGATCGGGCACCAGAGGTCGACGACGCGCCGGTCGAACGGCGCCGAGTCGTTCCGCGGGTCGACGTAGCGCAGGTAGTACCAGGACGAGTCGACGAACGTGTCCATCGTGTCCGCCTCGCGCCGTCCCGGCTTCCCGCACTTCGGGCACGGCACGTTGATCCACTCCTCGTTGGAGGCCAGCGGCGGCACGCCCTTCGGCCGGTAGTCCTCGACCTCGGGCAGGACGACGGGCAGCGCGTCCTCCGGCACCGGGACCAGGCCGCAGTCGTCGCAGTGGACGATCGGGATCGGCGCGCCCCAGTAGCGCTGGCGCGAGAAGCTCCAGTCCCGTAGCCGGTAGCTCACCGCCGGCGCGCCCCTGCCCTGCTCGCCGAGCGAGGCGACGATCCTCCGCTTCGCCTCCTCGACGTCCAGCCCCGTGAAGTCGCCCGAGTCGATCAGCACGTCGTTCTCCTCGTCGATCACCGGGCGGATCGGCAGGTCGAACGTCTCGGCGAACTCGCGGTCGCGCTCGTCGTGAGCCGGCACGGCCATGATCGCGCCGGTGCCGTACTCCATCAGCACGTAGTCGGCGACCCACACGGGCAGGCGCTCGCCGTTGACCGGGTTCGTCACGTGGTGGCCGGTGAAGACGCCGGTCTTGGCCTCCTCGGCCGCGCGCGCCTCGCCACGCCGCGCAGCGGTCCGCTTGACGTACTCGTCGACCTCGGCGGTCGCGATCCGCTCGACCAGGGGGTGCTCGGGCGCCAGCACGAAGAACGTGGCGCCGAAGAGCGTGTCGGGACGGGTCGTGAAGACCGGGACGTCGACGTCCAGCTCGTCGATCCGGAACAGGATCTCGGCGCCCTCCGACCGGCCGATCCAGTTGCGCTGGATCGTCTTCGTGCGCTCGGGCCACTCGCCCCACTCGGGCAGGTCGTACTCGAGCAGCTCGTCGGCGTAGGCCGTGATCTTGAAGAACCACTGCTCGAGGTTCCGCGCCTCGACGAGCGTCCCGCACCGGTCGCAGCGGCCGTCGACGACGTACTCGTTCGCGACGACGGTCTGGTCGTTGGGACACCAGTTGACCGGGGCGGCCGCGCGATAGGCCAGGCCGCGCTCGAAGAACTGCAGGAACAGCCACTGCGTCCACCGGTAGAAATCGAGCTCGTGCGCGGAGATCTCGCGCGTCCAGTCGATCGCCCAGCCCAGGCGCCGCATCTGCACGCGGATCGCGGCGATGTTCCGCTCGGTGATCTCGCGCGGATGGCCGCCCTCGTTGATCGCGGCGTTCTCCGCGGGCAGCCCGAAGGAGTCGAAGCCCATCGGCCGCAGCACCGTCCAGCCGTTCCGCCGCCGGAAGTGGGTGACGACGTCGCCCATCGTGTAGTTCAGGACGTGCCCCATGTGCAGCGTCCCGGACGGGTACGGCAGCATCTCGAGCTGGTACCAGTACGGCCGGTCGGATTCCTCGCCGGGAGCAGGGTTCGGAGTCTCGAACACCTTCTCGTCCTCCCAGACCTGCTGCCACTTCGGCTCGATCTGCTGTGGGTCGTATCGCTCCATCACGTCTCCGGGTACAAAAAAGCCTCTCGAAAGAGAGGCCGTGGGAAGCTGCCGCGGCGCCGCCGCGTTGCCTCCTGCGCTATCCGAGAAGCTCCTGCATCTCTGGGATGAGAATACCACCGAGCATTCCCGGTCGAAACCCCCGAAAGGAGCGTCGATGGCTGAGTACACCGTGGTGAAGGTCTCGGACGTGCCCGACCAGTCGGAGAACCTGGGTCACGATCCGGAGCAGTTCGAGATCCGCTTCCTGCGCAACGACCTCGGGTGCGAGCACTGCGGAGTCAGCTTCGCCCGGTACAGCAGCGGGTTCGAGGCCGCGGGCCACACGCACAACGGCCAGGAGGAGATCTACCTGCTCGTCTCGGGCCGGGCACAGGCGCTGGTCGGCGACAACGACGTCGTCGATCTGGAGCCGTGGACCGCGATCCGCGTGCCGCCGGAGACGCCGCGCGCGCTTCGCGTGGTCGGGGACGAGGACGCGATCTTCGTGAAGGTCGGCGCGCCGAACACCGGGCCCGGCGACGCCCGGGGCGTACCGGAGGGGTTCGGCTGGCCGGCCGACTGACCGCAGACGAGCTCGCGGGGCTCGTCCCCTGTCCGCCCGAGCGGGTGCATCGGCTCATGGACCTGGGATTGCTGCGGCCGGACGAGTCGGACGGCCTTCTTCCCCGGTCGGACGTCCACGTCGTGCGCCTGATGGCCGCGTTCGACGAGGCGGGCATTTCCCTGGAGGACGTGGCTCGCGGCGCGGCGGAAGGGGAGCTGGCCTACCCGCTGGAGCTGTTCATGCCGGATCCGGTGGCGATGCCGGAGACCTACGCAGAGCTCGCCCGCGCGCTCGGACGACCGCCCGAGCTGCTTCGGCGGCTGAGCGCGGAGATGGGCTTTCCCGCCTCCGACGACGACCGGATCCGCACGGAGGACGCCGAGATGCTCTCGCTGATCGTGTCGGCGCTCGACCTGGCCGACGAGGACGACCTGTCGCGCTTCGCCCGGCTCTACGGCGGCAGCATGCAGCGGCTCGTCACGTCGGGGATCCAGTTCTTCGACCGCACGGTCCGCGAGCGCGTCGACGAGTTCGATCACCTGTCCAACGAGGAGAAGGACCGGCTCACCTACGAGAAGGGGGCGTCGTTCAGCCAGATGACGCAGCAGCTGGTCCCGTGGCTCCAGCGCAGGCATCGCGAGCGCGTCGTGCTGGAGTACCTCGTGGGACGGACCGAGAGCTGGCTCGAGGAGCGGGCGATCGCACAGCGGCCGCCGAGGCAGCCGCCCGCGATCGCCTTCCTCGACCTCACCGGCTACACCGCGCTCGCGGAGGAGCGTGGAGACGAGGCGGCAGCCGCCGTCGCCTCCGACCTCGCCACCGTCGTGCAGGACACGGCCCAGGCCCACGGCGGCCGGCCGGTCAAGTGGCTGGGCGACGGCGTGATGTTCCACTACTCCGACCCGGCCGGCGCGGTCATCGGCGGCGTGGAGCTCGTCGAGGCGACCGAGGAGGCGATCTCGGTGGAGGCGCGGATCGGGATCAGCGCAGGGCCGGTCATCGTCCAGGAGGGCGACTACTTCGGGCGCACCGTGAACATCGCCGCCCGGATCGCCGACTACGCGAGTGCCGGCGAGGTGCTCGTCAGCGAAGAGGCGCGGCAGTGCGCCGAGGACGAGGGGCTGGACTTCGAGCTGGTCGGGGACGTGGAGCTCCGGGGCGTCTCGCGCCCCGTTCGCCTCCACAAGGCCGTCAGGCGCGGAGGACTGAAGGCCGGCTGTTCGTGACCGCCCAACCAGGCCACGAGTATTGAGATCCCGAGCAAGGGGGCGTATGTTCGGCGGGTGACGTGGAGCCGACTCGGCCTCGGAACCACGACCCTCGCCGTGGGCTTCGCGGTGGTCAGCTTGGCGGCACCGGATCCAGGCGAATCGGCTCACCCGGGACGAAACGGGAAGATCGCTTTCGTCTGGCACGGAGCGCTGCAGACGATCAACGCCGACGGAACGAGGCGTAGGACGGTTGTCGGCCGGGTACCGGGCGACTCCCGCGTGCCGGTGTCGACTCCGGAGTGGTCGCCCGACGGGAAGCGGCTGGCTTTCTCATGCCGCGGGAGGATCTGCGTCGTGAACGCGAACGGCACCGGTCTCAAGTTCCTCACCGAGCGCGTCCGCTGCTCCGAAAGCGGGCGTAAGGCCGTTGACGCGTCTCCGACCTGGTCGCGCGACGGCAGCTCGCTGGCGTTCGAGCGTGTCTGTCCGGAGCTCGAGGGCGCGTTCTTCAACTCGGATGCGCGGCCCCGGCACGCCGGCGAGTGCCTCGCGTCCTCGGCGTGCGTGATCCGGATGAACGCGGACGGAACGAAACTTCGCCAAATCGTGCAAGCTGCCGACGCGCCGACCTGGTCGCCGTCAGGCCGGGAGATCGCGTACATGAAGGGTGGCGGCATCTGCTTCTCAGGGCCCAACGGCGGCAGCCAGAAGGTCGTGTCGCCGGGCTACGACTACCTCGGGACACTCGACTGGTCGCCGAACGGGCGCTGGCTGGCGTTCCAGGAGCCAGCTCCCGGCACGATTGTTCTCGCCACGAGGGACAGGTCGAGCAGGATTAGCCTCGGCCGCGGCGGGACCCCTGCGTTCTCTCCCGACGGAACCCAGATCGCCTTCGGCCTGTTCGGGGAGCATCGCCAACGGTTTCGCGGTCGGATCTTCGTGATGAACACCGACGGTCAGGGAAGACGCTTCCTCGTCGCCGGCGCAGATCCGGCCTGGCAGCGACTCCCCCGCTGAGCTCTCCTACCCCGTCGCGCGGGCGAGAAGCCCCGGCCGGTCGAGGACCGGCAGCGGCTTGAGCCCCGCTTCGTTCGCCGGCGGGTTGACCGGCTCGGAGAGCGGCGGCGCGCCGAACGACGCAGCCACCCGGTCCGGCGGCGCTTCGCCGTAGAGCGTCGTCCGCTGTCTCGGCGTGCGGCCGATCGCACGGATCGCGGCCTCCATCGCCTCCGGCGGGAACTCCTGGCCGTGGTCGGCGCCGGCAGCCCGGGAGATCGACTCGTTCATCAGCGTCCCGCCGAGGTCGTTCGCACCGGCACGGAGGACGGCCTGCGCGCCCTCGACGCCGAGCTTCACCCACGACGCCTGGACGTTCGTGATCCACGGATGGAGCGCCAGGCGCCCCACGGCGTGCATGAGCATCGCCTCGCGGAAGGTCGGGCCTGGCCGCGCCTCGCCGCGGAGGTACATCGGCGCCTCCATGTGGACGAACGGCAGCGGGACGAACTCCGTGAAGCCGCCGGTGCTGCGCTGCTGCTCCCGGAGCTCGATCAGGTGGCGGGCCCAGCTCCGCGGCCCATCGACGTGGCCGAACATCACCGTTGTCGTCGATCGGAGGCCGACCCGGTGCGCCGCGTCGTGCACCCGGAGCCACTGCGCCGTCGAGACCTTGTCCGGGCAGATGACCCTGCGGATCTCGTCGTCAAGGATCTCGGCGGCGGTTCCGGGCAGCGAGGCAAGGCCGACGTCGCGGAGCGCGGCGAGGTAGTCCTCCAGCGGGAGGCCGAGGGTCGCGGCGCCCTGCCAGACCTCGAGCGCCGAGAACGCGTGGACGTGGAGATCCGGGAGCTCGGCCTTGATCGCGCGGCAGATCTCGAGGTACGTCTCGCCGGTGAAGCCGGGGTGGATCCCGCCCTGGAGGCAGATCTCGACGGCGCCGCGGTCCCAGGCCTCGTGCGCGCGGCGCACGATCTCCGCGTTCGGCACGAGGTACGGCCGCCCGCGGAGGTTCGCCGCAAGCCGGCCCTTCGAGAAGGCGCAGAAGCCGCACCGGAAGTAGCAGACGTTCGTGTAGTTGACGTTTCGGGTGACGACGTAGGTGACGGTGTCGCCGCTGACCTCGCGGCGCAGCGCATCCGCGGCGGCGAAGACGCGGTGGGCCTCCTCTCCGCGCGCCTCGAACAGGCGGACGATCTCGTCCTCGCCGAGCTCGTCCGCGGTGTCCACCGGCAGCGCGTCGCGGGGCGTGAACGGGATCGGCGTGTGCGCTCCGGCCGCCCAGCGGTCGTCCCGCGCCAGGCCGTCGCCGTCGGCGGCACGGAGGACGTGTGATGCAACACAAGGGTCGGTCCAGCGCCCGAGCTCTCCCACATACTCGGGGTAGATCGCGAGGCGCGGCGCGAGGCTCAACCCCGCCGCTTGTGTTGCATCACCGAGCCGCTCGATCTCCGGCCACGGCGCCTCCGGGTTCACGTGGTCGACGGTGACCGAGGAGACGCCGCCCCAGTCGTCGATCCCCGCGTCGAGGAGCCGGGGGAAGTCGTCGTAGCTCAGGTTGGGCGGGCACTGGACGTGCACCGTCGGCGGCAGGACGAGCCGCGCTGCGGCCGCCGTCCAGAGCAGCTCGTCGAGCGAGGGCTCCGGGTGGGCGGCCATCTTCGTGTCCGGCTTCGCCCGGAAGTTCTGGACGATCACCTCCTGGACATGTCCGTGGCGCTCCGCCAGCTCGGCGATCGCCGCCAGCGCCTCGATCCGCTCGAGCCGCGTCTCGCCGATCCCGATCAGGATCCCCGTCGTGAACGGGATCGACAGCTCGCCGGCGAGCGCGATCGTCTCCAGCCGCCGAGCCGGGACCTTGTCCGGCGAGCCGTGGTGGGGCAGCCCCCGCTGCGACAGCCGGTCGGAGGCGGTCTCGAGCATGAGCCCCATCGAGACCGACACCTCGCGCAGCGCAGCGAGGTCCTCGCGGGACATGATGCCCGGGTTCAGGTGCGGGAGCAGGCCCGTCTCCTCCAGGACGAGGCGCGCGCACCGAGCCAGGTGCTCGAGCGTCGTCTCGCACCCGAGCGCCGCGAGCTCCTCCCGCGCGGCGCGGTAGCGGAGCTCCGGCTTGTCGCCGAGCGTGAAGAGCGCCTCCCGGCAGCCCGCCGCGGCGCCGGCCCGCGCGACCTCCAGCACCTCGTCCTCGGACATGTACGCCCGCTCGCCCCTCCGCGGCGGCCGAGCGAACGTGCAGTAGTGGCAGACGTCGCGGCAGAGCTTCGTCAGCGGGATGAAGACCTTGGGCGAGTACGTGACGCGCGTCCCGCCACGGACCGACCGCGCGTCGGCGCAGAGCTCGTCCGTCGACGCCTCGAGGAGTTCCCGCGCCTCCACGGGCGCAGCCTAGTAGCCGAGAGCTAGCCGGGCGTGCGCTGCAGCGGGCCGAAGCGGACCCAGCGTCCGTCGCCGCGCCGGTTGACCGTCCAGCGGGTGAGCTGCACCTGCTCGATCGGGAAGCGGTCGACCCGGCCGGTCTTGATGGTCACGCCGGGGATCGTGAACGGGTTCTTCGAGTTCAGCTTCGCCAGCTGAGCCATCACGCCGGCGCGGGTCGGGTTCCGGCCGGCCTTGCGCAGCGCCTCGACGAAGCTGTGCGCCGCCGCCATCGCGTAGACGTGGTAGACGTCGTTCGCGTTCCCGCGCGGGAGGTAGCGCTTCATGATCGACCTGTAGAGCCTCATCCCCGCGTCGCCGGACCATCTCGTCGAGTCGGTCGGGTCCTTGAGGAACTGGATCGAGATCGCACCGCGGACGCGCGGGTTGTTCCCCGCGTCGGAGGCGATCTCCATGATGTTCGACGCGCTCGAGACCGAGTTCACGAACATCAGGGGCTTCCACCCGAGCCGGTTCGCGTAGATGAACGACTGGATCGCGTAGCGCGGCGTCCCGAAGACCATGAACGTGTTCGCGTTCGAGGTCTTCAGTCGGGCGACCTGCGACTGGACGTCGGTCGCCGTGACCTCGTAGCCTTGCAGCGCGACGATCCGGTTGGCCATCCGCCCGAGGCCCTTCCGCAGCCCGGCGATCAGCTCCTTCCCGTAGTCGTCGTTCTGGTAGATGATCGCGATCCGGGCGTTCTTCCGATTCGCCTGGATCCAGCGCCCGTAGATGATCGCCTCGCCGTAGTAGCTCGGCTGGTAGCCCATCGTCCACGGGTACTTGCGGTACGCGGTGCCGAACGTGCGGGCGCCGGTGGCCGCGAAGATCTGCGGGACGCGAACCTGGTTCAGGTAGTCCCTGATCGCGAGGTTGTGCTCGGTCCCGAGGCTGTTGAAGATCGCGAAGACGCGGTCCTGCTGGACGAGCTGGCGCGTCTGCTGGACGGTCGTCGACGGGTTGTAGCCGTCGTCGAGGTACTTGTACTGGATCCGCCGACCGTTGACGCCGCCGCGCGCGTTCACGTACTTGAAGTACGCCTCCGCGCCGCGGGCGACCGAGGCGTAGGCCGACGCGACCCCGGAGAGCGGGGTTGTGCCGCCGATCAGGATCGAGTTGCTCGTGACGCCGGGGTCCGCCGTCTCGCGCCCGTGCGCAGCCGGAAGCGCGAGCGCAAGCGCCGCCGCCAAGACCCCGATGAGAATGGACGTCCTCCGCATCCCTGCTCGGAGACGATCCTATAGCCGCTTTGTTAGCGGAAAGGAAACCTTCGAGAGGAACCACGCGGCGCCCCGTGGCAGCAGGAACATCACGAGAATCAGCACGACGCCGTAGATGACCGACGGCATGCCCGGGGACTTGGCCGCGTCCTGCAGGCCGTCGGGCAGCGCGCCGAGCTCCGAGAGCTCCTGGATCCCCACCGGCAGGTAGTAGATGAA
Source organism: Gaiellaceae bacterium (assembly GCA_036554945.1). Taxonomy (GTDB): domain Bacteria; phylum Actinomycetota; class Thermoleophilia; order Gaiellales; family Gaiellaceae; genus JACDAN01. The sequence goes on along the minus strand of DATBMH010000093.1, from coordinate 9,427 downwards.
GAGCGCGCCGAGGATCAGGCCGAGGAGCGAGCCGAGGCCGGCGATGACGACGCCGATCAGCAGCTGGATCGAGAGGAAGACCGGGAAGCTCCCCGGCGTGACGATGGTCGAGACGATCGTCAGCAGCGCACCTGCGGCGCCGGCGTAGGCGGCGCTGATCGCGAAGGCGAGGGTCTTGTACGAGGCGAGGCTGACGCCCGACGACGACGCCGCGACCTCGCTGTCGCGGATCGCGCGGAAGGCGCGGCCCGGGCGGCCCCGCAGCAGCACCCAGGCCGCCGCGAGCCCGATCAGGCCGATCGTCCACGCGAGGTAGTACGTCCAGTCGTTGAAGGTCAGGTCCTTGTCGAGGACCGGGATGTGGACGGTGTTGTCGATCGCGCCGGTCAGGCGGTCCTCGGTCGTCCCGAACAGGTTGAGGCCGTTCGTGCCGCCCGTCAGGGTCTCCGGCTCGCGAAGGATCAGCGGGATGGACACGGCGAGCGCGAAGGTCACGAGCGCCAGGTAGAGGCCGCGGAGGCGCAGCGCGGGCAGCCCGACGAAGAAGCCGAAGACGCCGGCGACGAGCGCGGCGATCGGGATCGTCCAGACGTCCTTCATCCCGTCCCCGACCGGCAGCCAGCTCGGCGCCTCGAGCTGCGAGGCCTCGAGCCCGGGGCGGCCGAGGATCAGGAGCGCGCTGACGTAGCCGCCGATGGCCATGAAGGCGCCGTGACCGAGCGAGATCTGGCCCGTGTAGCCCGTAAGGATCTGGAGGCCGGTCAGCGCGATGAAGAAGATCCCGACGCGGGCGAACTCCGAGGCACGGAAGTCGCTCAGGAAGCGCGGCAGGAGCGCGATCGCGACGACGAACGCCGCGACGCCGAGGACGCGGGCGCCCCAGGCAAGTAACACAGTGTTACTTGGTCGCATCGGCGCCTCGCGTCGGCTTCTCGGGCGGGATCACGACGCGCTGCGGAGCAAGTGACACAGTGTTACTTGGCATCAGACGCGCCTCGCTGCGGCCCGCCCGAACAGGCCCTGCGGCCGCACGAGCAGGAGCGCCAGGATGAACACGAAGGCGACCGGCAGCCGGAGCCCTTCGAGGTCGACCGGGAACCCGGCGTCCTGCAGGTCGTCCGCGTAGGTCCCGACGAGGTTGAGGAAGACGCCGAGGACGAGCCCGCCGAGGACGGCGCCGCCCGGGCTGTCGATGCCGCCCAGCACCGCCGCCGCGAAGGCGTAGATCAGGACCGCCTGCATCATCGTCGGCTCGAGCGGCGGGAAGGCGGCGGCCGTGAACATCCCGCTGACAGCGCCGAGCGCCGCTGCGAGCCCCCAGCCGATCCCGAGCATCCAGCCGACCCGGATCCCGACGAGGCGGCTCGAGTCCGGGTAGAGCGCCGCCGCCCGCAGGGCGAGCCCGACCTTCGTGAACTGGAAGAACGCCCAGAGCGCGACGACCAGGCCGAAGGTCACGAGGATGATCCCGATGTCCTGGACGTTGATCACGACGCCGCCGATGTCGAACGTCCTGGTCGGGAAGGGCCGGTTCGGCGGGAACGTCCGAACCTCGCCCGACCAGAGCCAGGTCGCCAGGCCGTTGAAGACGAGGAGCAGCCCGATGGTCACCATCACGACGGTGAGGATCGGCGCCCGCTCGACCGGCCGGATCACCACCCGCTGGATCGCCAGGCCGCCGAGGAACGAGATCACGAGCGTCCCGGCAAAGGCGAGCCAGTACGGAACGTCCCACTGGACGAGCTGCCACGCGATGTAGGTCGAGAACATCGCCATCTCGCCCTGCGCGAAGTTGATGACGCCCGTCGCTCGGTGGATCAGCACCAGCGCGAGCGCGAGCAGCCCGTAGATCGACCCCGACGCGAGCCCGATCACCACCTGCTGGAGGAGCTCCGTCATCGGTGCCCCTTCAGGTGATGCTGCCGAGCTTCTGGGTCGGGAGCACCAAGCCAGAGTCTGCGCTCCGACGAGCGAAGGCTGGACAGCCTTCGCTCGTAGGAGCGCTGGGTCTGGCGCCGCGTGATCGCGGGCCAGAAGCCGGTATGTATTGCCTGGAGGGGCACCTAGTACCCCAGGTAGCTCCGCCGGACGTCTTCGTTGCGGGCAAGCTCCTCGCTCGGGCCCTCCAGTGCCACCGTCCCGGCCTCGAGCACGTACGCGCGGCTCGACGATTCCAGCGCGACCGCCGCGTTCTGCTCCACGACGAGGACGCTCAGCTTCTCCTCCTCGTTCAGCCGCCGCACGATCGCGAAGATCTCCCGGACGACCATCGGCGCGAGGCCGAGCGACGGCTCGTCCATGAGCAGCAGCCGCGGCCGGCCCATCAGCGCGCGGGCCAGCGCCAGCATCTGCTGCTCGCCGCCGCTCAGCGTTCCTGCCGGCTGGTCGCGCCGGTCGCGCATCCAGCCGAAGAAGCCGAACAGGCGCTCGAGGTCGTCGTCCACGCCGTTCCGGCGCGTGTACGCGCCGAGCCGGAGGTTCTCGAGCACCGTCAGGTCGGAGAAGGTCCCCCGTCCCTCGGGGACGTGGGCGATCCCGAGCCGCGACGTCCGCTCGGCGGAGCGCGGGAGGCGCTTGCCGTCGAACACGACCTCGCCGCGCCGGGCGACCGTGCCGGAGACTGCGCGCAGGGTCGTCGTCTTCCCCGCGCCGTTCGGGCCCAGCACGGCGACCATCTCGCCGTCGTCGACGCGCAGCGTGACGCCGTGCAGCGCCTGGACGGGGCCGTAGCGCGCCTCGACGTCCCTCAGCTCGAGGATGGCGGCGATGGCGGCACCTCCCCCAGATAGGCCTCGATTACCGCCGGGTCGCGCTGGACCTCCTCCGGCGTGCCCTCGGCGATCTTGCGGCCGAAGTCGAGCACCTGCACGCGGTCGGACACCGACATGACGAGGCTCATGTGGTGCTCGACGAGCAGGATCGTCAGGTCGCGCTGCTTGCGGATCCGCCGGATCAGCCCGCCGAGGGCGTCGACCTCCTCGTGGTTGAGCCCGCCGGCCGGCTCGTCCAGCAGCAGGAGCCGCGGCGAGGCCGCCAGCGCGCGGGCGAGCTCGACGCGCTTGAGCGTCCCGAACGGAAGGCCGACGGCCGGCCGCCCGGCGACCTCGGCGGCGCCCACCTCCTCGAGCGCCTCCTCGGCCGCGCGGCGAGCGCGGCGCTCGGCGAACCAGCCGCTGCGCGAGTGGGTCCCGACGAGGACGTTGTCCAGGACCGACATGCCCGGGAAGAGCTCGACGTTCTGGAACGTTCGTGCGATCCCGCGGCGGACGATCCTGTGCGGCGCAGTCCGCATGAGGCTGGAGCCGTCGAAGAGCACCTGGCCGGAGTCCGGCCGGTACAGCCGCGTGATGACGTTGAAGACCGTGGTCTTTCCGGCGCCGTTCGGCCCGATCAGCCCCGCGATCTGCCCGGCGTCGACGTCGAACGAGACGTCGTCGAGCGCGACGATCCCCCCGAACCGCCGAGTGACGTTCCTGACCTCCAGCAGCGCCACGGCCGCCGGATCGTAAGCCGTTACCTCACTCGTTGTTCCACTTGCCGAACAGCGCCTCGTGGAGGTACCCACGGGTCTGCCACTCGGGTGGAACCGCGCCGCCGGGGGTCCCGCTCATGCGCGTGAGCGTGCGCGTGCCGTCGGGACCGACCCACTCGGCGACGACGACCCAGCCGACGAGGACGGCGGCGTCGAGCCGGCCGTTGTCCTCCTGGCTCACCTGGATCGCGTCGTGGAGCTTCTCCGCGCTCATCCCTTCGACATCGACCGAAGCAGCGGTTGGCTTAAGCCGCTAGGACTGGCACGCGCGCAGCAAGCGGTCGAGCGAGACGCTGCGCGAGTCGCGGAGCGCGACCAGCGCCCGGATGCGTGTGGTCGTGCGGACTCGCCGCGGCGCGATCGACGCCGTGTACGGCGCCCGCGTGTCGCGCTTGAAGCGCGTCCGGCCGCGGTAGAAGCTGACGCCCGCGATCCTGGAGGCCGCCGAGCCCGCGATGCGCAGGCGAATGGTCGACCGGGCGCAGTTGCCCGGGCCGGACCGGTAGCGGAGCCGGATCCGGAGGTCGGGCCCGCGGCGGCAGGCGTCGCCCGCGCAGGCGCGGAGCCGGGCGAGCCGCGCCGCGAGGTCGTTCTTCAGCGCGACGGACCGCGGATCGGCGCTCGCGTGGAGGCTCTGGAGCTGGTTCGGGTCGCGGGCGAGGTCGTAGAGCTCCTGCTCGCCGGTCGTGTGCTGGACGAAGACGTAGCGGGGCGTGCGGATGGCCGCGTACGTCGTCGTCTCGAGCAGGATGTCCCGGCCGGCGCGCAGGAGCGAGTCGCGCGCGAACGGCAGCAGCGAGCGGCCGTCGGCGCGGCGTCCGGGCCGCGCGTTGGCGACGTCGAGGATCGTGGCCGCGAGGTCGACGTTCGACACGAGGTTCGTCCGGCGGGCGCCGGCCGGGACGCCCGGCCCGCGCAGGATCAGCGGCACCCGGACGGACGGCTCGTAGACGCGCACCTTCCCGTCGCGGACGCGGTGCTCGCCGTGGAAGAACCCGTTGTCGGACGTGAACACGATCAGCGTCCGGTTCAGCTCGCCCGTGGCCTGCAGCGCGGCGACGATGTCCCGCACCCCCTCGTCGACCGCGAGCAGCGACTCGAGGCGCTGCCGGTAGTTCTCGGTGATCCCGTTGATCCGCGCCGGCGGGATCGGCGTCAGGTTGCGGATGGCGGCGGGCTTGTCGGAGACGTCGGCCTCGTTGAACGACGGCGGGAGCGGCAGCGGCTCGCTCGCGTAGCGGTTCCGGTGCCGCGGCGCCGGCGACGGCGTGGCCTGGTTCGCGGGGTCGTCGGCGTCGCGCGGGCCGCCGCTGTGCGGCGCGAGGAAGGCGACCGAGAGGAAGAACGGCTGGGTCGAGGGCGCGTGGCGGCGGATCAGGTCGACCGCCTTTCGCGCGTAGACGTCGGTCTGGTAGTTCGCGGCGCCCGTGCCGTAGGTCACGAGCCGGCCGTTCTCGTTCAGCGTGTAGTTGTAGAAGCGGTACGTCGACGGGTCGGTCGAGCCGTACCACTCCACCCAGCCTGCCGGGACCTCGGTGGGCCGCACCGTCCCGTAGCCGTTCAGGTACTTCCCGACGTGGACGGTGTGGTAGCCCGCCTGCCGGAGCCACGCGGGCAGCGTGTTCGCGTGGGTCGGCGCCAGCTTCTCGTAGCCGCCGCTCGGCGCCGCGTTGCCCATGATCGTGTGGTTGTGGCCGTACTGGCCCGTGATGTAGGTCGTCCGCGACGGGCAGCAGAGCGGGAACGACGCGAAGTTGTTCAGGAAGGTCGTGCCCTGGGCGGCGAGGAGCGAGTTCACGTTGGACATGACCCGCATCGACTCGAGCGTCTGGTCGTCCGTCATCACGACGAGGACGTTCGGCCTCGTCTGCGTCTGGGTCAGGCGTGAGGGGGAGGCTTCTGCAGCCTCCCCCCGTGCCAGGAGAGCGACGAGCGTGGCCGAGAGCGCCAGCATCGATACCGATGCCGCAAGGACCCCCCACGCCCCCGGCCGTTGGCTCGTCATCCACCCGGTAGAACGCCAGATCGGCGTTAGGTGTTTGTAAGCGTCCTGGAAAAGTTCTCGGGAGACGTCACCGGCGCGGCGCATGCGAAATGCTCGCACACGTAGACGGCCGGGTTTCCGTCCACCAGCTCCTTGCCGTCCAGCAGCGGAACGCCGTCGCCCGGACCGAAGGCGACGACGGCGTTCGGATCGAAGCCGGAGAGGGCCGCCCGTGCGATCTCACTGTCCGGCGGACCGACGATCGCGAGCTCGCGCGGGGGCGAGAAATGGAGGTCGAGCGCCGCCAGCGCGTGGCCGAACGCCTGCGGCGCTCGGGTCAGCGCGGGCGCGATCAGGCGGAAGACACCGACCGCGAGGCGCTCGAGCTCCGCGTCGCCGTAGAGCCGGGCGAGGCGCAGGAGCACCTCCGCGAGCATCGAGTTCCCCGAGGGCGTGGGGCTGTCGTCGAACGCTTTCTGGCGGGCGATCAAGCGCTCGCCGCCCTCCGGTGTGCGGAAGAAGCCCCCGTGCTCGGCGTCGGCGAAGAGCTCGACCGCGAGCCGGGCGAGGCGGTTCGCCTTTTCGAGCCAGCGGAGCTCACCGGTCGCGACGTGGAGCTCGAGCAGGCCGCGCGCGACGTCGGCGTAGTCCTCGAGGAAGCCGGTCGTCTTGGCACGGCCCTCGCGGTAGCTCCGGTAGAGACGGCCGTCGCCGCCGCTCAGCGGGCCGAGCAGGAACTCGGCGACCCGGCGCGCCGCGTCGACCAGATCCGGGCGGTCGAGGCGCCGGCCGCCCTCGGCGAGCGCCGCGAGCGCCAGGCCGTTCCACGACGCGATCGCCTTGTCGTCCCGTGCGGGCTTCGGCCGCTGCTCCCGGACCTCCCAGAGCCGCCGCCGCAGCTCCTCGTCGAGCTCGCCGCGGATGATCGAGCGGCCCTCCTCGAAGGGCTGCAGGAGCTCCTCCGGGACCCCTTCCTCCGGCGTCCACGTGAAGGTGAGCCCCTCGACCCCTTCGGTGTCGGCGTCCTGCGCGGAGGCGAGGCCGCCCTCGGGAAGCGCGAGCTCGCGGACCACGTAGTCGAGCGTCTCCTCGGCGACCTGCCGGTACCGCTCGTCGCCCGTGACCACCCACGCGTGAAGGTACGTCGAGGCGAGCAGCGCGTTGTCGTAGAGCATCTTCTCGAAGTGCGGGACGAGCCACTGCCGGTCGACCGAGTAGCGGTGGAATCCCCCGCCGAGCAGGTCGTACATGCCGCCGGCGGCCATCGCGTCCAGCGTCCTCACCACCATCGGCAGCGCCTCGTCCTCGCCGCGGAGGTGCCTGCGGAGCAGGAACTCGAGCACCGGTGCCTGCGGGAACTTCGGCGCGCCGCCGAAGCCGCCCCAGTCCGGGTCGAACTGTCGCCGGAGCGCACGCGACGCCTCGGCCGGGATCGACTCGGTCAGCGGGTCGGTGCTGGGCCGCACCTGGGTCGACGCGCGGATCGCGTCGACGAGCTGCCGCGCCGTCCCCTCGGCGGCGGACGGGCGCTCGCGGTAGAGGTCCGACACCGCCGTGAGGACGTCGCGGAACGCCGGCATCCCGTGGCGCGGCTCGGGCGGGAAGTACGTCCCGCCGAAGAAGGGCTCGCCTTCGGGGTTGAGGAAGACCGTCATCGGCCAGCCTCCGTGCCCGGTGAGCGCGACGACGGCGTCCATGTAGAGCGCGTCGACGTCGGGCCGCTCCTCGCGGTCGACCTTCACGTTCACGAACCGCTCGTTCATGAGCTCGGCGGTCTCGTCGTCCTCGAAGGACTCGTGCGCCATCACGTGGCACCAGTGGCAGGCGGAGTAGCCGATCGAGAGCAGGATCGGCCGGTCCTCCGCGCGCGCCCGCTCGAACGCCTCCTCGCCCCAGGGGTGCCAGTGCACGGGGTTGTCGGCGTGCTGGAGGAGGTACGGGCTCGTCTCGTCCGCGAGACGGTTCATCAGCTACGCGCCCCAGACGCCCGAGCCGGCAGAGCCGGCACGGGCTCTATGGTCGGCGCCGCAAGCGGCGCCTCGGCGTGCTGGAGGAGGTGCGGGCTCGTCTCGTCCGCGAGACGGTTCATTGACCTAGGCTAGCCCCCGTGACCGAGACGCCCGACGACCTCGTCGAGCCCGAGGAAGACGCCGAGCCGGCGGAGGAGCCGCTCGACGACGACGTTCCCGTCCTGAGCGCCGAGGAGAGCCTCGGCCTCTTGCCGACGGATTGAGCCTCCCCGGCGGCACGGTCACCTTCCTCTTCTCGGACATCGAGGGCTCCACGCGGCTGCTCGAGCAGCTTGGCGACCGGTACGCCGACGTCCACCGCGAGCACCGGCGGATCGTCCGGGAGGAGCTGTCGGCGGCGGGCGGCCGGGAGATCGACACCCAGGGCGACGCGTTCTTCTTCTCGTTCACGCGCGCCGGGGACGCGGTCGCCGGCGCAGTGTCGGCGCAGCGGGCGCTGGGTGAGCACGAGTGGCCCGAGGGCGCCGAGGTCAGGGTGCGCATGGGCCTGCACACGGGCGAGCCGACGGTCGGCGAGGAGGGCTACCTCGGCATGGACGTCGTGCGTGCGGCCCGGATCTGCTCGGCCGGGCACGGCGGCCAGATCCTGCTGTCGGAGACGACGCGGGCGCTCGTCGGGAACAACATCCCCGAGGGGTCGGAGATCCGGGACCTCGGGGAGGCGACCCTCAAGGACGTCCAGCACGAGCGGATCTTCCAGCTGGCGTTCGACGACCAGGGTGAGTCGTTTCCGCCGCTCAAGACCTCGGAGCCGCCTAAGACGGGCGCGGACGCGCTCGCCGAGCGGATCGAGCGCCACGTCGAGGAGCAGATCATGGCCGCCTTCCAGCCCGGGGCGACTGCATCCGAGGACTCGACCGGCAAGCTCGCGAAGCTCGTGCTCGTCGGATTCCTCGCAGCCTTCCTGGGGCTCGCCCTTCTCGCCGTGATCGTCCTGCTCATCCTGGCCGTGATCTGAACGGGCCCGCGCGGTACAGGTAGCCCTCCAGGCGCCGGCCCAGGAGCTCCTCGAGCCACTCCGAGACCGCGATCAGCGCGTCGAGGTCGACGCCGGTCTCGACGCCCTCGCCCTCGAGCAGATAGGCGAGATCCTCGGTCGCCACGTTGCCGGTCGCCTTCGGCGCGAAGGGACAGCCGCCGAGGCCGCCCACCGACGAGTCGAGCGCCGTCGCACCCGCCTCGAGCGCCGCGTACGCGTTCGCGTAGCCGGTGTTGCGCGTGTTGTGGAAGTGGCCGCCCACGGGCTTGCCCAGCGCAGCGACGCGCTCGACGAGCGGCGTCACCGAGCGCGGCGTGGCGACGCCGATGGTGTCCGCGAGGACGAGCTCGTCCGGGTCGGACGCGGCGAGGCGCGCGGCGAGCTCGACGACGCGCCCGGGCTCGACGGCGCCCTCGAACGGGCAGCCGAAGGCGACGGAGATCGTGACGCTGGCGCGGATCCCGTCCTCTCGCGCGCGGCGGACGATGGTCTCGGCGTCACCCAGGGCCGCCTCAACCGAGGCACCGGCGTTCCGCTGCGAGAAGCTCTCCGTCGCCGCGACCGCGAAGCTCACCTCGTCCAGGCCCGTCCCCCGCAGCCGGTCGTACCCGCGCTCGTTCAGGGCGAGGCCCGAGTACACGACGTCGTCGCGCCGCTCCAGGGCGGCGACGACCTCCTCCGCGCCGGCCATCTGCGGGACGCGGTCGGGGTTGACGAAGCTCGCCGCCTCGATCCTGCGGAGCCCGGCCGCCGCCAGCCGCTCGACGAGCTCGGCGCGGGTCTCCGGCGCCAGCGTCTCCTGCTCGTTCTGGAGCCCGTCCCTGGGCCCCACCTCCCGCAGCAAGCTCAGAACCCGCGCGCGAACACACGCTTCGGCGTGATGCGCACGATCAGCCGCCGCT